>JACDNV010000001.1 GCA_017656425.1 Candidatus Neomarinimicrobiota bacterium | reverse complement strand
GCTTCGCTCCGCCAAAATTCGGCAAAGCCGAAATTCGCATGTCCGCCAAACGTTAGGCGTAATTATTAAACGATATGAACAAAGGTGTAAACTATGATAAAAGTTAGAAAAGCCACTTTAGATGACAAGAAAGATTTTTCCAATTTGATGCTTATCTCTGCTCCCTATTTTCAAATTCTTTTCAGCAGAAGGATACACTCAGTATTACAAGATTTGTTTTGTCGTCATTCTAATTTATTTTCTTTTGAAAATGTATATTTTGCTGAAGTCGATGAAAAGAAAGCTGGTATGGTCTTGGGGTATGATTGGCAAACAAAGAAACAAGAAAATTTAAAAACGGGATTTTTGTTATTTAAGAGAATAGGTGTTGTTATAATATGTAGGTTATCGTTATTAATGAAATTTAATGCTACGGTTGGAAAACTACACGAGGGCGAATATTATATCAGCAATATTGCTACATACCCTAAGTACAGAGGAATGGGAGTGGGAAAAAGGTTGATGTTTGAAGTTGAACAAGAAGCAGAGATAATGGGCGCTAAAAGGATAGTACTAGATGTTGAGAAGAATAATATAGGTGCAATTGGCTTTTACAAGAAATTGGGTTATGAAATAATAAAAGAGTTTTCAGTACCTTTACAAAGAGATAAAATATTACAATTTTATAGAATGACGAAAGAATTAAAATGATAACTTCGCCTAACAGGTGGATATATGGCTCCGCCTTTGGCTACGCCCAAATCCTGCAAAGCGGGACTTCACATATCCCCGAAACGTTATACTACATTGCTATATATTTATTAAGGAATATACCATGAATACAACTACCATATTTATAAATGTTTTTACTTTTGGCTGTTTAATATTTGCGATTATTAAGGATCGGATAAAAACAAAACAAGCACTAACTGTATCATTAAAGTCATTCTTTCGTATTATCCCTTCAGTTCTCATTATTATAATCTTTATAGGTCTGCTTTTAGGTTTCATACCACAAAGTCAAATTTCTAAAATCGTTGGTGAACAAGCAGGTTTCGGGGGAGTACTTATTGTAGCATTGTTGGGAGCATTTTTGCACATCCCCTCTTTAATTTCTTTCCCATTAGCAGCATCTCTCCTCAAAAGCGGAGCATCAGTTACCTCAGTTGCAGTGTTCATTACCACTTTAACCATGATTGGCGTGGTTACACTGCCCTTAGAAATAAAGGAATTAGGAAAGAAAATGGCTTTAATGAGAAATGGTATAAGTTTTGTTATTGCAATCATTATTGGTATTATCATGGGGGTGTTTCTATGAAAGATTATGTTAAAGAAAAAGGAACACAAAGAAAGGGGATGAAAAGAGATGCTATCATTCTTGGAATCACTTTAATTATTACAATAGCTTTACTATCAATTTTTCCTGACAAACAAGAGGCAGTAATCACAACTTCATGGAACTTCTTTATTGAAATGATTTTGATACTTCCTGCTGTGATGGTATTGATGGGTCTTTTCAGTGTGTTTGTACCAAAAGAAATGGTTGTGAGATACTTAGGTAAAGCTGCTGGAATAAAGGCTGTTTTTCTTGGCATATTGATGGGGTCATTGCCAACAGGCCCTCTTTATGTAGCTTTTCCTATGGCTTCTGCTTTAATTAAAAAAGGCGCCAAAATATCCTGTATCATTGCGTTTATCTCTGCATGGGCATGCATAAAAATTCCACAAGAGGTGGTAGAGCTTCAATTTCTTGGGCCAAAATTTATGGCAGCAAGACTCATTTTAACCATTATTTTTGTGGCTATAATGGGAATATTAATAGAAAGACTAATTGAATGGAGTGATAAAAAAAAACAAACAAATCTTAGGAGGTGAAGAGGATGCAAGTGTTTGATCTTAAAGCAATGAAAGCATATCCGTATGAGGAAGGGGATAAGAATGTCTTTTATAAGGCTAAGGAATTTAAAGCAAGAATTATTGAGCTTCAAGCCGGTGGAGAGATGCCAACTTGTGAAATGGCTTCTTATGTTATTTTCTATGTTATCGAGGGGGCAGCAGAAGTAAGAGTTAATCAGGAAATAATAAATATTAAAGAAGGGCAGTGCCTTATTACTGAACCAGCAACATTATCTATGAAGACAAATGATGGCGTTAAAATAATGGGCATACAGGTAGTGAAAAGTTTAAAGCAATGTCGATTAACAGCGGGTATGCAGTTCGCTACTGCTTACTCAAATTCCGACAAGTCGGAACTTCGCATACCCTAAAACCGTTAACAAAAATTCAGGGACAAAATATGATGAGGGAAATAAAATGGAACCAATAACACAAATGCTTATATATCTTTTCATAGGTCTTTTTGCCGGATTTATGAGTGGTATGTTTGGTATAGGAGGAGGATCTATAAGGATACCACTTCTTTATGTTGCCGGATTGCCCTTGTTAAGCGCTTTTGGAATAAATTTAGTAGTTATACCATTGTCCTCCTTTACTGGCGCTATAAGTCATAGAAAGAACATAGATTGGGAAATTGCTCCATATGTAATAATTGGCGGGATAATGGGTACTTTAACAGGGGCATTTTTAACGGGATATATCTCAACATTGGTTTTAGTAATTATTTTTGTTATCGTATCCATTATAAGTGTATTAGGGATTCATATGAATAGAACTTTTCCACAAATAGCACAAAACATTAATCCAAGCCCAAATATTATCATTTTAGGAGCATTCTTTCTCAACTTTCTAACAATTCTACGTGGAGGTAGTGGGGGTAGTTTATTTCCCCCTTTCCTAAAAATAATAGGACTTAGTATTCGAAAAGCAATAGCCACATCACTGTTTGCGACTATTTTTACAGCAATTGCAGGAGCGATTGTGTTTTGGTCTCGCGGCAATATAATGTTTCTCCCCGCTGTAGTGGTAGTCGTAGGCTCAATAATTGGAGCCCGAATAGGTAGTTTAATGTCTTTGAAGACAAAGCCACTGTGGCTAGAAATTGGGCTTTCATTATTCATTGTGATTCTCGCAATAATTGTGCTGGTTAAGGCAATATGATGACTGGAGAAGGTTGTATAACTGTGAAGATGAATTTTGCCCCCGAACTCTGCGACAACTTCGTTGCCTTGCCCTCACCTCGTTCGGGTCTACTAACAGCGGATAAAAGTCTTCGCTACCCTTCGCCCAAATTGCCTTTGGCAACTCCTTTTATGCTGGAACCGTTAGGCGACATAGTGGCTATTTCTTAGATGTATATCAGCTGATTGGAGTTGTTTGATATGAGGACTCTAAACCTTTTGGAAGTGTTATTGTTCTGTCTTATTATATTGTCTGGTTGTGTATCAAATGATTATGATATTGTTGAGGGTAAGGGGACAGTTATATATCTGGACTTTGAAGGTGGATTTTATGGAATAATAGCTGATGATGGCGAACATTATGACCCAATTAATTTACCTTCAGAATTTGAGGTAGATAGCTTACGAGTCAAATTTAAAGGAAAAATAAGAGACACCTTTATAGTTTTTACATGTGGGGAACTTTCATTGAATTGATATACATTACTTTATCGCATAGATCAATAGTATTCCCCCTAACACAACATAATAAGTTAATGTTGCAAAAGTTTTTGTTTACCAAGACTTCTTCTATGCTGGCAACGTTCTATAAGTATATCCCTAAACCAAAACACAGAACAAAAAGCTACATGACAAATATTTTCGTCACTTTATATTTATAGCACCAAAGCTATTGAAATAGATTATTTTGTGTATGTATTTGCCCCTTAGATAGTAAAATTCTTTTGGATAAAGTTTATTAATTTTAAATTTAGTTATGTATAATTTAATTATTAAAAAGAGTTGAAAGTATTACTAGAGGTTGACATGAAGAAAAGATTTTCAATTGTAGTGCTCCTTATATTTATTTTTACCTTTGCTCTTGGGAAAAGTGATATTTCGAAGTATGAAGACCTGATTAAAAAAATCGATATTCCTTACAAAAAGTATGTTTTAAATAATGGATTAACCCTTATAGTGCATGAGGACCACAAAGCACCAATAGTTGCGGTAAATATCTGGTATCATGTGGGTTCAAAAAATGAAAAAAGAGGTAAGACAGGTTTTGCGCATCTTTTTGAACATTTAATGTTTAATGGTTCAGAACATTATAATGATGAATACTTTAAACCTTTCGAAAAAGTTGGTGCTACTGATATGAACGGTACAACTAATAATGATCGGACGAACTATTTTGAAAATGTACCTGTTAATGCAATTGATCTGGCGTTGTGGATGGAATCTGACAGGATGGGACATCTGCTTGGAGCAATAGATCAGGCAAAACTTGATGAACAACGTGGTGTTGTTATTAATGAGAAAAAACAATATGAAAATCAACCGTACGGCAAAGCGTGGAGAATAATTGCTGAACATACCTACCCCAGCGAACATCCCTATTCCTGGCCTGTTATAGGATATGAAGAAGACTTGAAGTCAGCTACCTTAGAGGATGTTCGCGAGTGGTTTAAGACATATTATGGTCCTGCAAATGCCACACTTGTTATCGCTGGAGATGTGAATCCCGAGGAGATAAAAGAAAAAGTTGAGAAATATTTTGGTAGTTTCCACAGTGGACCTCCAATTGAAAAGTTTGATAGATGGATTCCTGTTTTAAGGGGAGAGCACAGATTTGTAATGCAGGATAGAGTTCCACAACCTCGATTGTACAGGGTTTACAACATTCCAGAGTATGGTTCTAAAGAGGGAACGGAATTTGAGCTCATTGCTGATATACTGGCATCTGGAAAAACCTCAAGGTTGTACAAAAGATTAGTTTATGATGAACAGCTGGCAACCAATGTATCGGTATTTGCTGATTTAAAAGAAATCGCAGGACAGCTTATAATTGTTGTGGACTTGCGTAATGATGCTGATATGGGAGAAGTTGAGAGAATCCTTAACGAAGAAATAGATAAGTTCTTGACTAAAGGACCAACGGATGATGAGCTCGATAGGGTGAAGATTGGTTATTTCTCTGATTTTATAAGAGGTATAGAAAGAATTGGTGGTTTTGGTGGTAAGTCAGATATTCTTGCGAGAAATCAGGTTTTTATAGGAGACCCTTCTCACTATAAAAGGCAGTTACAATGGGTTGCGAAGGTAACTAAGAAGGATATATTGTCTACAGCAAGGAAGTGGATGGGGCCTGGTTATTTTGTTCTTGAGGTGCATCCATTCCCCAATTATACGAGTACATTAGGGGATGTTGATAGAGCAAAATTGCCTGAAGTAGGAAGTCCACCAGAGCCGGAGTTTCCTGATTTTGTAAAGTTCGAAATGAATAATAGGCTTGAGGTTTATCTTGTAGAAAGAAAATCAATTCCCGCTGTCAATGCAATGTTAATTATAAATGCTGGATATTCATCTGATCAGTTATCAAAGCCTGGAGTAGCAAATTTTGCGATGGATATGTTGAATGAGGGAACAAGAAAGTACACAAGCCTTGAATTAAATGATGAATTAGAAAGAATTGGTGCGAGTATAGTTACAGGTGCAAATCTTGATTATTCCTATGTAAATCTGACTTCTCTAAATACAACTCTTGATAAAGCCTTTGAGTTATTCAGCGAAGTTGTATTAAATCCTTCATTTCCATCGGATGAGATAGAAAGAGTAAGGAAAAGGATTATAGCTAATATACAACAGGAGATGGCACGTCCTGTATATATGGCGCTTCGCGTATTGCCTAGATTTATATATGGGAAAGATCATCCCTACGGAAACCCAATGACAGGATCTGGTACTATTGAATCTATAAACTCAATAACACGAGAAGACCTTGTGAATTATTATAAGGTATGGTTCAAACCAAACAACTCCAAACTTATTGTTGTAGGAGATATTACTCGAAGTGATTTAAGAGCAATTCTTGACAAATATTTTAGCAAGTGGAAACCTGGAGGAGTTCCTGAAATAAAAATCTCTAAGGTTACATTCCCTGAAAAATCTGTAGTATATATAATGGATAAACCTCAATCACCTCAGTCGGTAATAATAGCTGGACATATAGCTCCACTTAAAAATGATCCTGATAATTTAGCAATTGAAGCTATGAATAGAATTCTGGGAGGTACCTTTACCTCTCGAATTAATATGAATTTGAGAGAAGAAAAACACTGGTCATACGGAGCAAGGTCTTTGGTTCTCGATGCCAGAGGTCAACCTCCCTTTATTGTATACGCACCGGTGCAAATTGATAAAACAGCTGATGCTATGAATGAGATTTTAGGCGAGTTAAATGGAATATTGACTGAAGAGCCTATAACTGAAGAGGAATTTGATAAAACAGTGAAAAATATGGTATTAAGTCTTCCTGGTAGATGGGAGACAAACAGAAGTATATTATCATCGCTTGCCGAGATTGTTATTTACGATTTACCGAGTGATTATTATAAGAAATATCCAGATGAGGTAAAAAGTCTTGATATTTCTAAACTTCAGAAGGCGGCTAAGAAAACTATCCATCCCGATAAGCTAATATGGGTGGTAGTCGGAGATAAAGAAAAAATTATGGGTTCTATTAAGAAAGCTGGGTTTACTGAGATACATTTGATCGACACCGAAGGTAACCTGATTGAGTAGATAATTCCCCTCCCCATATAAAGGGCTGTGCTGGTCATTGACTGGTGCAGCCTTTTTTCATAATTTTAAATTCGATGTATTGTTTTTATTTTTTTAATCTTTTTTATAAGTTTGAAGCTAAAATTTGAGGGATGTTATGTCTTATAGAGTTGTGGTATTAGTAAAGCAGGTACCCGATACAGCAAACATAACTGGCAACGTGATGAAAGAGGATGGTACAATTAATCGTTCAAAACTACCTGCAATTTTTAATCCTGAGGACAAGGTTGCTCTTGAAATTGCGTTAAGAGTTAAGGAAAAATATGGTGGTAGTGTAACTGTGATATCAATGGGTCCACCGAGGGCTGCGGATATATTAAGAGAGAGTCTATATATGGGGGCAGACAAGGTTTATTTAATATCCGATGTAAAGTTTGCCGGTGCTGATACTCTTGCGACGAGTTATGTCCTGAGTGAGGCTATTAAATATCTTGGCGAATTTGACTTAATTATGGCGGGAAGGCAGGCTATTGACGGAGACACAGCACAGGTGGGTCCTCAGACTGCTGAAAAACTCGGTATCCCACAGATAACCTATACGGAGGAAATTCTGGAGCTGGATAAAGACCATATAATTGTGAAAAAAAGAATTGATGGCGGGTATGAAATCGTTGAGTCCAGATTACCTGTACTGTTGACTATTGTAAAGGATGCAGCTGAACCAAGACCGTTCTCGGCCAAAAGGGTAATGTATTATAAAAAAGCAAAGACTATTTTTGAACTGAGCGAGATAATTGATGACACACAGGTTCCATATCTTGATAATTTAATCAAGGAATATGATGATAAAGGCTTACTAATAAAGACTATAACAGCGAAAGAATTACAACTTCCTGAAGAGCGGTGCGGTCTTAGAGGTTCACCAACGAAAGTATATAAAATAGATTCGGTAGTTTTAGCATCAAAGGAACCTGTCGTGATAGAGCCTACAAAGGAAGGCTTGGGTAGGCTGATAGATGAACTAATGGCAGATAGAATTTTTGGTTAAAGGAGATTTTTATGAGTGAGAATAGTAATGTTTGGGTTTTTATAGAGCAGAGGGATGGAAAACCTGCTGATGTAAGCTTTGAGTTGTTATCTAAAGGTAGAAAGCTTGCAAATACACTTAATGAGAAGCTAGTGGCGGTTCTTCTCGGGTATAAAGTAGAAAATATCGCTAAGGAAACGTTCAGATTTGGTGCGGATGAGGTATTACTAATTGATCATGAGAAGTTGAAGTACTATTTGACATTACCATATGCCAGGGTAATTATTGATCTGGTAACCAGACTGAAACCAAGAGTGGTGATTTTTGGAGCTACTCATATAGGTCGAGACCTTGCTCCAAGAGTAGCTTCTGCTACAAGAAGTGGTCTGACAGCTGATTGTACTGATTTGCAGATTTCTGATGTGAGATATCTTGGGAAAGAATATAAAAATCTCCTTCTACAGATAAGACCAGCATTTGGTGGTAATATAATAGCTACAATTATCTCGCCGGATAGCCCGACTCAGATGGCGACGGTACGCGAAGGAGTGATGGAAAAGGTTGAAATCCCGGGTTACAACGAAGGGAAAATAACCCGTTTTGAGTATAAATCTGATTCTATCGATGAAGTTATAAAAATCGTAGAGCAGTGTAGATCCGAGAAAAAAGTTGATCTGAAGTCAGCCCAGATTATAGTGGCAGGTGGATACGGGATGTGTTCGAGGGAGAATTTTAAAATTTTGTATGAGCTTGCACATCTATTGGGTGGTGAAGTTGGTGGTAGCAGAGCAGCTGTTGATGCTGGTTTTATAGAACATGAGAGACAAATTGGGCAAACAGGGGTAACTGTTAGACCGAAGTTGTATATTGCTTGTGGTATTTCGGGTGCAATACAGCATAGAGCTGGCATGCAAGAGGCAAAGAAGATAATAGCAATAAATACAGATCCAGAGGCACCAATTTTTGACATTGCCCATTATAAAATTGTTGGTAATGCCATGGAAGTAATTCCAATGTTTATTGAGGTCTTTAAACATAAATTGAGGTAAGGGTTATGGAGAATTTTTTTATAGATAATAAGGATTTACTTTTTCACTTTGAAAAACTAAATCTGGAAGAGATAGTAAGAATTATTGAGGATGATTATACACAGACGGAGAGATTTCCCTATGCACCATCCGACTACGGAGATGCGATGGATAGTTATAGAAAAGTTTTGGAAATTGTGGGTGATATTTCAGCAAATATTATTGCGCCAAGTGCGGAAGATGTTGATAGAGAGGGTAATAGATTAGTAGATGGAAAGGTTTATTATGCCGAAGGGACAAAAGAAAATCTTAATAGATTGTCTCAGGCTGAACTGATGGGAATGACTCTGCCAAGGGAATATGGTGGGTTAAATTTTCCTACATCGATTTACATGATGGCGATAGAAATGGTTTCCCGTGCTGACGCGTCGCTAATGAATTTATTTGGGCTTCAGGATATAGCGGAGACAATAAATAAATATGGTAGTGAGGAGCAGAAGAGGGAATTTCTCCCTGGATTTGCAAGTGGCAAATTTACAGGTGCTATGGCTTTGACAGAGCCCGATGCAGGATCTGATTTACAGGCTGTTAAACTTTCTGCGTATCAAGATGAGAATGGTACATGGCGTTTGAGAGGCGTGAAGAGATTTATTACAAACGGATGTGGCGATGTATTGCTTGTATTAGCACGCTCCGAGCCAGGGACAAAAGATGCAAGAGGTTTAAGTTTATTTGTCTGCTACAATGACGATTCACTAGTAGTTAGAAGGATTGAGGATAAACTTGGAATTCACGGATCACCTACATGTGAACTACAGTTCAACGATACACCTGCACAGATGATTGGGCAAAGAAAGTTTGGATTAATAAAATATGTTATGGATTTGATGAATGGAGCAAGACTTGGTGTCTCCGCTCAGGCTCTGGGCATAGCTCAGGCAGCTTATGAAGAGGCTTTGAAATATGCAAGGGAAAGGGTACAGTTTGGACGTCCAATTTACGATATACCTGTGGTAACAAATATGCTGATTGATATGAAAGTATCGCTTGAAGCATGTAGGTCTTTATTGTATTCTACGTCTTATTGGGTGGATTTAAAAAATGCTCTTGAGAAAAAGATAAAAAAATATAAAGCCGTCGGAAAAGATTTTTCTGAGGATAACAAAAGGTTGAAAGAGGTTACTAAAATTGCCAATATGCTTACTCCGATGACAAAATATGTAATTACAGAGACGTCAAATAAAATATGTTATGATGCCCTCCAAATTCATGGTGGTACTGGCTATATGAAAGATTTTACAATTGAAAGACTTTATCGTGATGTAAGGATAACAAATATTTACGAAGGTACATCTCAGATGCAAATAGTAGCAGCGATAGGTGGTGTTATAAATGATATTCTTCAGGATTATTTTAATGAAAAGATGAATAAGCAGTATCGGGGAAATCTTAGTAGATTGAACGAAATTTTGAAGAAAATAAGGGAGATATTTCTGGAGTCTCTGGAATATGTTAGAGAAAAGAAGGATAACGATTTTCAGGATGTAGCAGCACAGGACCTTGTGGAGTTATACAGTTACCTATATATCGGATATTTACTTCTGGATGAAGCAGAAATTAATAATAGAAAGATCTATATTGCCAATCGTTACATAATCGATGCACTCGGCAAAGCAAATAGAAATATTGAGAGAATTAAAAACGAAGAATTCTCCGATATCATGCACGCAGATGAGATTCTTTTATAATTTATAGATAACACACTGACAATACATTTATTGTTGGATAATTAAAACAATATGTATTTAAATGAGTGCTAAGATACTACCATTGTATTAAATTTTATATCCCGATGCAAACTGATTAACCAAATTCATATTTAAGCGTTTGACAAAACTACATATAGAAAGGCTATATTTATTAAGTTGTTTCTTTATTTCATTTTTCGGCACTACTGGATTTTGTGTGGATAAATAGTTAGAATTAGGTATGAAGAGCAAGGAATTATATCAGCAGATATTAGGGATTGAATATCCCTGGGAAGTTACCGGGGTTGAACTTTCTCTTGAAGATGAAGAGGTTCTTGTTAAGGTTGAATACGTGTCTAACACAGCGAAATGTCCTGAGTGTGGTAGAGAATGTAGTATTTACGATCATCGAAGGGAGAGGAGATGGAGGCACTTAGATACCTGTCAACTAAAGACCTTTATAGTATGTTCAGTTCCACGGGTTAAATGTTCAAAGCATGGTGTATTAAGTATAGAAGTTCCCTGGTCGGAGTCTCATAGTCGTTTTACAATTTTATTTGAGAGATTAGCCATAGACATGTTATTGTTATTTAAGAAACAGAAGAAGGTAGGAGAGATATTACGAATAAGTTTTGATCAGGTACACAGGATAATGCAAAGGGCTGTAGAGAGGGGTTTATCCCGTCGGGAGTTGAGTGGAGAGATAAGTTATGTAGGTATAGATGAGAAGAGTTATCGTCGAGGACATAGTTACATAACAGTGTTAACAGATATTGATAAAAAGCGTGTATTAGGACTTATTGAAGGTAGACAAAAAAGTTCGGCTTTATCGTTAATCAGAAACACATTAGACACAAAGCAACGAGAGGGAGTAAAAGCGGTTTGCATGGATATGTGGAGACCATACATAAATGCTACCAGAGAATGTTTAAAGTCAGCAGATATAGTCCACGATAGATTTCATTTAATGAAATATCTGAACAATGCGGTTGATTCAGTAAGAAGAGAAGAGATGAGGGCTATATCTATTAAAGAGAGAAAGATTCTCAAGGGTAGTCGATATATCTTTCTTAAGAATCAAGAGAAGTGGACTGATAAGCAAAGGACAAGATTTCAACAGATACGTGATATTAATCTAAAGACCTCTCAAGCATGGTTAGTGAAAGAGAACTTCAGAGAATATTTTAACAGTCAATCAATAAATGATGCAAAGTTCTTTTTTACAGAGTGGGTTTATAATGCAAGAGAGACGGGATTAAGGCCAATTATTGAGGTAGTAAATCTTTTTATCAAACATACATCAGGTATAATCAATTATGTCATACATAAGATTACCAATTCGATATCAGAGACAATGAATTCGATTATTCAAGAGATTATTTTTACAGCCAGGTGTTTTAAGAGATATGAAAATCTAAGAACAGCTATCATGTTTTTTCTCGGTGGATTAAGCCTTTACCCATAAAAATACCAGTATAGCCCATTTTTCAAAAGCTATAATCGATAATTAGCAAGAAATAACAAATCTTTGGTCTTTATTAAATTGTGTCTTTATTATTTTAATTTTCAAACTATTATTAAAATTTTTAACTTTCCCAGAATATTTTAACAATGAGGGTAGCCTGATATGGGAAAGACAATTCAGGAAATTAATGAGAAAATAAAATCTGGTAAAGCAGTAGTTGTCACAGCAGAGGAGATGATAGAAATAGTAAGGAAAAAGGGCGAGTCTCGTGCTGTAAAGGAGGTAGACGTAGTAACTACGGGGACCTTCGGTCCAATGTGCTCCAGTGGTGCTTATTTCAATATAGGTCCAAGGAAACCTACGATAAAAATAGGTGGCGGTAAGTGTTATCTTAATGATGTACCAGCATATGCAGGATATGCTGCGCTTGATGTCTTAATAGGGGCGACGGCGCTACCTGAGGATGATCCAAAAAATAAATATTATCCTGGTAGGTTTAGATATGGTGGAGGACATGTAATTGAGGATCTGGTTGCGGGTAAAGATGTTCATTTAAAAGTTGAAGCATACGGTACAGATTGCTATCCGGGCAAAGAGCTGGATGAATTTATAAATATTAAAAATCTTCGAAATGCTATTCTTTATAACCCGCGAAATAGTTATCAAAACTATAATGTTGCTGTAAATCTTTCGGATAAAGTGATTTATACATATTTGGGCGTTTTAAGACCAAGGATGGGAAATGCCAATTACTCCAGCGCCGGTCAATTGTCTCCGCTTTTAAATGACCCATTTTATAAGACTATTGGTATAGGCACCAGAATTTTTCTAGGTGGTGGGGTTGGTTATATATCCTGGTATGGCACACAGCATAATCCTGATGTAGAGAGAACTGAAAGAGGTGTGCCCAAGAGACCTGCGGGTACGATAGCGGTTATTGGTGATTTAAAACAAATGAGCCCGGAATATTTGAAAGGAGCATCAATTACCGGTTATGGTGCTTCTCTTTATGTTGGGATGGGGATACCTATCCCTATATTAGATGAAGAAATGGCATTTTATACTTCTGTAAGTGATGTCGATATTTATGCTCCTGTAGTTGATTACAGTCGGGCTTATCCTCAAGGAACGGGGGAAATTATTAAAGAGGTTACCTATAAAGAATTGAGAAGTGGCGAGATAAAAATATGTGGGAAAGGAATACCAACTGGATCTCTTGCAAGTTATTATATGGCAAGAAAGATTGCTAATGAATTAAAAAAGTGGATTGAGGAAGGCAAGTTTTTATTAACGGAACCTGTGGAAAGGCTCCCAGGCTGGGAGAAAGAAGTAAAAATTATAAGGTAAATGTGAGGTAAATAAATGATAAATAAAAAGATTGTACTAAAATTCCCACCAAGTCTTGTAGATCAACCGATTATATGTAAGCTTGTAAAAGATTTTGATCTGGAGTTTAATATACTGAAGGCTTATGTTACCCCGGATGAAGAGGGTCTGTTGGTTATAGAATTAAAAGGTAAAGATAAAAATTACAATGAAGGTATCGAATATTTGAAATCTAAGGGAATAATAATACAGACATTAAAACAAAGAATAATGAAGAACGATGAAAAGTGTGTACACTGTGGAGTATGTATTTCAGTCTGTCCTACCAAAGCTTTATTAATGGATATAGATACAATGAAAGTAGAATTTATCGAAGATGATTGTATTGCTTGTGAACACTGCATCCTTGCATGCCCGGTAGGAGCTATGGAGGCAACATTTTAATGGAAAGATTTTATCAAAGCTGGTGTAAAACAAAGGATTTGATTTCTTTTACAGTCAGAATAAAAGAAAGTGAGCTTTTTATTCAAAGTGATCGTGATTTATCTATTGAAGCGGTAGGATTGCTTGACAGGTATAGAAGAATTCTTGAGGATTACGTTCGGAAACGTCCTGAGTTCTTAAAAAGTTTGAATCCAATTAATGATGACCGAATGGCACCTGATATTGTAAAAGATATGATTTTTTATAGTAGGGTTGCAGATGTTGGTCCCATGGCGGGCGTGGCTGGGGCTGTTGCCGAATATGTTGGTAAAGACCTTTTAAAATATACTGATGAAGTGATAATAGAGAATGGGGGAGATATATTTTTAAGTTCAAAAAAGGATAGGAATATAGCTATATACGCTGGTGATTCGGTTTTTTCAGGCAGAATAGGAATAAAAATAAAAGCTAAAATAATGCCGATAGGAGTCTGTACCTCATCGGGGACTGTTGGACATTCTTTAAGCTTTGGGAAGGCGGATGCTGTAGTCGTGGTTTCAAAGTCAACAATTTTGGCTGATGCAGTGGCTACCTCTATAGCCAATATGATAAAGAATGAAAATGATATTGAAATGATTGTTTCAAAGGCTACTAAACAAGATGAAATAGATGGTATTTTAGTAATAAAAAATGATAAATTAGGAGTAAAAGGAAATATTGAATTGATTGAAATTTAAATGGAAAAAAAGAAACGGGTTAGGTATTTAAAAAAGCCTTACGGAGAGGTTTTAAAAAAAATAAAGGACGAAAATAGATTAAGGTATATCTTTATATTAATAATTCTTGCTATCGGTTTTATCGTATATTATTTCATGCCCGTTTCAAAACCTTCAGACAGCTACATTTTGGCTGAGGGTTATAGGAGATTTGTATTCAAAGTAAAGTCAGATTTAATTAAGAATGGATTTCATTATGTTGATATAAAGAGATTCAAAAAGGTGACCCTTCCAAAAGGGACAATGGTATATGAGATTGATGAATCCAGATCACTTATTGAGTCGGAAAAAACCGTTTTCAGGATACTGAATCGGAATGGATACGAAATCTATAAAAGATCACAAATTGGAGAGAATCAGGGATACGTATATTTTGTAAGCTATAGTAAGAAACCTACAGGTTATATTCTGGTTCTGAAGAAGGATAATCTCGGTCTTATTAGATATTTCAGTAAAGAGTTTTTGATAAAGCCAAGAATAGCAATAATAATAGATGATTTTGGTTATGGGTATAATGATATAGTTAAGGAATTTCTTGAATTGGGTGTGAAATTCAATATTTCGGTAATTCCAGGGCATAGATACTCGAGGATCATATCAGCTGAATCAAAAAGAGCTGGCAAAGAGGTTATAATTCATATGCCAATGGAAGCTATAGAAGCGAATAGCAGATATAATTATGGTGAAGAGGAATTTATGTTGCGGACAGGTATGAGCCCTGTCGAAGTAAATGAAAAATTGAATATGGCTGTTATGGAATTGCCCGAAGCAGTTGGGATTAATAATCATATGGGATCATTGGCAACTCAGGATCCATCGTTGATGAGAATTGTTGCGTTGAATATAAAGGAAAAGGGTTTATATTTCATTGATAGTCTCACATCTCCTAAAAGTGTAGCTTTTGATATTATGAGGCAAAATGGTGTAAAGACTGCGGTAAGATCGGTATTTCTTGATAATGAGACAGATTTAAACGAAATTAGGGCTAAGTTCGATAAGTTAAAGGAGATAGCTAAGAGAAAGGGAAAAGCTATTGGGATTGGACATGTAAAAGCGGAGACATTAGAGGTTTTCAAAAAATTAATTGAGGAAAATTATTTTTCAGATGTTATATTAACATATGCATCTGAAATTGTAGAATAAGAGTATAAAATGGCCTATTTAGAAGTTAATTTAGATTCTTTTATTAAGTTTGAAAAATATTTCAGGCTTAAGCTTTCTAATATTTATAATATTGTAGGTCTATTAGAAGTGAATAATATTCATGGTATCTGTTTTTCCTATGATGTAGTAGATGATATAGAGCTTTTTCTCGATACAGTCAAGTCAATGACTGAGGCGAGGATAAATGTCAGGGTTGTTCCTGAAAAGGGTATAATTCAGCGCCTGTTGCAATATAAACCTGACGTAATAACACTGATTGATCCATCTAGCGATGATTTATCTGTTTTTCTGCCGTCAAAAAAAATAAAAGAGGTAACTTCTGAGTTCAGTAATAGGGAAGAGATTGGATTTGTTATCAGACTGCAGCCGGATTTGAAATTTTTAAAATTTGCCTATCAATATGGATGTGATGAGATTGAGCTGGCTTCAGATTCATTGGCTCTTGAAGAGATGCACATTGAATATAACAAAAAACTGGAGCAAATAGCTCATAGTGCTAGAGTTGCAAAGAAAAACGGTATGAGGGTCTCTATATCTGGGGGTTTAAATAGACGTGTTATAGATTCTTTAATTAATATTGTTGATTTTGAATTTATCTCATTGGATGATATATTATTGGCGGAGGCAATTTTTAAAGGGCTTTCTGAAGTCTTAAAAGAATATATTATTCTAGTTGAGGGTAAGTGAAAGGAGATTTGGTACATGAGATTGATAACGAAATTTTTCAGAGGCAATATAATAGAGAATTTTCACATTAGCTATGCGGTTGTAGTTAACGATCATGGCAAGGTAATTTTTTCAGCAGGTGATCAGAATTTCCCATCCTATATCCGTTCTGCTGCAAAACCCTTTCAAGCTGTAGCAATGTTGGAGGCAGGTATAGTAGACAAATATGGATTGACAAATGAGGAACTTGCTCTTTTGTGTTCGACACACAACGGAGAAGTCATTCATGTTGATTTATTAAGGGAGATGATGAGGAAAGTTGATATAACTGTCGATGATTTACAGTGTGGAGTTCATCCTCCCATTGATAGGTCGAGCTATGAACAGTTGATATTACAGGGGAAAAGACCTACCACGGTGCACAATGCCTGTTCAGGAACTCACATTGGAATGATAGCAATGGCAAAGGCTATGGATGTCGCAATTGAAAATTATAATCTGGAAAATCATCCGATACAAAAGAATATTTTTGAGAAAATACAGACTTACTCCGAAATGGAGAAAATTCCCACTGCTATTGATAATTGCAACTCTCCTACATATTTTTTACCATTAAAAAATCTTGCTATTATGTATAAGAAATTAATTGCTGAGGAAGATGAAAATCTCCGTAAGGTGGTTACCGCTATGGCATTGAATCCGCAGCATGTTGCTGGGAGAAATAGATTTGATACAGAATTTATAATCGCTACTGGTGGTAAGGGTGTATCAAAGACGGGAGATGATGGTATAGGAGCTATTGGGTTAAAAGGTGAAGATGGGAAATATTATGGAGCAGCTGTAAAGTCCTTGAGTGGTAATAGGGAAGTCCCTGCGTATGTTATCATCCAGATTTTAAAACATTTGAAGCTGATTGGTGAGACCATCTTGACCAAACTCGAAAAATACGAAAACCCTGTTCTTAAGAATCACGCTGGTATAGAGTATGGAAGAGTAGAAACAGAAATTGTATCTGAAACAGGTAGCTGAAGTTTATTAATAATGTCTTATATAAAGTTTGTCCTTTTTGATCTTGGCAATGTAATAGTAAATGTTGACAAGGAAGAAGCTCTCAGGATTTTTTCTGACATTACTGGTGAACCTGTAGAGAAGCTCTTAGATTTTCCTGAATCTAATCTGGAAAAAAATTTTGAGAAGGGAAAGATTGCCATAGAAGACTATGTTGCAGGATTGAAGAGGCGTTTTAATCTTACAAATGAGGTAAATAAAGAAGAGCTTATAGAAATCTGGGCGAGCTGTTTTAAATTAAATGAGCAAATGATAGAGCTTGTGAAGAAAATCGATAGGAATATAAAGAAGGGTATATTATCAAATACGAATCCACTTCATATTGAATCGATAAATAAAAATTATGATATATTCGGGTATTTTGATTATCTGTTTTTTTCCTATGATTTTGGATATGTAAAACCTGATAAGAGAATTTACACATCTGTAATGAGTAAGCTAAAAGCAAAGGCAAATGAAATTATATTTATAGATGATCTGCAAGCTAATCTTTTACCTGCAGAGAAAATTGGATTTCACACATATCTTTTTGATAATCCAGAAAGTCTTGAAAGGTATTTACAACAAAAAGAGGTAATAGGATTAACAAGGAAAACTCAATAAATTCCATCCTGACGCTGGAAGAAATTATAGAGCGTTTGAGGAATCATTTATCTTTTAAAGCCAGTATTACTGCAACAAAGTTAATACCTGGTAATAATGGTTCTTATGCTGATTTCCCCGATGATTTGAACAGAGATTTGAAAGAAGCTCTTATCAAAAGAGGTATTGAAAAGCTTTATTCACATCAGGCTGAAGCATGGAGATTAATTAAAGAAGGCAAGAATGTCTGTATCCAGACTCCCACATCAAGTGGTAAGACACTCTGTTATAACATGCCAGTGGTAAACTCCATAATTGAAGATAGTGAGTCGAGGGCATTATATATTTTCCCGACAAAAGCGTTATCCCAGGATCAGATTTTTGAATTAAATGATATTATAAATAAGTTGGGAATTGATGTATATGCTCAGACATTCGACGGTGATACTCCCCAGAATATAAGACAGAGGATAAGACAGCGTGGGAACATAATTGTAACGAATCCTGATATGCTGCATCAGGGTATACTTCCACATCATACGAAGTGGGTTAAACTGTTCACCAATTTAAAATTTATAGTTATAGACGAACTGCATATTTATCGTGGAGTTTTTGGGTCTCATTTCACAAATGTAATCAGGAGACTAAAGAGAATATGTAGGTTTTATGGCTCTAATCCACAATTTATATGCTGCTCGGCAACAATAACAAATCCAAAAGAGCATGCAGAAAACCTTACCGAAGAGGATTTTGTCCTAATAGACAAAAGTGGAGCTCCAACTGGTGATAAGTATTTTATCTTTTATAATCCACCAATTGTCAATAATGAACTTGGAATCAGGGCAAATTATTTGCACCAGACAAGAAATCTTGCGAGAATATTCATTGATAATAACATATCAGTAATTATTTTTGCTCTATCGAGGCTAAATGTTGAGATTCTAACAAAATATCTTAAAGATGATTTTGAGAGAGGAAGATCTGATAAAGCAGGCAAAGAGATAATCGCTGGATACAGAGGGGGCTATTTGCCATATAGAAGGAGAGAAATTGAGAGAGGATTGAAAGAGGGCTATATTAAATGTGTGATTGCGACAAATGCCCTTGAGCTAGGAATTGATATTGGTAGTCTTGATGTGTCAATTATTGCTGGTTTCCCTGGATATATATCATCAGTCTGGCAACAGGCTGGTAGGTCAGGTAGAAGGGGTGCTCTATCCTGTGCGATTCTTGTGGCAAGGAGCTTCCCTGTGGATCAGTTTATAATAAATAATCCGAGTTACTTTTTTGACAGGAATCCAGAATGTGCAAGGATAAATCCAAACAATGTTATGATACTGGTTGATCATATAAAATGTGCAAGTTTTGAACTACCTTTTTCCGGTAGTGAAACCTTCGGTAATATATCCATTGAAAATACAAAGGCTATTCTTGGAATGCTGAATAAAAGTGGCGAAGTGGTAAAACAGGGCGATAGATGGTACTGGGAATCAGAGGATTATCCTGCGAGTCATATCAACATCAGGAGTATCTCCCATGAAAACTTTGTGGTAGTTAATAGAGATGAGTGTGATAAAGTGATTGGTGAGGTGGATTTTTATTCGGTACCGACAACAATATATCCAGGTGCAATTTATATGGTTGATGGAAATCAATATTTTGTCGAAGAATTGGATTGGGAAGGGAAGAAAGCATTTGTAAGGGAATCCAATGCTGATTACTTCACAATGTCTATTGATTATACTCATGTGAGAATTCTTGATATATATGAGTCGAAGAAATTTGATTCTGTTATTCTGGAAAATGGTGAGGTTCTTGTAACAAATAAAGCTGTTGGTTTTAAAAAGATTAAGTTTTACACTTCAGAGAATCTTGGATATGGAAAGATAAATCTTCCTGAGCAGGAAATGGTGACCAATGCATTATGGTTTACATTGACACGGTCATTCCTTGATGATTTACCTTATTCGAAAAGTGAAAATATAAGTGGGGTGCTTGGCTTATCCTATGCGTTGCATCATGCAGGTTCCGTTTTGATAATGGTCGATCCCAAGGACATGAATCGAGCAATTGGTGATAGAAATGCGAATTGGTATGTAAGGTCAACACCCTTCTCAAGGGGAGTGTATACAATGGCTGATGAGTCAAGACCAGAGATGAAAATAAGTCCCGAAAAAATAGGTAAGTTTGAACCGACTATTTTTATATTTGACAACTATCCCGGCGGGATAGGACTTTCTGAAGACCTTTATTATAAATTTGATGAGCTTGTGGAGACAACTTATAAGTTGATTGAAGAGTGTTTTTGCTCTTCTGGCTGTCCTGTCTGTGTTGGTCCCAGTGAGGAAACAGGTAGCAGGAATACAAAGTTTATAGCAATGGAAATACTAAAATTGTTAAGGAGCAAAGTACTTTTGAATCGTTAAAAATTTTTTTGAGGAAAATGTGAATTTAAATGAAATAATAAATAAAATTGTAAAGGTCGAGGTGACTGGATATAAAAGGATTATAGACCTTTCCAAAGATATACTGTCTATAATGGGTGAATGTAGTTACATTGATATTATTGGAGTTGGATTTGTTAACAAAGTTGATAAAAAACTTGTAATTCTCAATATTTATGAAAGTGGGAATAAAAAATATAGAGGTCCTCTGAGATTATCTCCCGATGATTATAAAAATATATTTAAGGATAGAGATCACAAAGATAGCAAATATCTTGTCGGAAGAGTTAAGGTAAATGGGTATACACTGGACAATGTTTTTTGTATAACTTTTAAACTATCAGGTCTATCATACGATGGTTTAATATTTTTTTCTACCTTTAATAAAGAATCTATTGAAGATTCAGTATTAGAAACTTTATCTGGAATTCTGGAAATGAAGTTTAGAATTTATCTGGATAATAGAATTACAGGATTCTCTCAATATGAGAAAGAGATGCTGGATACCTTACTTAAAAGTATTCCCGATGGAATCTTTTTTAAAGATAAACAGTCACGGTTTATTTTAATAAGCGACTATCATGCTAAAAGGCTTGGTTTATCAAGTCCGGAGAAGGCATATGGCAAGACCGATTATGATTTTTTTGATAGGAAATTTGCGGAAGAATCCGAAAGGGATGAGAAGGAAGTAATTCAGAAAGGCAAAAGTATAGTAAGAAAGGAAGAGCTAATTGAAACCGAAGGTAAAAAAAGGTGGGTAAGTGTTACAAAGGTTCCAATGTTTAACAGGGAAGGAGATATCATTGGGCTTGTTGGAATTTCCAGAGATATCACTCAGATTAAGAACATTGAGGAGGAATTAAGAAGGGAAAAGGAAAAGTTTGAAAGGATATTTTTCTATAATCCCGAGCCAATGGTCTATATGGATAGAAATTTTTATATTCTTGAGGTAAATAAAAGATTTGAGGAAGTATTTGGATGGAAAATGGATGAAGTTCGGGGTAAGTTTATTGATGATGTAATGGTTCCCGATGAAATAAGAGAAGAAGGCAAGAGGCTTAATAAGATGTCCAATACAGGATACATTTTCTATGATACGTATCGAAAGAGGAGAGACGGTAAGAAGATTCCTGTGTCTATTTCTGCTGTATCAATTTTTGATAAAGGAGAGATTGTAGGTAGATTCGCTATATACAAGGACGTTTCGGCAAGAGTAAAAGCAGAAAATATGAATATCGCGTTTTTTGAAATATCGAATGCTGTGTACACTAAGAGGGCTTTTAAAGATTTTCTAGAAGAGATACATTCCTCGATGAAAAAGGTGGTTGATGTTGAGAATATATTTTTCACAATAAATCATAGGGGCAAATATTTAAGTATTCCCTACTATAATTGTACTGTTCCAATAAAATTTTACGGAAAAAGGCTATTGAAGATTTTATCAAGGGAAGTAATGAGAAATGAAAAAATGATAATCTTATCGACTAACCAAATGATAGATGTTATAGAAAAGTCGGATATAGATATAGAAAATATTGAATATTTACCAAAATTAGCCATAGGTTTACCATTAAAAGTGAAAAGGAAAATTGTCGGTGCTATGATAATTTTTGAATATATGAAAAATAGCGAGTTGTCTAAGGAAGTGAGGACTCTGGAAGAGGTGGCTGTACAAATTGCGATTGCTTTAAAACATAAGATAGAAGAGTATGAGCGAGAAAAGTTACTAAGAAAATTACGTAAAGCTTTAAGGGAGGTAAAGGAGTTATCTGGTCTGTTACCTATTTGTGCGAATTGCAAAAAGATAAGGGATGATCAAGGTTACTGGAATGATGTAGAGAAATACATATCAGAAAACACAGATGTGGATTTTACTCATAGCATTTGTCCTGATTGCATGAAAAAATTATATTCAGACATTTATAAGGAACTCTATGAAAAAGCTAAAGACGAAGGAAAGTGATAATAAACTGATTATTGTTTCAAATAGATTACCTGTTACCATATCTTATAGGAAGGGTAAAATAGATGTAAAACCTTCTCCAGGTGGTCTCGCAAGTGGATTAAGGTCTTTAGCTGGCAGATACGAAAGTATCTGGGTTGGCTGGCCCGGAATGTTTGATATAAAAGGACCGGTGCGAACATCTATAATTAGACTGCTAAGGGAGAAAAATATGTTCCCGCTTTTTCTTACAAAGAGCGAGTATAAGTGGTATTATGAGGGTTTCAGTAATAAAGCAATATGGCCTTTGTTTCATTACTTTATAGAGCATGCAGAATACAATAAGAAATCTTGGGAGTACTATAAGAAGGTAAATGATAGATTTCTTGATACTGTTTTAGAAATTTATACTGAAGGTTCAATTATATGGATTCAAGATTACCATTTGATGTTATTGCCGGGTTTGTTGCGTCAGAAAATACCTGATGCCAGTATTGGGTTTTTTCTGCATATACCATTTCCCTCCTATGAAATTTTTAGACTGTTACCCTGGAGGGAGGAAATTTTGCAGGGATTAATAGGTGCTGATTTGATTGGCTTCCATACCTATGATTACTTGAGACATTTTTTAAGTTCTATTAAGCACATACTTGGAGTTGAGCATTTTTTTAATGAATTGCTGGTAATAAATAGAGTTATAAAAGCCGATACGTTTCCGCTTGGTATTGATGTTGATAGATTTAATGAGTCATCTAATGATATTTTTATTAAGCAAAAAGTTGGATCATTGAGAAATAGATATGGTGATAAGAAAGTTATATTGTCAGTTGATAGGCTTGATTATACAAAAGGGATTGTACAGAAGGTTTTAGCTTTTGAAAGGTTTCTGGATAAATATCCAGAATACAGAGGAAAAGTTACATTGCTTATGATTGTGGTACCATCAAGGTGGAAGGTAGAATATTATGGAAAATTAAAAGATGAGTTAGATAGACATGTTAGCAGAATAAACTCTAAATATCGTTCAATAGATTGGCTGCCGATAGAATATTTCTACAGAAGTTTTAGGCAAGAAGAATTAATAGCTTTTTATAAAATTTCTGATGTAGCGATCGTAACCCCATTCAGAGATGGTATGAACCTTGTATCAAAAGAGTTTATTTCAACTAAATATCCTGATGCAGGGGTGTTAGTTTTAAGCGAAATGGCTGGGTCGGCTATAGAGTTGTCGGAGGCAATCATTGTAAATCCCAATAATATGGATGAGCTTGTAAGTGCGATTAAGAAATCCATGGAAATGCCGATTAGTGAAGCTAGGGACAGAGTATCATTGATGTTTAATAAATTGAAAAGATATGATGTTTACAGATGGGTAGAAGACTTTCTAGATAGTTTGAAAAGAGTTAAAGCAGAGCAGGAAGAAGCGGTTTCGGACGTTATTAGTGAGACGGTTTTTACAAAGATAAAAGAAATGTATGATAATGCCAACAGAAGGTTATTTTTCCTTGATTATGATGGTACCCTTATTCCTTTTTTCAGAAGAGTAAAAGAAGCTCGCCCTGATTCTGAACTTATCAGGGTACTGAAAGATTTGAGTAGGGAAAACGAGGTGGTTTTAATAAGTGGTAGAGATAGAGAAACAATGGATGAATGGTTTAGTGATATCGGTGTAAATCTTACGGGAGAACATGGCGCGTGGTTTAAGAAAAAAAGTGGCTCATGGTATAAACTGGAGGATGTAGATAATAGCTGGAAGGATGAGATAAGATCTGTAATGGAATATTATGTTGACAAGACACCGGGGTCATCCATAGAGGAGAAGGAATTTTCTTTGGTCTGGCATTATAGGGGTGTGAATTCCGATTTGGGATATATAAGAGCGAGGGATCTTGTGGAAAACCTGTCATATATGATCGCTGGAACAAACCTGCAGGTGCTTGAGGGGAATAAGGTTGTAGAGATTAAGAATTCGGAAATTGGAAAAGGACGAGCAGTAAGAGAGTGGCTCAAAGAAATAGATAGTGATTTCATACTTGCTATCGGTGATGATTGGACAGATGAGGATATGTTTCGGTCTCTATCCGACGATGGAATAACTATAAAGGTAGGCTTTGGCTCTACCAGTGCCAAGTTTAGATTAAGAGATTATAAAGAGGTGAGGGAATTTATAATAAAATTAATGTCAGATCAGGGGGAGTGACAGATGATACATTTAATTAATTATCGTTCAATAGTGGGGGATAAAGTACTGCATGAGATATATAGAAAGGCCAGGGGTATCGCAGGTAAAAGAATAATTCATTTTAATTCCACCTATCTCGGAGGTGGAGTTGCTGAGATTCTAAATAGTCTTGTCCCTTTAATGAATGACATTGGAATTGATACGGGCTGGCGGATAATAAGGGGGAATCCTGATTTATTCAATATAACAAAGAAGTTTCACAATGCTCTACAGGGTGATAAAATTAATCTTACGAAGATCAAGAAAGACCTCTATATACAGTCCAATGAAAATTTTTCCATTTATACACATATTGACCATGATGTTGTAATAATACATGATCCACAGCCCTTGCCTCTTATAAATTTTTATAAAAAGACCCAGCCATGGATATGGAGATGTCATGTAGATATAACCAATCCCAATAAAGAGTTGTGGGAATTTTTAAAAGGGTTTATTCTTAGGTATGATCTTGCCATAGTATCAAATGAAAAATATCTCAAGGATGATCTTTATGTCGAGCAGAGGGTTGTGTATCCAGTTATAGATCCCCTATCCCCGAAGAATATTCAATTACCAACGAAGGTTATCAATAAGTATTTGAAAAAATTTGGAATACCAACTGATAAACCGATAATAACTCAAATATCGAGATTTGATAAGTGGAAGGACCCTGAAGGGTTAATAGAGATATATAAGATGGTTAGGAAAAAAATTGATTGTAGATTGGTTCTATGTGGCAGTATGGCCACTGATGATCCTGAAGGATTAATCATATATAGAAAAGTCGAGAAAAAGGCAAATAAATTTCTTGAGAAGGGTGATATAATTTTAATTACTTCGGAGAATAATGTTCTTGTAAACATACTTCAAACAATTTCTAATGTAGTCGTGCAGAAGTCTATACGAGAGGGGTTTGGTCTGGTAGTTACAGAGGCTTTATGGAAGAAGAAGCCTGTAGTAGCTTCAAATGTTGGCGGAATACCTCTTCAGATAAAGGATGGATATAATGGATTTTTACTCGATCCGTATGATTATGAGGGATTTGCCGAGAGAATTATTGAGCTTATAAAGAATCCGAATCTTTCAAAAGAGCTAGGTGAGAATGCACGGAAAGTTGTATTGGATAAATTTTTAATTACCAGGATGTTACTGGATTACCTGGAAATACTAAAATATGTATTAGATGAATATTGATAATGTATAGAAGGATTGTCTGATTTGTTCTTATAGTTACCCTTTTACCATTTTCCTTGTCTAAAGAGCTTAGAGTTATAGGGGAAAATGACCGGAGTGGACTTGACTATGGATAGGTGTTACTGATGGGAGAGTATAAGCACATTGAGGTAAGGAAGACTCGATGTATGAATTTGGGAGTAGGGTTTAAAATGTATTCTGACCGATTTAATTGAGAGAGATAGAATATTAGCTAAAAGTGGATTAAAGCTGAAGATTTCATACGAGAAATAATAACATAATAGTAATAAGTACATTATTGTTATCATTACAATATAATTAAGCTAATTATTTAATGGGAAAGGTAAATCCCAACGGTTAAATAATATATGTTGACAAACACATATCCATATAGAATTTTATCAGGTGGTAATTCTGTTAATCCGTTCTTAAGGAAAGTATCAGCCATTAATATTATCAATATATAAGTGAATTATTAAAAGGCAATTAAAGAATATTATCGGGATTATACAATTAACTTGATTTTATAGGCAAAGTGATGGCATAAGATTCGCTTTTAATCATTATGGGTAATTTTAATGATGTTGAAAACATGATTATGTATACCTGTAGATAACAAAAAAATATATATGGCATCCTGAATTAAATAGTAATATCAAAATTCAATTAAATAAATTACTGGGGAAAGATGATGTATTTGATCAGGTAAAATATATCAATGATTATACTCCGAGGAGGATTTGTTATATTTTCGTAAAAATCGTTTTTAATAGAAATTTTTATGGACTCAATGTTTCTGACAATTTTGGTGTGATATCTGCTCAAGGTTAAGTAATCTTCTTTAGAAATAGAGAACTGAATTGTCTATCTATGTCTAATTCATATGTAATATATTAAATTTTGACAGGCTTGAATGATTTTATATAACCAAATGTCTTAAATAATGATAATAATAAAAGTATTAATCAGATAAATTTTTTAAATTTACTGGATGAATAGACTGAGTTATTTAGAGCTACTACTTATCTGCTATAATGTCCTCTTTATCTCGATGCTTATTATGAAAATATTTTTTGGCATAGTATGTGCACGTCGGTATATGCTCTTTTTTAATTAAAACTACCTTAAAGGGATTTGGATATGGGGAAGGAAGCTGTTTTATTTGATTTTGATGGCGTTGTTGTAAATACAGAGCCGCTTTATGAGCGAGCCGAGAGGAAGTTATTTGAAGAATATGGAATTAATATATCTGAGGATGAGTGGAAGCTTTTTAAAGGTATCTCAGAGAACGCTTTTTATAATTACATAAAAAGAAGATTTAATATAAAAGGTCCAGTAGATGTATTGAAGAAGAAGGGACGGGATTACTTAAAACAAGAATTTCTTGAGCATATAGATTATGTGGATGGCTTTTTACAGTTTTATAATTCTATAAGGAAAAAATATAGAACGGCACTGGTAACTTCAACATCAGGCTCTGTATTGAAATGGATATTCGAGAACACGAAAATCGAAAACATGTTTGATATTATAATAACTTCTCATGATGTTAAAAATACAAAACCCCACCCTGAACCGTATATAAAGGCATGTTTAAAACTTAGTGTCAAACCTGATAAAGTCGTTGCCATCGAAGATACCATTGTTGGTATAAAGTCGGCGATAAGTGCGGGTATAGACACTATTGGTCTGACAACAACTTTTTCAAGAGATGAGATTAAAGAGGTAACCAGATATATTGCTAATAATTACGGTGAAGTGAAATACATTTTAGATAAACTTGAAGGGGAAAATGTAATATGTCAAAACAAAAAAACTGGTTTAGATTATTGAAAACTGATCCAATCCCAATCATTATGGATAAAGCACCTGTGTATATAAAATACAGGACTGCTATTGAATTCTTCCCTGATGATAAAGAATTAATAGAAAAATTGGAAAGCAAGCTCGAGAGAGATAAGATAAGAAATAAAATTTTATCGAGCCAAAATGATGATGGAACATGGCAATTAAAAGAGAACTACTCTATCGAAGAGCAACAACGCTCAATGCAATTTTTAACTCAGCTTAAAATGTTGAGCCATCTTTATGATCTGGGATGTAATAGGGAAATGCCTCAGATTCAAAAAGCGATTATATGTCTATTGAAATTGCAAAAACCAGATGGAAAATTTCCGCTTCATTATCATCACCATGGTCTTGCATTATTACTGCTGGTTCGATTTGGCCTGGGCGGTAATCCTTTTGTAGATAGAGGTTTTAGGTGGATAGCAAGAAAGCAACGTGAGGACGGTGGGTGGTTATCTCCTGCGACAATGTTACCAGGTAAATCTTTTAAAACATGCAAAAGTGACATATGGGCTTCAATCGTGATTTTGCAGGCTTTTAGTTCACATTCAAGATTGAAGAATTCTGAGACAGCTTCAAGAGCAGCGAAATTTGTGCTTGAGAATTTTTTACAAAAAAATGAAACAAACCTATTTCATGAAGCCGAAGCATGGAATTACTTATATACAGATTATACGGATATAGGACTTTTTAGGGGTGGTACATTACGAATGATCGAAGCTATATCACCTCTTAGTGATTTTCATACTCATCCAAAATTTAAGAAGGCTTTAAACTGGATGATTGACCAGCAAATGAAAGATGGTTTATTCCCAAGCGTCGCAGGTTTATCTAAGAAAGGGGATTTTGGTGTAACATTGCGTCTTCTTTTGTGTTTAAAGGAGTTGGAAGAGTCAAAGGAAAAAGGTGTTAGCGTCGAGGAGAAAAAAAATGAGTGATAAGAAAGACAAAAGTTTAATTAAACTTGGTGAGAAAAAGGATAAGGGAAAAAATATAATTTTTACTTCTACGGAAATTTTACCTATTATGGCTTTAAGGAATACGGTTTTATTCCCCAACCATGTAATTCCGATCTATATAGGAAGACCGAAGTCGTTAAAACTCATTGAAAATCTGGATGAAGAACACAGAAAAATAATGGTTATTGCCCAGAAGGAAGGTTCTATTGATGATCCAAAACCTGAAGACCTTTATGAATGGGGCACTGTCGCTCAAGTATTGAAAATTTTTGAGATGCCTGATGGTAGCAAGAGTGCGATAGTCCAGGGTTTGGATAGAGCAAAAGTAGTAGAATATACCCAGAGTGATCCATTTTATATGGGTAAAGTAGCGAGAGCCCAGGAAATTTATACCCCCAGCTTGGAGGTCGATGCTCTTGTAACCAATTTGCGGCAGATATTTCAACGATTAATAAAAGTTGCCCCCTATCTTACTGAGGAGCATGCTCAAATACTAACTAACATTCAGCATCCTGGGAGGTTAGTTGATAGAGCAATTGGCTTAATGAATATTCCAGTAGCGGAAAAACAGGAAATACTCATGGAGTTGGATGTCAGGGACAGACTGGAAAAAGCAACGGTTATCATTAATAGAGAGATACAGAGAATTGAGCTTGGTGAGCAGATTCAATCGGAGGTTCAAGATGAGATAAGTAAAGCACAACGAGAATATTTTTTACGAGAGCAGTTAAAGGCTATAAAGAGGGAATTGGGTGAAGATGAGTCGACATTGGAGTTGAAGGAGCTTGAGAAGAAGATAAAAGAGAGTAAAATGACCGATGAAGCTCGAAATGTAGCCTTGAAGGAGCTAGATAGACTTCAGAAGATTCCGCCTTCATCTCCAGAGTATACGGTATCCAGAACTTATCTTGATTGGCTGGTTGATCTACCGTGGGGTATTTTTACAGAGGATAATGTAGATATAAAACGAGCTAGAGAGATTCTTGATGAGGACCATTATGGACTGGATAAAGTTAAGAATAGAATAATTGAATATCTTGCAGTAAGGAAGCTAAAGAAAGAGGAGGAAGGTGAAGAAACAGTCAAGGGGCCTATTCTATGCTTTATTGGTCCACCTGGTGTTGGAAAAACATCCATGGGCATGTCGATAGCAAGAGCAATGGGCAGAAAATTCGTAAGAATGTCACTCGGTGGTGTTCACGATGAGGCGGAAATAAGAGGTCATAGGAGAACCTATATTGGTGCATTGCCCGGTAGAATAATTCAGGGTATTAAGAAAGCTGGTTCCAGTAATCCAATCTTTATGATAGATGAGATTGATAAGATTGGTCAAGACTTTCGTGGTGATCCATCATCTGCATTATTGGAAGTATTGGACCCCGAGCAGAATCATTCCTTTAGTGATCATTACCTTGAGGTAAGTTACGATTTGTCCAAAGTAATGTTCATAGCTACGGCAAATATTGTAGATACAATATTGCCTGCTTTACGTGATAGGATGGAAATACTTGAGTTTCCCGGTTATACAGAAGAAGAAAAGGTTCAGATAGCAAAAAAATTCCTTATACCAAAGCAGCTAAGGGAGCATGGATTAAGTAAACTAAAAGTAGAATTTGAAGAAGATGCTATTAAATATATTATAAGAAGCTACACAAGGGAAGCTGGAGTCAGGAATCTTGAAAGGGAGATTGCAAATATATGTAGAAGAATAGCTACAATATATGCAGAGAAAAAATCGAGAAGGACGTTTACCATAGATAGAAATGCTGTCTTTAAGTACCTTGGACCAGAAAAATATATTTTTGATATTGGTGAGAGGGTATCAAAGCCGGGTATTGCGATTGGTCTTGCCTGGACGATGGCTGGTGGTGATATCTTGTTTATTGAAGCTACATCAATGAAGGGAACTGGGAAATTACATCTTACTGGTCAACTCGGGGATGTAATGAAGGAATCTGCAGAGGCTGCATTGAGTTACATAAAATCTAATTCTAAAGAACTCGGTATTGATGAGAATATATTTTCGAATATAGACATACATGTTCATGTGCCTGCAGGTGCTATACCCAAGGATGGACCCTCGGCAGGGGTTACTATCTTAACAGCTATATACTCTTTGCTTAAAAAGAAGAAGGTGAAAAATAATTTAGCAATGACGGGTGAGATTACTTTACGCGGTGCCTTGCTTCCCGTCGGTGGTATAAAAGAAAAAGTGCTGGCGGCACATAGAGCCGGATTGAAGAGAGTAATATTGCCTGAGCAAAATAAAAAAGACCTTGTAGAGATACCAAAAGAAATAAAGAAAGAGATGCGATTTGATTTTGTAAAAGAGATGTCTGAAGTGCTTGATATTGCGGTAAGAAAGTAAATTGAGTTTTAGATGAAATGAGTAAGCCTGGTTTATCCAGACATTTGTTTTCTGTGAGCGCAGCAGGAATCGAACCTGCGACCCACGGCTTAAAAGGCCGTTGCTCTACCTACTGAGCTATGCGCCCCAAATAGCTTTCAAATTTAAAATTTAAATTATTAAATGGCAAAGTGTTTTACAATCTTTTCCGGGAAAGTTCATGCACATGGTGGTACGATAGAATTGATTAAATTAAGAGCTCTGGTGAGATTAGATAGGACGAGTTGACAGATGTTATACATTTCATCATTTATTAAACTCTCTATATCAAAAACTGTAATTTTTCTCATTGAAATATTACCCCTATTACCTACTGAAAAGTAAAGGGAAAAAGCTCATACTATTACCTTCTACCAATCCAGAGGATTCGGCGTAGACATCGGATTTGTAACTCCGTCCACATTCATAAATCCCGGAGGTTCATTTGTGGAGGTTGTATTAAAAACACCATCTCCTATTTCATCAACAGGAATTCCCAAAGATAGGTCTACTATAGTATCATTATTTATTACACTAAATAAATAATTACCATTCAAGAAGCCCCCTCCATCTACAGCCCAACATTCATTTACTCCGTCATATTCAATATTATTATTAAAAATAATCGGATTAGCACCATTTATGGAATGTATACCACTACCTCGATATGCTGAAATTAATTGGGGAATGCAATTATATTCGATTAACGGTTTAGAATCCCCCATACATAGCATATAAGAACCACCGCTATCCCACAAAGGCATATAGGATCTAAAAGTACAATGTGAAATAGTTGGTGAACAATCTTTTATCAGAACTGGGGATAAGCCATTCCATCCAACACTCTTTTCAATTATACAATATTTCATAAGGCTTTGTTCTAAAGCACACGAATCAAACATTATTCCAACCCATGAATCTTCATAATATGGACCAAAATCATCATCCCAAGCAGTAAATGTAATTTTATTTTCAATATTTCCATCTGCCAAAAGCTGACCCTTAATAATTAGAGCCGAATAATCCGTAAATTTAACTATTACTCCCGGTTCAATAGTAAGCTTCACCCCTTCATCCACAGTTATAGTATCACTTATAATATATGGACTTCCCGCTAATATCCACGTAATATTTTTTGTTATGTCACCCTGAATAACAGTAGAATCAGCCTCGCTTTCATTATCACCATCAAGAATATTTTTGAACATATCACAACATAGTAAAAAAGTAACCATCATAAATAATTCAATTATTTTAAAATATTTACTCATTGTGCTTCCCAGTCATAAAAATGTCAACTTATTCACTTTTTTATTACCTGTGGTTTGCAAAATGCGGTCTAGCCCTTGGATTGGTAATCCCATCAACATTCTTGCAACTTCTTGAATTTGTTGTAAAAATCCCATCACCAACCTCATCAACAGGATCCCCGAGAGATGTATCTATTATGGGCGGATTAGGCCAATTTACTATCTCAATGTAGTTCATATCGAGAAATCCCCCGCCGCAAACAGCATATCCACCCTCATAAATGTAAAAATCATTATTAAATATCCTTGGATTGGAAGAACTACGGTTGATAAAGCTATCCCGTAGAGTGGCGCAGGAAATACAACTGAACTCGTAACTGCCTCCAGAAAATACAGAATACTCAATAGCTGGAAATGAATTGTTTATACATTGAATTGTACTTCCTCCCGTTTCAACAAGTACATCACATAACGAGAATTTAATGTGACTAAAAGTCGGTGATGAATTATCACATAGTATTACAAAATCTTTTCCCGTAATTTTCTCAAACAGGCAATATTCAAGACGGGTCTCGCTATCGCATGAGTCGAATTCAACCCCACCCCAGGAAATCCAATGAGATTCGGGGTCTTCGTAAGACGTAAACCTGATAGAGTCAGATTCCGTCCCACAGGCTATCAACTTGCCCTTTACTATCAGTTTACTCCACCAACTCTTAAAAGCTACAGTTACCCCTGGCTCGATAACAAGAGTCCTGCCCTCTTCAATCACCAATGTGCTATCCATAACATATGGACTGTTCTCAGCAGTCCATATATCGCACGTGATTTTATTATAAAGTACTATATTTTTCTCAATAACTGTATCCTGTAAGCTAACAACAAACCCTTTTTCGACAAAAAGATAATACCCAGTCTTTTCAACGCGAATTGTGAATACATTCTGAATAATGGTCCTACTGCTAATTGCCATCGAGGCACTTGCCAGAGCTTTTGCTCCTTTTCCCGATATCTTTCTATCTCCCCCTTCATCAAGAAGAACCATCTTTCTAGAATCAGTAAATTCACCGGCCTTCATTCTATAAAAGTAAACCCCGGCAGAAACATATCTCCCGAATTCATCTGTCCCATCCCAGCAAACACGCGAAATACCTTCAGGATATTCACGATCTGTCAGCACTTTGACTACCTTACCTAATAGATCGTAGACTACAATCTTCACCCGACCTGGCTCAGGCAATTCAAACTCTATCACAGTTCCTGGATTAAAGGGATTTGGGTAATTTTGATACAGTCTGTATTTTTTTGGTATTAAACCGTTATTTTCCTCACCTGATATTTTCGTTATTGTTAACTGAATTGAATAGTTTCCATTACTGTCTGAGAAGGTTATTAACGTATCGCCCGTGCCTTCGTTTATGAAGTAAACTTTTGCTCTATCTATACCGACCCCTGTATCGCTATCAATTATTTTTCCTTTTATTATTACGTAATTCTCACCAAATAAGGATTTAAACAGAAAAAATAGAAACACTAACAAAAACATAAAGTAAGTAAATTTTCTGCTAATTGAATACATTACCCCTCCCCAAGAAGGTTGTAGCATTTATATACTTTAAACACTTCATTTCAGCTTTATCTTTGCCTTCTTCTAATTTACCCCCAAATAATCTTTTGTCAAGTCTTTTTTTAAATATTTCTAAAATAATTCCCACTTGAACTAAACAATTCTATCAAATATTTAAACTTTTATACTAATACACCTAATTTCTATTAAACAAAGAAAAAGCCGACCCTTCAAGATCGGCTTCAATAAAATCACTATGCAAATACTAACAAAATCAACTATTCCTAACTATTTCAACAATACAATTTTTCTTGTAAATACATGCCTGCTATTATCTTCCTTCGATATCATCTCAGCTCTTAAGATGTATATTCCACTTGAATAATTTTTACCTGTAAATATCAATCTATAGCTTCCAGCCTTATAATCCCTGTCTGCTATTTTCTCTATCAACCTACCCCTCAAATCATAAACCATAATCCTTACTCTACTCTCCTCTGGTAAACAGAACTCTATATTCGTCATTACATTAAATGGATTCGGATAATTTTCTTTTAATTCATAACTATCTGGTATTACAACAAAATTTTCTGACGGTTGTGGTGCCTCTTTGTATAAACCTTTATCGAGCATTTTCAACATTTCTTTCGCTTTTTTAATATCTATATCGCCCATCTCCAATCTCATATATATGAGATCTATATCAACTCCACACTTATCCTCATACTCATCAGTTATCAGATGACCTTCTTTATTATCTCTCATTAATCCATACTTTATCATCCATAGATCGTAAAGTGCATGACGAACTATCTTAAGATTATTACTATTTTCTTTCAAATACTCACAAATTGATATCGCTTTATCATAATTCTTGTCACTTATTAAATATCCAATAAGATATAATGATGCTTCCTGTCCCAGTAATTTATCCCTATATTTTTCAGATATATCTCTCAATAAATCCTTCTCATTAAATGAACTATCAATTTTATTCTTGCATCTCATATATTTTTTCCAGGATAATACCGAAACAGGATTATCTGGATATCTATCCATAATCTTATAAAAAATATCTGCCGCTTCTTCATATCTCTTTTCCATCTCAAAGTTTTTAGCTCTTTCGAACAGACTCTTTATATTCGCATCAACACTAATATTTTTATTCTCAAAACTATTTATATCATCTGTGATATCCTTTGCTATCTCCTTAACTAATCCTGGTGGATATCTGCCTGTAATATCTCTATATAAGTATGGCACATAATAAACATCACCCTCAAATTTATCAGGATCAGGAGGCACACTCCCCCAATAATTATATCTAGCATTCACTGTCCAATCTGTCCAATTTGACAAGTTCCACGTTCCATTTGAGCAAATTGTACTTCCTGATCTATACAAATTTGCTGTAGCCTCATCCTCCAAACGAATTCCACAATAGCTATTATACACTATCACATTTTTCCCATCATAATTATCCTCCCTAAACCAAATATCTGAATAACTACCTGCAAAAATACCCCAAGTATTGTTATATATATCACACCATTGTATCATTGCACCAGCATCATCAAAGGACAAACCTATACCACAATTTCTGATAATATTATGATATATAGATACATCCTCAGGATATAATGTCCAATAAACACGTACCGCTGTTGAATTATTTTCCATAATGTTTCCACCTATCGAACCACGATTTCTAATGTAAAAAATACCTATTAAATTGTCGTAAAATTGACAATTATCAACATATTGCCAGTCATGGTTATTACTATACATGTAATATATAAATACACCATAATGACAATCGGTTATCTTAGAATTCATAATATTGGATACTGTTTTAAAATTACGAACTCCTGTAACTGCATATTTTATCTCACAGTATCTTAGCTTTGAACCATCTCCATATATCCTTATCCCCTTCCAATCGCCAGGCGATGGATTGGGTTTGGAAGAGGTGAAGATTATGGGTTCATTTGATGTACCCTGAGCTACAAGTTGACCATTTACAATCATTTTTGTCCCGGGGGCAAATTCAACCCTTACTCCAGAACCTATGGTTAAAGTTACATCCATATCGATGGTGATATCATCATAGATAAAAACGTCTTTCTCCCATGTAGTATTCTCACTGATTTCACCTCCCGAAGCGTTTATGTACACCTCCAGACTAACAGTTTTGTTGTTATTATCCCACACTATATTCTGAAATGCATAGTGAGATTCCGAACCATTGCGGAAGTCGTTGTTTGGAACGGTACTCCCATTCAAATCTTGACGCTGAAAGATGGGGAAAGGGTCCCTGGAGTATGATCTATTCTCCCACTCGGGGTCCCAGTATCTATCGCTTATCTCATCATCAGCTAGTATCAAGTGAATCCATGTAGGCTCAACCCTCCATACGAGAAGCCCTCCCTGATTTCCATTTGGATCATCAGGTTCCCCCTGATAGTTTGGATCGTTGGGTGTGTAATAGTCGAAACCATCTCTTAGTCGATTTTCCAGTATAAAAAACTTATTTGAACCACTTAAACTTCTATCGATAACATAATAGTGGGGACTAAGATAATTATAAAATATGGTAAGGTTTTTGACGTTCTTGGAAATATAGTGAATATTTTCAGCACTAACCCATCCATTAGATATTTTATAAAAGGGATTAATCCCTGATGGACAGGCTCCGTTTTTTTCGGGACCGCACATATCACCCACTTCCATCAAGGCGTAATAATCAACTTCGTTGGCATTTTCGTAGGAACCATCTGCTAAGTGAGGTAAACCAAGACAATGCCCAAATTCGTGACAATGTCCGCCAATATGGGTAAATCCCCACCCACTATTTAACCTTTGATGTCGTTCTCCAATGATATAATAACGATCATTAAGATAGCGTGCATGCGGTGATAAACCTCCCCCATAGAATGTTTCGCCCGCATAAATGATGGCTATCTTATCGTACTCATCATACGGAGGATTGTCCAATCCCAGTTCATTTACTATTGTACTAATGGCGCTTCCCAGACCGTTGTAATACGTCTTTGTTCCGCTTAGCTCATGCCATGGGTCTGAACTACCGGGAGGATATATTACCCCGCTGTTTTCAGTGAAAGTTACAACCCCATTGGTCTGCTCCTCCCAATACTCACGGAAACTGCCGTAAATACAATCCTCTTCAGGATGGATGCCCTGTTATCCTTCTGGATCGTACCATACATGATTTGTTGAAAACATCATGTTGTTGAAGTCATCAACATTGTACCCATTGGGATGTTCAGAGTCTTTGTAACGTTTAACATCGGAAAACTCAACCAGCACAATACCCATGTTATACGGATCTGAGGCCGTAGTAACTTTTCCAAGACCATTGCTGTACTTCGAGAGCCTTTGTCTAAATTTCTTAGACATCTCCGCTAACGCTTTCTTTCTGGCTTCATTCCTAGCTTTCCTCCTCGCCTCTATTTCAACAAGAGCCTTCCCTTTCCTTTTTAATTTGTACGACTCCTTCAAAGGTGGATCAATACCAACCCTGTGATTTGACGCTTTGAAATCTCCGTTCTCATCAAGAATTGCATAGTAATAGTAGTAGTCATCTCCTCTGATAATTTGATAGCCGTCCTTCGTCTCAAAATTGCAGCTAATCTCATCCCACACCAGCCTGGCTATAAATGTAACTCCGTTAGGTTGCTTCCATTCGATATACCCACTGTCATAATAACCTGCTATTGAGATTGATACGAATATTAAAGAAACCATTAATGAAAGTAAAAAATTTGCTCTCATAGTTTCCCCCTCCCTTGTTATCTAACTAATGTAATTTTAAATGATTTTCTATACCCAGCTACCTCCAAAACTGCAATGTAAATCCCACTCGGAACTTTCTCTCCACTTTTATTCTTCCCATCCCACCGAACCTCGTAATCACTAGGAAATTGCTCATTGTTAACTAATTTGGCAACCTCTTTACCTTCAATATTATATATACTAAGCTCTACCTTTCCCCTCCTATAAAGCCTGTATGATATTACCGTAGCTTCATTAAAAGGATTTGGACAATTTCCATATAATTGAAAATATTTTATATATCTGGATTCCTTATTTTCATCTATTCCAACATCATCCCCCCCTATTTTACCATCACTTGTTATCCTTTTTACCGTTATATAGCCATAGCCAGTTTCTATAACTATTATAACTGAGCCATCATCATTTATTACTGCATCTCCAACCATTACATAGTCATTGCCCTTATCCCTTGCAATCAGTATGGGTTGATTTTTCCAGCCAGGATTGCCATATCTATCATACGTACTTATATAAATACCCTCCCCTTTTCCCCATAAAAGTATGTTTGAACCATCTATATCAGTTAAAAGTCTCTTTACCTTTCCAGCCATCGTATCGATCAGAATGCCTTCGTTACCATATATCATATCTCCATCAGGGCTAATGCGAAATAAACGATTATCAGGTGTGACTATAGAAATTGAGGAGTCTATGTTGATTACACTTAAAATTCTGTATGGAAACTTTCCTGAGTATATAGTGTCGAGAAATACTCTCTGATTCCAGATTGGAGTTCCAGAAGAATCTAACCTTAGACAATATAGGTAGCCTTCAGGATATTTAGGGTAGTAAAAGCCAACACAGTATACACCTCCTTGAAGATCATAATTCAGATTGTGCACCCCAGAATCGGAAAACTTAACACCGCTTCCCCATCTTTTCATACCATACCTATCAACTCTATGAAGTTTCCTGTAATATACGTAGGCTCCGCCGTTCCCATCCGTACAGAGCTTCGGGTATGGACATCTAATCAAATTATCTGTTAGTTGCACTCCTCCACTGTCCCACAGACTTTTTCCATTAGAATTATATTTCTGGATAAATACATGGCCATAGGGTAAATATCGATCTGTATAGCGATAATCCTGCCATGCTACAACCACTCCGCCTTCATCATCATATATACAACTCCCGGTTGGATCATGGTAACATCGAATGGTAGTATCAACAGGAGTAGCTATCAGAATCCCACCTTTCCCCCATAGAAAATTGCCACTGCTATCTATGTGATGCAACCTTAAATGTCTATTCTGAATATTTGGATAATCCCAGAAAATTATATCCTGAAACAACACGTAAACACCACCTCTTCCATCTGTAACAATCTTATGATCCATGAGAGTTTCCGAATCATGTAATCCTTGTATATGAATTGGTTCCGGAAAGCATTTGTACCCGTGTTTATCTACCCTCTGCATGTAAATACCACCGGGCTCCCCAAACCACTGCCAGCAAACTATAACCCCACCATTACCATCACTAACTGCCTGTGGATACCTGCCTCCCCCTATTATTAATTCCTCTTCAACTGAGCTTGGCCATTGGGGCTTGAGAGAAAGTAACGGTATCAGGATAATAATTAAAACCCTAAAAATAAACGAAAAACCTTTCATCAAGCTATCCCCTTTTTGCCAACTTTATGCCATTAATATTATTTTATTACCCTAATAATTCTTTGTCAAGTCCTTTTTCAAATTTTTCTAAAATATTTTCCCATCTAACTAAACAATTCTATCAAATATTTAAGCATTTATATTAACACACCTAATTTTTAATTTAATTCATAATTCTCTTTAAGAAATTGCCTCGCGATTTGTTCAGGTGAACCTGAGTAAATTCTGGATTTAACATTGTAAATAGAAATTGGAATACCTGTATTTTCATCAATTCGCATATTTTTCTCAAAGCTTACGAATGGAGCCTGTGCATAATGGAATTGATTGGATACAATAAGGCTAACTAACACAAGCTTCTTAATAATAGCCTGAATTTTTCTTAACATAATGCCCCCTCCCCTTTTTTATTTTAACGTATTAAGATCATTTTTCTAATATTTCTTAGATTCCCGGCTTTCAGTTCATAAAAGTATATACCAGAGTTTACAAAATTCTCTTCGTTATCTTTTCCATCCCAGATTATTTTATACATTCCTGGATTTTGTCTAATTCCACATACAAGTGATGTAATTCTTCTTCCATTGAGATCATATATATTTAGAGTTACATCATTTGTTTCCATTAACTTATACTCTATAACAGTCACATTATTAAATGGATTCGGATAGTTCTGATAAAGCTTAAACTTATCAGAAAAAGTAAAATTGCTTTCTTTGATAACATTATTTTTGTTGTCGTATTTAAGAAGTGTATTTCTGGTTCCAAAAATGTATCCTACTTTCCCATTCTCAACAAAAACTATCTTATATAGATAAGCATCTGTCCCAGATTCAATCTTTTTCCATGTATTACCTCCATCTTCTGTATATCCTATAATCCCATAATCACCCACAACCCATCCAGTACTATCATCTATAAAAACAACGTCATTTAATATTGGAGATGGTAAACTATTATCTTTCCAGCTATTACCACCATCATTGGTTATCAATATCATTCCTCCTCCAACACAATTAAATCCCACTGCACATCCGTGCTGTCTACTGGAGAAGTAAACCGCCTGCAACATATAAGTTTCTGGTTCTTGGACAAACCATGTCTTGCCACTATCATTAGTACTAAGAATAATCCCGCAATCAATAATATCACTTCTACCGCCAACCGCCCAGCCATATTGCCTATCAACAAAAAAGATATCAGTTATCCCAAATCTTGCGTCTGATTCAATCTTAGTAGGGTGCCAGGTTAACCCACCATCAGTCGTATAATAAATAGAGTTTTCACCACCCGCAAAACCAGTTAATGAATCTATAAATGTATATACATGATAATATGAAGGTGGGGATGATACTTTTTGCCAAGTATTCCCACCATCTTTAGTACTATATAAACAATACTTATACGTATGAGAAGTGGCAACTCGTTTTTTCGCCTTCATCCAGCCGTAGTAATCATCAACAAATAGAATATCGAAACATAAAATACTATCACTGCTCATTTGTATCACCCAGGAACTGCCGCCATTAGTAGTACGATATAAATTCTGAGGAAGTTCACCTATTGGTATAATCCAACCTTCATTTTGATTTTTAAATGTACCATCGAGCCTATATATTGAATCAGGAATAAAGTCTGGACAAATATTTATCCATTTTTGCGCGAAAGCCGAATCAATAAAAAATTTTAAAACAATTAGAATTATTAGAGAAAGGTTTCTTATTTTACCTTTTGTTAATAAAATTACCCTTAACATATTTAAATATTCCTCCTTATTACAGATAATACTACCACTATTAATATTTTAAAAACTCGTTTCTATTATTCACCATCTTTTATTATCTCTAAAGATATATTGAAATTATTAAAAGTTCTATCCCCCAGATTACCCACAACATTTATCTCCTGATAACTTTTCATTTCTAATTCCGCTTTTTATATAAATAAATATACCCCCCCATAATCTTTTGTCAAGCCCTTTTTTAAATTTTTCAAAAATTAATTCTCCTCGAATTATAAAATTCTATCAAATATTTAACTTTTATATTAATACACCTAATTTTTATTAAACAAAGAAAAAGTCGACGCTTCAAGATCGGCTTTTATAAAATCACTATACAAATACAAACAAAATCAACTATTCTTAAATACTTCACCAATACAATTTTTCTTGTAAATACATGCCTGCTATTATCTTCCTTCAATATCATCTCAGCTCTCAAGTTTTATAGTCCATTTGAATAATCTTTACCAGTAAGTATCAATCTATGAAAAGAATCAGGAAATTGCTTGTCTAAAATTGTATTCTTCGGAAAGAACTAGGGGCAGTGGTAGGATTAGATGGGAGTAGTTTATAAATATTATACATTTACTCCTTTATCAAACTCTCTATATCGAATACTGCGATCTTTTCCATTAGAAATACGAAGCGGTAAAGTCCACATAATTACCTTCTACCAATCCAGTGGATTCGGAGTAGATCTCGGATTCGTAACTCCATCAACATTTTTAAATAAAGGAATTCTGTAGGTAGATGTCGTATTACAAATACCATCTCCTACCGGATCAACAGGATACCCTAATGTCACATCTGCTGTACCATCGTAAGCCTCAAGATAATTACCATCTAAAAATCCTCATCCCCTAACTGCAAATACACCCATTCCACATTTAATATTATTATTCCTGATTATCGGATTCGTAGGGTAGTCACAAAAAATCCCTGCTGAATTAAATCCATGAACTGATATGGAACTATACTCTATTAAGCCCCTAGAATTTCCATATTGTATTTCTATCTATCTCACCACTGACTATCGTCGAATCTCCCGAACCACACATTTCAAATAAATCATCAGAAATTAAATCATCCGAATCTCCTTCCCTACAACTACTTAAAAATCCATATACAAAAAGAAAAATAGTTAGAACAAATATCCTCATTAAACTTCCAAACCTCATGGCCATCACCCCAACAAATAAAAAAACATCTGTCTCTTCAATCACCCTGAAATCTCTATCTTACGACAACCCTTTACCTCCATTTCTACTTTTTAAATTTGTTAGCTTACCTCCATAATCTTTCACTATATCCTTTCCCCAGTTAACTTTCAACCCATCCCATATCCGGGTTTATTTCCATCTCTTAAAAACAAATCAATCGCCACAATAGTGCAGTATCGTGCCGTTCATTCCTACCGCCCATCCCTCATCTCGAGAAAGAAAGTATACCGATTTTAGGCAATCACCTATACTGCTCTCTGCCAAAGTCCATGAGGTACCATTGTAATACATAATGTATCCTCTAGGCTTTTCTTCATCCCCTGGACCGCGGTGTCCAACTGCCCACCCGTTATTTTCATCAACAAAGTATATATCAGAAAGCCCCCAGGAGTCCACGGGAGCTGGATTTTCCACCTGCTCCCACTTGATACCATCATAACGCCAGGTCTGGGCAGTATTAGGACCAGATTTGGCTGGACTCGCTACTGCCCACCCTAAATTTAAAGATAACATGAATACACTATTAAAAAGGGAATTAAGGGTATCAACATATTCCCAAATACCATTTGTGTAGTGCATAATACCAATCCAACCTACTACCCATCCATCATCCTCTGATATGAAATAGAGTGACATCCAGCCAGCACTATCTCTATTATAACTCAACACCCATTCTGCACCATTATAGAAAATTATAGACCCCTCCCAACTGCAAATGTAACCAATGTTATCTGAAACAAAATAGATTGAGGTGAAAGAATGTTTACTATTGAAAGATGAGATATTTTGCCAATAATTACCATCATAGTGCAAAATAGTGCCAGAATCACCCACTGCCCATCCATTGTGAGATGAAACAAAATAGACATCATGCAGATTACAATTTACAGGAGTAACTACATTGTGCCATTCACTCCCATCATAGTGAATAATGGTCCCTCTGTCTCCCACCGCCCAACCATCATTAGAATTCACAAAATATACAGAATATAAATTCTCTTCCGTTGGACTCTCTACCTCATACCATCTATATGTTTCTGTATCATTACCAAAAGGATTCTTTCCACATCCGTATTTATTACAAATCAAAAAACTTATTAAAACAACTGCTAAAACATTCCAATTTCTTACTGACACTTTCATTTATCCCTCCTCCCTATATATAACACTGTCAATTAAATACTTGAAATGCACATACTGTTCGCCAAAAAACGCAAAATTAGAATCACTGGAACAGTCAATGTTATACATTTTTACTCTTCTTCATTTGCATTCTAATGGCAAAACTACCACTTGCGACCATAGTATACCTTTTCCACTTATGGTCATCTCCCCCTAATCTTCACCATATTTTTCCTATCCTGTTGTAAAAATTGCAACCCAAGGATTATATGAAATATCTCTTAACTCATCACAATCATGGTTATTGATTATCCATTTCATATACAATATCTTATCTTTTAATAAACAATATTATCAATTCAAAATTTTTTATCAAGTCCTTTTTTTAAATATTTGGGAAAGTTCATGCACATGGTGGTACGATAGAATTGATTAAATTGAGGGTAATGAGTGATGAGAGCATAGCCCGTGGACAGGCTATGCTCTGCTAGATTTTTAGAAAAGGAATCAAAGATAAGAAAAGACATGAACTACAATATTCCAGTAAGCTCTGGAAAACAACTTTATTTCTATACATATGAGAAAAGTGTAACATCGACAATAATCTCTATGAAATTATTGCTTGAGTATTTATATACCAATTCTATTTCGATTTCCTGAGAAAAAACTCATATAAAAAATTCGAAACCCTGGTAAATATCCTGAAAGATTATAAAATATCCCAAAGTATCGCATTTATGCCTCCTCTCCCGAATAGGGATTCTACGAATAATAGTCGATAAATTACTCGGCAAAGATACATTAACCTCTCCGATTAACCTTAACTATGATCTGTACCACTATGTACCTGAAGCCCCCACGTTTTTAGAAATAAGTTATTCAGGTAAATGCTGAACATTTTGTCATAAAAAACGTAATAATTTATAAAAGTTCACAAATATCTATTTATAAATTAGAGTGATTGCTTAGAATAATTTATGGTATGAAATACTAATGGTTGCTAATGCGCTTAATTTTTCAAAATATATTTTTTTCAACTCATTTTATCACGCATATAAATTTTTTATGAATTAATCTTAAATAATCCTTATATTACCTATGGTATTTGTTGTAGGGAATTGGTAATCCGCGAGGGGGATGACCTTGAGGACGCCTTATCCGCTATTATCTACAAACCTCCCTCCTTCCTTGGGATCTCCTCCCAATTGGGTCATCTCCCTCATATATAAACCTTAAGTCGATATTATGAAAAAATTGTATGAGGAACAGGTCAATTCTAAAAAAATATTTACAGGTAAGCTCCTTGATGTTTATATTGATGAGGTCAGACTTCCGGATGGAAGACAAGCCGCTCGTGAGTATATAAAGCATCCTGGTGCTTCTGTTGTAATTCCATATCTTGGTGATAAGAAAATTGTCTTTGTCCGGCAATACCGCTATCCGGTTAGAGAGGTGACGATTGAGCTGCCTGCAGGTAAGATAGATCCAGGTGAGAATCCAGAAGAGACGATTCGAAGGGAATTAATAGAGGAGACTGGCTATAAGATTGGTGAACTGAGATATATATTTTATTTCTATCCTTCTGTCGGCTATACTAATGAAAAACTCTATATCTTTTGGGCAGATAATCTAGAATATATTGGTCAGAGACCTGATTCAGATGAGAATATCCAGGTTCTAAAAATTGATCTTGATTCGGTGGTGGAAATGATTTTTGATGGTAAGATAAAGGACTCAAAGACAATCATCGGAGTATTTATTGCAGAATATTTGTTAGAAAATGAACAATTAAGAGAGAAATACAATATCAAGATTTAAAATTTATAGATGGAAAATTTTATAAATCCATAATTCATATTCTAAAATTTAAATTTTCTCTTGGGTTTTATTAAGCCTGAATGCTTAAATCTTTTATATAATTCTATTGCAAATCTGTTTTCGAATTCTTCATTATTTTCTGGATACCAACCCATAATATCCTGCCATACCTCTTTACTTTCCATACAAAAATATACAAACGGCGGTTCATTAACGTTCATTAATTTATCATAGACCTTCCTGTATAGCATAGTTCTCAAGGGACGTGGGTAACGTAACTTACCATCAAGTCCTTTTATCATCTCCTGGTAAATAATCTTGGTTTCCGGATGCCTATCTGAGATTTTATCTTTTGTTGCAGGTGGGTATCTTAAACTACCGAGGCTTATCCATGCAATCTTTTCAGGAGGGATATTCTCATATATCATATCAACAACTTTTTCATAGTCAATTTCGCAATTTTTGTAATAAACAATTGGATCGAAGTGAAATCCAACAAGAAATCCAGCGTCTATAGATCTTTTCGCCGCCTTTATACGAGCTGACAGACTTGCTGATAATTTCTCTTCACTCATTACGATTTTATCTGGATTCACAGACCATGATAGGACTATATTTTCATTGTGTTCCACATTTAATATTTCATCGATGTTTGTTGTTTTTGTCTTCAGCTCAAAAAATACATTTTTCTTCTTTGAAAAAAATTTCACTGCTTCCTTTGCGAAGACAATTGTGCCCTTGTGGGCAAGACTATCTGATAATTCGCCGGTCCCAATTCTTAAAATATTCTTCCCCATAATTTTAATTAGTTTTTCTGCCTGCTTAAAAATATCTTCAAAGTCTGTGTAAATTATTGTTACAGGCTTATTTATGTAATATTGTAATATGCAGTAAGAACAATCAAGAGGACAATTTATTGTCTGATTTATTACCTTATATCCGCAGCATAGATAAGATTCCTGCGTCCCAGGGCAATCTTTGACTATTTCACCCTTACTTTTCTTTACCAGTAAAGTATTTTTCATTTCTTCTGGTTGTATTTTATTAAAAATTTCCTCTTCGGAATTGATAATTTCATAGTTTTTATAATATTTTAGTATTTCCTGTGTCCAGTATTCCTGTAAGGTTTCTTTTTCTACATAGACTTTTATCATCTAATAATTTCCTGAATAGATTTTATTGTTTTTAAAAAATCATCTGTTACAAATTCTTTTAATCTATTATCTTTAATATTTTCATCAATTTTAATATTAATCTCTAGAGTTCTTTTTTCCAGTGTTTTATCCCAGTTAATCTTTATATATTTAGGAATATTTTTCTTTCTTATTAAGTTTTCTATATTTTTATTATATCTTGATATAGTGGGATAACGAATCCTGTAAATTTCTTTTCTAATTTCTTCGAGATTTGTACCTCTTTTTTCAATCATCTTGTTTAATTTGTACTTTGTTAGAATCTTACTCACCTTAATACTGTCTCTTCTTGATATTTCGTAAAGATTTTGAGCTATTTCGTTGTAAATGCTGAGAGAGGGTTTAAATTTTATTATTAATTTCTCCACGTATTTTCTTGCTTCACTGTCTAATCGGACTGTATAAATGCATGTTTTAATAGGAGCAAACTTTTCATCGAGATAGTCTGTTATGACTCTATTTAAGTCCTTGATTTTTGCTATCTCATCAATTCTGTTTTTATAATCGCTTATTCTTAGTGTTTTTAATATCTGTTCATCTATTTCAATTTTGTTTTTTAGAATGTATCCAGCTATTCTTGATATCTCCGTTGGAAATAGTTTGAAAAACTTTTGATGGTAATTTAAGATAAAGACAATTTTTTCTTTTATAGAACCCGTTTTCGGTAAAATGGCAGGGATAGAGTCAAAACTGTATTCAATATAAATGTGTAATAGGTGGTATCCATAGATTATTTTATATTTTAAATTTAAAGGTTCAATGATAATAGGAACGATAGAACTCCTTGAGGATTTTAATTTAAAAAAATCAAACTCTCTATCTCCAACATTTAGGTTTTCAAATTTTACCAATTTTACTTTTAAATTTTTCGAGTTCATTTTTATAATACTCCAATTTTGGTTTATAAATATCAGGCAGATGTTTTCTTTTGTTTCTGCCAGTCGATAAAACTTTCAATTTTTTTACAATTTCATTCATGACTGCAAGCCTTTTTTCATCGTCAAGTCTAGCTTTGAGAATTTTTTCCAATGCCAGTACTCTGTATCTATCCATACCCCAGAATGTTCTGGATAACTGTGTGGAATGTCCACCTGTTTTTACTATAAGTTTTTCGTTAATAAGGCCCACAGGGTACTTCAAAGTGACTCTAAGCCATAGATCATAATCCTCACAAACAGGAAATCTCTCATCAAAATATCCGATGTCTTTAAAAACTTTTTTATGAATTACCACAGCTGATGGGCTTATAATGCAGAGTGGTAGTGATTGAAAAAATATCCATCCCTCGTATTTTTTATGTTTATTCATTGGGTTTACACGCTTGCCATGTCTTATCCAGACCTCATCGGTTTGTGATATGAGATAATGAGTGTTTTCTTTCATATAATTCATTTGTATTTCAAGTTTTTTCTCAAGCCAGTAATCATCTGAATCCAGAAATGATATCCATTTCCCCTTTGCATGTTTTATTCCAGTATTCCTAGCAGCTGATACTCCGGAATGTGGTATGCGAATATACTTTAATAATCCTGCATATTTTTTAATAACTTTTTCCGTTTTATCCTCTGATCCATCGTCTACTATAATTAGTTCAATATTCCTGTAGGTTTGGTTTAATACTGATTCAATAGCCCGTGTCAGGAAAGAAACTCTGTTGTATGTCGGAATTATCACTGATACAAGTTCGCTATTCATTTTTTATCAAATTTTTAATCAGTTCTATAGTAGCACTGGTAAGGATTTCTTTGATTCTTGATAGGTTTTTGTAAAATATTCTTGTTGTATCAGTATTGCAGTAGTCTGTAGCTACTTTGATTGATATAAAATGGATATTCAAATCATTACAAATTTTTGAAATATAATATGATTCCATATCAACTATTCCAGCGTCGATATATTTTTTTTGTATTTCACTTTTTTGATGTATTGATGTTATTGGTTTATCTACGGTGATAATTCCTACTCTTTTCCAATTTTTATTGATGTTTTTAGTAAATATAGAATCACAGCAAATCACCTTATCATCTTTAAAGCTATAAAAAACTGATGGCAAGATAATATCGAAGAGATTGACCTTGTCACTTACTATTCCTGCTGTTCCAGCATTTATAACATGTGAAAACTTTTCTTTTTTGATAAAATGTTTCAGGCTTTCCTTATCTTTTACTCCTATGCCAGTATATTTAATTTTTAAATATATATCTTTCAGCTGGTTTTTAACTATATTGATATTTATTTCTCTTTCACCTGCTATGCAGATCAGTATTTTCATTGCGTTCTATTCAATATAACAAAGGAAATTAGAAGCAATTAAATTAATATTCAAACTGGAATATAGCATTTTTAAGATTATTTGATGTTATTTGTCTATTATTGACAAATAGTATAAATTTGAACCGTTAAAAAAAGAAGGAGGATTAAAGTGAGCGAAATAATTGATGTAATTGCAAGAGAAATACTGGATTCAAGGGGTAATCCTACAATTGAAGTTGATGTAATTACTGAAAGTGGCTTTTTCGGTAGAGCTGCTGTTCCTTCAGGTGCCTCAACTGGTGAACATGAGGCATTAGAGTTACGTGATGGTGATAAAGAAAGGTACAATGGTAAAGGGGTATTAAAAGCTGTTCAGAATGTTAATGAAATAATCGGACCAAAATTAATTGGTATTAGTGTCCTTGAACAGCCGTACATTGATAATCTGATGCTTGAGCTTGATGGAACCGAGAATAAGTCGAAATTCGGAGCCAATGCTATTCTGGGAGTTTCGCTGGCAGTAGCGAAGGCTGCAGCTGCCTACTGTGGTCTCCCTCTTTATCAGTATATTGGTGGAACAAATGCAAAAGTAATGCCTGTTCCATTAATGAATATTTTAAATGGTGGGAAACATGCCGATAATAATGTTGATCTACAGGAGTTTATGGTAGCACCCGTGGGTGCAAGTTCATTCAAGGAAGCGTTAAGAATGGGTGTGGAAGTGTTTCACGCATTGAAAAGTGTATTGAAGTCAAAAGGGTTGAATACATCCGTGGGGGACGAAGGTGGTTTTGCTCCTGATCTTAAGTCTAATATTGAAGCCCTTGATGTTATGATGGAGGCTATTGAGAAGGCAGGTTATAAGGCTGGGGATGATATATTTATAGCACTTGATCCAGCGTCTTCAGAGTTCTATAATACAAATACAAAGAAATATGAACTAAAATCTGAAGAGAAAGAGTTAACGTCTGAGGAGATGGTAGCTTATTATAAAAATATTGTTGAGAAATATCCCGTTTTCTCAATTGAAGATGGTCTTGCAGAGGATGACTGGGATGGATGGAAAATAATGGTGAAAGAACTGGGAGATAGGATTCAGATAGTCGGTGATGACCTCATTGTAACAAACGTTAAAAGAATTAAAAGAGCGATTGAAGAGAAAGCTATTAACTCGGTATTAATAAAACTTAATCAGATAGGTACTCTGACTGAGACACTTGATTCTATAAATATGGCTCATAGAGCTGGATTTACGGCTGTTATTTCCCATCGGTCTGGAGAGACGGAAGATACTACAATTGCTGATCTGGCAGTAGCGGTAAATGCTGGACAGATAAAGACTGGGTCAGGATGTAGGACCGATAGAATTTGTAAGTATAATCAGCTTTTAAGAATAGAAGAAGAACTTGGTGACATGGCGACTTATCAGGGTAAAAATGTTTTAAAAAGATGAGAAGGACCAGAAAATATAATTATAGCGATACGGAGGAAATAAGTAGTAAGAAACTATTTTATCTCTTGGTTATTATTCTGGGATTATGTATCTTTATCATTACATTTGTTGCGAGCGATTACAGTATTGTACAAGTAATAAAGTTAAATAAAATGAAGAAGGAACTTTATTCTGAAATAAATCAATTGAAAATGCAGCAGGATTCCCTCAAGGCGGAGCGGCTCCGCCTTGAGAGGGATCTCGAATACATAGAGAAAATTGCCAGAGAAAGGTATCGAATGGTAAAAAAAGGTGAGAGGGTTTTTAAAGTAATTGAAAAATAGATAAAAAATATAGATAGTTAATATGTAAATATAATGGATTTAACAACTTTATTTGGAATTATTAGTGGTATTGGTCTTATTATTTTTGCGATTTTTGCCAAGGAGGGTGCTGCAAACTATTTCTGGGATTATCCGTCTCTATTACTGGTGCTTGGTGGGACACTTGCTGCGACATTTGTTAATTATCCGTTCAAGGTTGTATGGCGTGTATTCAAAGTACTGAAAAATGTATTTAAGAGAGAAAAGTTGAAATATGAAGAGGTTATAGATCAATTTGTTAAATTGTCAGATAAAGTTAGAAAAAATAGTATAGTTTCACTCGAAGAGGATCTGCCAAATATTGAAGATGCTTTTATGAGAAATGGACTTGAATTAGCTATTAATGAAAAGAACCCCGACAGATTAAGAAATTATCTTCAACTTGAACTGTCGAATATGAGAAAGAGACATCAGCTTGGGCAGGAGATATTTTTCTATATGGGCACATATGCACCGGCTTTTGGTATGGTTGGAACCATTATCGGTCTTATAGTAATGCTGAAAAATTTTACAGTATCTACTGGTGTAGCGGGTGGCATAGATGCTCTTCTTGAAACAATAAATTTTGACATAACGGCTCAATTTAAAGAATTGCTTGGTGGTATGGGGATGGCTCTACTTACGACATTTTATGGGTTAATTTTAGCCAATCTTTTATTTATCCCGATTGGAGGTAAGCTTAAAAGAAGGTCTGAGGAAGAAATTATGCTTAAGGAGGTAATGATTGAGGGAATTTTATGCCTGCATAATAGAGAACACCCACTTATTGTCAAAGAAAAGTTGATAACCTTTGTCCCTATGAAAGAAAGGGAAAAGGAGACTCTAAATAATGTCTGACAGAAAAATAGAGGCTCCTAAGAACTTCTGGGCTATAACATATGCTGATATGGTTACCCTCCTATTAACGTTTTTTGTTCTTACTCTAATAATTGTTAATGAAGCACAGAGCAACATATACAGGGTAATAGATGTTTTACTTGATGAGACAAAAAAAGATATAGAATCTTATATAAGGGAATCAAGGCTTAAGAATTTGATAAAAGTCACAAGAGACACCAAAGGTGTAAAGTTATTAATGAGTAGTTCAATTGTCTTTAACATAAATGAAGCAGAAATAAAAAATGAATTTAAGCCAATATTGAGAAATATTGGCTACATAATAGGACAGTCAAGACTGCTGAACCTTGATAGATATCCCGAACTTAATCGTTTTGAAAGGATTCTGAAGAAAGAAGGTATCAATCTTGATGTGGAAATCAGGGTCGAAGGACATACCGATAATTTGCCTATACGTTCTGGTAAATATAAAAATAACTGGGAATTATCCACTGCCAGAGCATTAAATGTTGTAAAGTTTCTGATAGAAAATACAGGGATACCGGAAAAATATTTCAGTGCAATGGGCTATGGGGAATTTCGACCAATTGCTAGTAATAATACTCCAACAGGTAGAGCAAAGAATCGGCGTGTAGAGATCTACGTTGATGCTGATCTGACACGAAGATAATCTTTCGTTGCGGCAATAATAATTAGGATAAATAGTGAAAGTATGGAAATTTCTTTCTGTATATTTTTTATTCTACTCTTTTACTTTCCCAGCTTTCGAAGTTCAAAACTTTAATTCACAGTCTATGGCATTGGGAGGGGTCTCATCTGTTTGCGAACCTTTTCTAAATCCTGCAACACTGAGTTTTACCAGTGGTTCTATGTTTTCTTTTAACACTGGCAACATTTTTGGGATAAAAGAATTAAAGTTTCATCAGATAGTGGCTGTGTTAAATAGAGGGAAAAAGTGGAATTTAAGATTTATAGGCAGTCGTATGGGTGGCGATCTGTATATAGAAAGCTTCTTCAGTATGGGATTATCAGTAAAAATAGTGGATAGTTTTTCCACCGGTGTTAATTTGAATGTATATGAAGTTATTGTTAAAAAGTATGTTTCCTCAATGAGAGTTACATTTGATATGGGCTTTGCTTATGATATAAACAAAAAACTTTTGATATCTGTGCTCTTTCGCAATATAGAGGATGGTTTGAAAGGGAAAATGTATAGCAATATTCCTCAAGAATTTTACTATGCAGTAAACTACAGGGTAACGCAAGTTTTAAGTCTTTACTTAGAATTGTACAAGGATATTCTCTATCCATTTACTTTCAGAATGGGATACAAAATATCTCCAATAAAGTATATTGATTTATTAGCGGGTTATCAGATATATCCGGATAGGTTCTCAGCAGGTATCAGTTTGAATCTGAGTTTTCTTAAGGTATCCATATCGTATTTGAATCATGGGGTATTACCTGGTACCGTTTATTATGGGGTAGGATGTTATTTAAAGTAATTATGTTTATTTTGCTTTTAATTATTTTTGTAAATACTGGTCTATCACAGGATTATTCAGAGATTGTAGATTATCTGGATGAGGGAAATATTAGTGCTGATGAGCTTGAGGATATTATAAATGAATATAAAAATAATCCGGTTATTCTGTCTGAGGTTACAAGGGACGATATATTAGGCTTACCTATTAGTGTGGATTTGAAGTATAAAATTTTAGTAAATATGAAGCAATTTGCGGGAGTTAGTAAATGGAGCGATCTATCAAAAATAGGTTTTTCCGAAAATGAAATTGCCGTTATAAGATTGTTTTTCATAATCAGGAAAGATGATTATAAAAAATATGATATTATTAATTTCATTTCCTTGGATAATAACTATTTAAATAAATATCCATTGAGTAAAATAAAACAACAAATTGTATATAGTGACAGGTTTCTATTTACAGCTTTTAGTAATGAAATGGATCAAGGTGAGAAAAGCTTTTTTGATAGTTATAAATTCGCTATTTCTCTGAATGTATTTCACAATAGATGTGAATTAATGGCTGGTTCATACAGGATAAAATGGGGAGCAGGGATTTTATTTAGCAATAGCCTGTTTTCTAGATTTGTCAGGGATGGTTATAACAATATCTATATATCAAAATCAGGAGTAAGACAGTATATAGGATATAGTGAAGATCATTTTCTGAGTGGGATTGCTGCTAAAGTAAATTTTAGAACAGGTGATATTTTAATTTTTTATTCCAAGCGGAATCTGGATGCAAGGGTAAATAACGATACCGTTACAAAATTTATTACATCAGGTTATCATGTGAGCCAAGGTGAAATTATTTCTAAAAATGCAGTTGCTGAAAATCTGTGTGGTATAGGATTTAATAGAAGTTTCAATGCTGGTAAATGTGGAATTTTATTTGGTAAGATGACCTATAATAAAGTTATTGAATTTTTATGCAACGATGATGATTATAGTTATATATCACTCTATCATCGGATGACTTTTGATAAGGTTAGTTATGTTGGAGAGGTGGCGTTGATTGACAAATATATTTCTTTCATTGAGGGAATTAAGGTGGATGTAAATAGAGTTAGAATTGCGACAGGTTATAGAAGGATGAATCCATACCTCTTTTCTCGCCTGGGAAGAAGCAGAAAGTATTTTTCCTCATACAATGTGAATGAGGAAGGATTTTTATTTTCGATTATGAAAAGATTTGAAATTTTTAATATAAGTTTCTTTTTAGATTTCCACAGGCGTATCTTTGATAGTGATGATACGTGGAGCAGGTTGGACAGACTATATATTTATATACCTGTTAGGAAAAAAGTTAATTTTGGACTGGATATATACAGGGACAATCCATCAAGTCCGAATGAAAGTTTAAAGATGAGGTTTAATATTCACTATAGGATAGTGAAACAATTTTTATTTAAGAATATCATTGTCATGAAATTATTTAAACAGGAATTAAAGTCAACACTTGCGATGTTATCCCTGAGGTATGAGATGGTGAATTGGATTGTGTATATCGGGATTTCTGAGTATTTTAATAAGGCAGGATCTATGTCTTCGATAGTTGAGCCTTCAGTCTCATATAATATCGATCTGGTAAATTTATATGGAAATGGTCACAGATTTTTCATAGTTTTTAAAGGTCATATTAATGATAAATTTGAACTCAATCTGGCATATAAAAGGAATTTGGAAATTGATAGAAAATATGATATAAAAGAGAAGAATAGAGTTGTTTTTCAAACATGTTATTATCTCTGGGATAAATAATAAAATGAAAAACTTTTTGAGAGTATCTGGATTGATAGTTTTGCTGGCTAATATAGCCTTTTCCAGCTATATGAGTGTTAATTTCCCTGAGCTTAATAAAAATTTCAGAGTCCGTATTGCAAAATATGATACTATTTCATACGTATCGTTGAATGATTTTACGAAGAAGATTGGTGCAAGGACATATTATCGGCCTGAGAATGGTAAGTTGCTTATATTCATTGATAAAAAGATAATAAAGTTTACAATAAATAGTTCTTTCCTTGTTATCGGTACAGATGTAGTGAATATTAAATATCCAGTGTTATTAGTTGGAAACGATATATATGCTCCAGCCAGTAGGTTCTTGAACGCATTAAAAATATCAGGTTTCCCAAATCTGTCCTTCAGGATTAATAAAGATAACATTGAGGTATCGATATATAGAAAATCCAGGTTATTTAAGCCGTCTACTCTTGTCCTTGGGAATATAAGTAAAATAAAGGCCACCGATAAGGTCAATGGTTTGGTTGTAATAATAGATGCTGATAAACCTTTTTCAGATAAAGATTTTTCATATTATTTCAGGAATAATAACCAACAATTTTATCTGACTATATATGGTGCTAGAGTTGATTCGAATAATATTCCATTTATAAATGAATCTGTCTATATAGAAGGGATAAAAGTTCTGCAATTAGGGGAGTCAGTACAAATTATCTTTAATTTTAATAAGAATTTCATATCCTCTGATGTTCATTATGATTATACTACAGGTAAAATACTTGCCTCTCTGTTTTTCCCAGATAGTAATGTTATCAAAGAGAAAATAGAGAGGGCAAAAAGCTCTTGGTACATCGACACTGTTGTTCTGGATCCTGGACATGGGGGTAAGGATGTAGGTACTCCCAGGAGACGATATAGATTAAATGAGAAAGATATTGTTCTTGATATTGCGTTGAGACTGGGTAGACTGCTTGAAAAAAAGGGGATACGCGTTGTTTATACACGAAAGAAAGATGTATTTCTACCACTATGGAAAAGAACCCAGATAGCCAATAATGAGAATGGGAAGTTATTTATAAGTTTACATGTTAATGCTTCTCGCAAAAGTAGTCGTGTATCTGGTATTGAATTTTATCTTTTAAGACCTGGTAAAAGCGAGGATGCAATTGCGGTGGCAGAAAAGGAAAATTCTGTAATTAGACTCGAGTCAAAGGAAGATCAGGAAAAATATAAGGGCTATGATGACATAACAAACATTCTCGCTAATATGGTGCTGTCTGCTTATATGAAGGATAGTGAAAGGTTGGCTGAAATAGTTTCAGAGAATTTTGAAGAGAAGGTTCCCTTTAAAAATAGAGGTGTAAAGCAAGCGGGATTCTATGTATTAATAGGCGCATCAATGCCGAGCCTTTTATGTGAGATCGGATATATGACAAATCCAGCTGATGAAAAGAAATTAAATAGTTCCAAATACAGACAGATGATAGCTGAGACTCTATGTGAGAGTATAATTGAATTCAAGAAAGTATGTGAAGAGGAAATTGTTGGTGGTAGATAACAATAGACCTATTGGCATTTTTGATTCAGGACTTGGTGGGTTAACAGTTGTAAAACAAATAAAAAAGATATTGCCATATGAGAAAATAGTTTATTTTGGTGATACAGCGAGGGTGCCTTATGGTTCAAAGAGCAGTGAAACTGTAATCAGATATTCATTGCAAATATCACAATTTCTTGAGGACAACGGAGTAAAATTTATTGTTGTAGCTTGTAACACTTCATCGAGCATAGCCCTTGAAGAGTTAAAGCTAAAATGTAATGTACCGGTAATAGGGGTGGTTGAGCCAGCATGCAAAAAGGCAGTTGAAGTGACAAAAGAAGGTACTATAGGAGTAATTGGTACGATTGCAACAATGAATTCTGATACTTACAAATTGATGTTGAACAATTTGAAACCTGATATTAAGGTAATACAGAAGGCTTGCCCATTGTTTGTTCCTCTGATTGAAGAAGGATTGTTAAATGGTGCTATTGTTGACAGTGTAATAGATTATTATTTAAGCTCACTAAAAGGTAAAATTGATACCTTAATACTTGGATGCACTCATTATCCGCTATTAAAGGATTCTATTAAAAATTACTTCGATAGTAAAGTAATTATTATTGATTCTTCTATTGAGGTAGCTAATGAAGTGTATAGAATTTTCAAAAAAATCAATCTGCTGGCGGATCATGATAAAGATTTAGAAATCGAAGATAGATTTTTTGTATCGGATTATCCACAAAAATTTGAAGAGATTGCTAGTTTTTTCATGGGACAGAGATTAAAAAATATAGAAAAGGTCTTTTTGGAATAATCGTTTTAAATCAATTATGGACAAAACAATTCAATATCTATTTAACCTGAGACCAGAGGTAATTAAACCCGGTCTCGACAGGATTAGAAAACTACTTGATTATCTTGGGAATCCTGAAAGGAAATTTCATTCAATCCATGTTGCTGGAACAAATGGGAAAGGGAGTGTCTGTGCTATACTGCATAGTGTCTTAAAGGAAGCTGGATACAAAACGGGGCGTTATACCTCTCCTCATCTATTAAGATTTAATGAGAGAATAGTGGTTGGCAACAAGATGATTGGAGATAGTTATATTATCGACTTCATAAATTCCATTAAGAATAAGGTCGAGAGGATTGATGCCAGTTTTTTTGAGGTCACAACGGCTTTGGCTTTTAAGTATTTTGCTGAAAATAATATTGATGTTGCGGTAATTGAAGTTGGAATGGGAGGCAGATGGGATGCTACGAATGTAGTCAATCCTATAGTTTCTATAATAACAAGCATTTCAAGGGACCATCAGGAGTATCTGGGTGACAAACTTCTCAATATAGCGATGGAAAAATTTGGAATAGTCAAGAGTGGTGTGAATGTTGTATTTTCAAGACAGCACCCACGGATAAAAAGTTATTTCATTAAAAAATGTAAGGAAAGTAATTTTAAATATGTTTATGCTCCGGATATTATAAAAGTAAAGGTCTGTAAAATTGAGCCTTCATTTCAAGTTGTCGATATAATAACCGATAATAAAAATGTGAAAAGTGTGAAATTCCCTTTAATTGGTAAACATCAAGTGGATAATCTTAAAGCTTCCTTAGCTGCCTTAGAAAGCCTTTCTAGAAATGGTTTTTGTGAATTTAATGAAGATATATTAAAAAAAGGGATGGAGGAAATAAACTGGAAAGCTAGGCTTGAGTTATTAAATAAAAATCCTCTTATATATTATGATGTTGCTCACAATGAATCAGGTTTTGACAGTGTCCTTAACACACTTAAAGAAGTTTTCCCTGACAAAAAGATTGACATTATCATGGCTGTAAAAAAAACAAAAAATATAGACCTCATACTTAAAAGACTTGTAAAAGTGAATGGTAATGTATATATTATATCGAATTTTAATGGATTTTATACTTTTAATGAACTCAAACCTAGATTAGAACGTTTATTGAATTTTACAGCTGGAATTTCTGAATTGAAGAATATAGGGGCATTTTTAAGAAGTCTTTCAATAAGAGATGAGCGAGTTTTATTAATTACGGGAAGTCACTATATAGCGAATGATGTATATAGTGCAATCCGGGCAAACGCAAAGAATAACTAATCTTTTTGCATTTTTAAACTAATTTAAGTAAAAAAGGGGAGAGTGGAATAGAATGGAAGAAGAAATTACCATCAATAAATTGAATTTGATGAAAACACGTGAACTGATCGAGCTTGCTAGAAAATTTGGTGTTAATGGTTCCGATGAGGTAAACAGACATGAACTTGCGTTAAAAATACTGCAGGCAAAAGCCTCAAATGAAGGTCGACTTTTTGCTACTGGCATTCTTGAAGTTACTGATGAAGGGTATGGTTTTCTTCGCTCGGAGAAGCAGAGTTATTTACCTGGCCCCGATGATATATATATTTCTCCTTCACAGATTAAAAGATTTAATCTTCAGACTGGGCATATAGTATCTGGTGAAATAAGACCACCAAAGGATAATGAAAAGTTTTTTGCTCTTTTAAAAGTTGAGGCTGTTAATTGGATGGATCCTGAATTGGTAAAAAATAAAATTCCTTTTGATAATCTGACACCATTATATCCGATGGAAAGAATCAGATTGGAGATGGACTCTGATAATATATCGATGAGAATTATGGATTTGTTGTGTCCAATTGGGAAAGGGCAAAGGGGGCTAATTGTAGCACAGCCAAAGACGGGTAAAACAACGCTGTTACAGCATATTGCAAATAGTATAACTGCTAATCATCCAGAAATAATATTAATTGTATTACTAATCGATGAAAGACCGGAAGAAGTTACCGATATGGAAAGGTCCGTTAAAGCAGAGGTGGTTAGTTCAACTTTTGATGAACCACCAGAGAGGCATGTACAGGTAGCTGAGATGGTATTACAGAAAGCAAAACGAATGGTTGAGTTAAAGTTTGATGTGGTGATTCTACTCGATAGTATTACCCGACTTGCCAGAGCACATAATGCTGTGGTTCCTCATAGTGGGAAAATTTTGTCAGGAGGTATTGATGCGAATGCATTACATAAACCCAAGAGGTTTTTTGGCTCCGCTCGTAATATTGAGGAGGGAGGAAGCTTAACAATTATTGCTACCGCCTTGATTGATACAGGAAGTAGAATGGATGATGTAATATTTGAGGAATTTAAAGGTACAGGTAATATGGAATTGGTTCTCGATAGAAGACTAAGTGACAGAAGGATATTCCCATCGATAGATATAAACAGATCAGGAACCAGAAAAGAGGAGTTATTGTTGTCTCAGATGGAACTACAGAGGGTCTGGATATTGAGAAAATTATTAAATGAAATGAATCCTATAGAAGCAATGGAATTTTTAATTGATAAGATGAAAAAAACAAAAAATAACAGAGAATTTTTAAAGACAATGAATCAGTAGGTTAATTTTATTTGAAAATATCCTTAGTATTGATTTATTTTTACAATAGATGGAAATTAGTTTATTAAAATATTATTATTGACAGGCGCATAGTATTAATGGATTTATCTGAATTAGGGAAGGTATTAGATAGGTTACATATGTCAACTATAGTATTTAAAGAAGATGAGGTTATTCACGTTTCTGATGATGTAAAAGACTTTTTGGCTTTTAAAGATACAGAAGGAACTGTTAAGGATCTAATTGATGATGAAAATGTTGTACATTTATTATTAGAGCATATAGAAAAAGTTAGGTCAGGAAAAGACATAGAACAGGTATTATACTTTCCTGGGGGTAATATTAACTTCCCAATTGCATTGAATTCTTTTCTATTGGATGACCAAATTGTAATATCAATTGTTGACATGTATTACAATATTACAAGAATTACAAGAAGCTATGCTTATATGGGGCTGAGTATTCCTGGTATAGTCCATAATCTTAGTAGCCCACTTACGGTTGCTTTAAATAAGTTGCAAATGTTTAAAATGAAAGGTATTGAATCAGAGGGGACTAATGAGATCATTGCTGAGTTAAGGAAGATACAGAGAATATTGGAAAATATAAGTCATAAAAGTATTAAAGAAAGGAATGAAGATTTTGACTCCATTGATATAAATAAACTCATTGTTACGAATATGGAATATCTAAATGCCAATTCTTATATTAAACATGAGATAGAAAAAGAACTGAGTTTAAAAATTGTACCAAAAGTTATATTCGGTAGATTTATAGACCTTTCCCAGATATTCCTGGCATTTTTTTATATCGTTGTTAAGAGTATGGAAGGAATTAGTTCTAAAAAATTAAAAATCGAAACTGGTTATGAAGATGGTAAGGTATTGATTAAATTTGAAAGTAATGGGAGGGATCTATCAAGAATAATCTCAGATAATATTGATAAGTCAGTAAAAAATCTCTCCTTTTGTGAATATACAAAAAAACATTTTAATCTGGACTGGTCATTAGAGGGACTGAGTGGATTAATGTCCAAATATGAAGTTGAGTACACATACCAAAACAATAACAGGGCAAATACACTGATTTTGAAGTTCCCTTGCAAAAGCATTATTTTATAGTATTTATTAATATCTTTTGTTTAATAAAGAAGCGAGGTTAAGAACGCGTCTGACGTATCTGCTGCTGTAGTTATATCTGAGCAAGGCTCTCCTTTTGTTGACGTGATGTTTGCTCCACCCGGAATTACTTAGGAAATTTGCTACGCTCATGATAGCATCGGGGTAGGAATATAGGTCTATATCTCCGTCATTATCACCATCAACTCCATATTTTATCATACTTGATGGCATAAATTGAGGTAAACCAAACGCCCCAGCATATGAGCCCACTAGAGAAAGGGCATCAATTTTTGTTGTTAAATGAAGTTTCAGAAGAGAGACAAGCTCGCTTTTCGCCCAATTGCTACGTTCTATTGCTCTTTCTTTTAACTTTCTTATTACTTGTTGTCTAGTGTCATAGTCATAATAATGGTATTTTATGTTTACGTAGTGTTCTATCTTTTGTAGATTTTTAGGCTCACTTGCTACGGCTAATGAGCTGAGAACGTTGAAAACAGGATATTTGCCGATTATTTTCCCGAGTTTCGTCTCTGTGAAAAGTATTGCTACGATTGTTTCTTTTTCAACATTAAACCTTTCTTCAGCAGCTTTTAGATAATCATCGTATTCACGTATAAAATCGTCAATATCATATATTTGAACTTTTTCTCTATATATATCTGAAACATAGCTAGAGACATTATCGATAATATTTTTATAAATCGATTGTTCATAGAATTCTACTCTTGGATCGGAATATAAATTAATCAAAAAGTCTCTGTGGAAACCTTCCTTTTCTAGCTGATTAATCAAGTTTGAATATGCAGGAGGTATTTCTCCTCTACTGCTACCGACAGAATCATGGCTATTAATTAACAATAAATGCGTAGTGATCGCTATTATTACGACTATTTTTATGGCAAGTATTATTATTTTATTCTTCCTCATTTCCACCTTTTCGGTTTTTCAATTACACTTTACTTTTCAGCCGATAAAAGTTTATACTTTATTTATTTATTTTAATATGTTTTCTATCACTTTTTGGGATTAAAAACTTTTGCCGCTTGATTTAAGTCACAAAATTTTGTAATTGATCAAATATCAGTTATAATATATATAAAAGAATGCAAAGTTGCAAAGTTTAATGTAATTAGGCTTGTTTTTTAATTTGTTTTTGTAAAAGCAATAAAAATTTAAGATGTTTTTTGTGGAAAATATTTCATTGAAAGATTAAAAATTTTAAGGCATATTTAAATCGTATTGAGATTTGATTGATATTTTTTATGAAGTTAGTATATCATCGACATTACCATTTAAAATGCCCACCTGAGAGAATTTCCGGGTGATGTTTTTAATTTGAGAGAAGACCCGGGTTCTCAGGTGAGGGAGTTGAGGACCCGGGTTTTTTATCCCGTGTCCTCAATTCCAATGAAAGAAAAAAATGGAGGAACAATAATTATGATATTAAGACTTGGTTTGCCAAAAGGTAGTTTGCAAGAAAGCACATTTGAATTATTCAGGCTGGCAGGTTTTAGGTTTCGTGTAAGTGCTAGAAGCTATTTCCCTGTATGTGATGATAATGAGATAGAGGCAATACTTGTAAGAGCTCAGGAGATGGCTAAGTACGTTGAGAAAAATGTTCTTGATGCAGGTCTAACAGGTCTCGATTGGATAATTGAATCTGGGGCTGATGTAGTTGAGGTATGTGAACTTGTATATGCCAAAAGCAGTTTCTCTCCTGTTAAATGGGTGCTTGCTGTGCCGAATGATTCACCGATTCAGTCTGTATATGATTTAAATGGCAAAAGAATTGCTACAGAAGCGGTAAATCTTACAAAGAGATATCTGGAGAAAAAGGGTGTAAAAGCCGAGGTAGAATTCTCATGGGGGGCAACAGAAGTGAAAGCCCCAAGATTGGTAGATGCTATTGTCGAATTGACAGAAACTGGATCGTCCTTAAGAGCTAACAATTTGAGAATAATCGATACAGTCCTTGAATCTACTACGAGGTTTATTGCTAATAAAGAATCATATATGGATAAAAAGAAAAAAAGGAAAATTGATAACATAGCTCTTCTATTACAGGGGGCAATAAGGGCAAAGGAAAAAGTAGGATTAAAATTCAATATCCGAAAAGATAAAGTTGAGGAAATAAAGAAATTTGTACCTGCAATGAAAGAACCAACTATATCTCCTTTACTTGATAAAGATTGGGTAGCTCTTGAAGTGATTGTAGATGAGAAAGTTGTTAGAGAAATTATACCACAATTGAAAGACTACGGAGCTACCGACATTATCGAGTATCCTTTGAATAAAGTTATATATTAAGGAGATTTTTATGCCTATAAAAATTTTTGAGAATATAAAAGACTTTATTGATAATTATTATTTTGACCGTTTAAAACAAATTGAAGTTTCCGGTAGTGTAAGCGAAATTATAAACGATGTTAGGATGAATGGTGATAAAGCACTTTTGAGATACACTATGAAATTTGATGGTATCAAGAGGAAAAGTGTGAAAGCTGATAAGGATGACTTTGACGAGGAGAATAAAGTTTCCAAAGAGGAACTCGATCTGTTTCACCAGGCATATGAAAATATAAAACATTTTCATCACCAGGAGTTGAAAAATATATCCAGCTGGGAGTTAAAAAGTTCCGGTATTTTGATGGGACAACGATTGGTGCCGGTTGAAAGGGCAGGGTTATATGTACCGGGTGGGACAGCAAGCTATCCGTCTTCTGTTTTAATGAATGTAGTCCCGGCTATGGTAGCGGGTGTTAAAGAAATAGTAGTAGTATCACCGCCTGATACCAGAACAGGCAGGTTAAATAAATATGTGGCAGCTATTCTTGATATGCTGGAGATTAAAGAAGTATACGTTGTGGGGGGAGCACATGCAATCGCTGCTCTGGCATTTGGAACAGAAAGTATAAGACCTGTCGATAAAATAACGGGTCCGGGAAATGTTTATGTTGCAGAGGCGAAAAGGCAGGTCTTTGGATATGTTGGAATTGATTCTATTGCGGGACCTAGTGAAGTTGTTGTTATGGCTGATGATAGCGCTAATCCCGAATATATAGCGATAGATATGTTATCACAGGCAGAACATGATCCATTATCAAAAGCTATTTGTGTAACGATAGATAATGAAAATGCTGAGAGAATCTGCAAGTCTATTGATAAATTTTTACAGGAAATTGAAAGAAAAGAGATTGCATCTAGGTCAATTACAGAGAATGGGGCGATTGTAAAAGTAAAGAGTTTGGAGGAAGCTATCGAGATAGTCAATGCCATTGCTCCGGAGCACCTTGAGCTACATCTAAAGGATGCTGATTCTATACTGCATCGCATAAAAAATGCTGGAGCTGTATTTATTGGAGATGAGACTCCTGAGCCCATTGGTGATTACTGGGCTGGAACAAATCACGTATTGCCCACAGGTAGAAGTGCTCGTTTTTCTTCGGGATTATCTGTGAGAGATTATCTAAAATGGATAAATTATCTGCATTGTGACAGGAGCAGATTAGCTGCTGATGGAGAGAAGATAATTAAATTGGCAGAGCTTGAGGGACTTACCGCTCATGCAAAGGCAATTAAAGTTAGGTTGATGAAATGAATAGGGTAGAAAAATTTGTAAAAAAAGTAATAAGGGAGAGGTTGCCTTACTCGCTGCCTTCGATTAAATATATAGTTAAGCTGAACCAGAATGAAAATCCCTATGATTTACCAGATAGTATTAAGGATCAAATTCTGGAAAAGGTGAGGAGTATCAGCTGGAACAGATATCCTGATCTTACTTATAGTGCATTGAGAGAAAAAATTGGCAGGTGGCTAAAAGTAGATAAAGATAGGATAATTCTGGGGAATGGTTCCAATGAGGTGCTTTTTTTTATAATGTTTTGTATGATATCAAAGGGTGATATGGTTTTAACTGTTGCACCTACATTTTCTATGATAGACAACTTTCTGAGAATACTTGAAGCTGAAAATGTTGTTGTTTATTTAAAACGCGATGATTTTTCTTTCCCTGTTGAGATACTTGTAAAAAAGGCAAAAAGTAATTACAAGCTGATTGTTTTATGTTCACCGAACAATCCAACAGGTACGAAAATCGAAAAAGCTGAACTGAAAGAAATAATTGAAAATGCACAAGGCTATGTGATAGTAGATGAAGCATACATTGACTTTACCGATCAAGATTTAAAAGAGTATGTATATAAATATGATAATCTTATACTGGTCAGGACATTTTCGAAAGCATTTTCCTTTGCAGGTGGGAGATTTGGATATGGTATATTGCCAGTTGATCTTGCGATAGAAGTTAGGAAAGCAATGTTTCCCTATAATCTTAGTTCTATAACGGAAGCAATAGTTTCATCGTTTATTAACAATGAGAAGTTTATTAAAGAAAGTGTTAAAAAGATTGTGGAACAGAGAGAAATTTTGTTTAATGGATTAAGAAAATTTGATAATATTAAAGCGTATAAATCAGATGCGAATTTTATATTGATTAAAACCTATTTCGATTATAGAATTTTGTATAAAGGTCTGATAGAAAAAGGTATATTGGTTCGTGATGTATCATATTATCCTCTTCTAGAGAATCATTTGAGAATAACAGTGGGAAAGCCAGAGGAAAATGAGCTTTTATTAAATGCTATGGATGAAATATTGAGCAGAGTATGATTTAATGGGTGGAATAAATAAGCCTATGATGGTGAAGGATAAAGTAAATTTACTTGTTTTTGATGTAGATGGGGTACTTGTAGACACATCCACTTCATACACCGAGGCTATAAGGAGGGCTGTGTATAATTATGGCAATATGTATGGTATGGAACGTTGGGAAATGCCCACTGTAAAAGATGTTACCTCTTTTCGTATGCTACCTGGATTTAATAATGACTGGGACTTGGCTGAAGCTTTATTGGCATACAAAATTCTAGAACATTTGTGTGTATATGATAGTCTGGATAATTTTTTAAAAGATGTAAAGGAAAATGGTATTGGATTGTATTCTGTTTATAAAATCATTGAGAATTTAGATCCGGGGTTAAAGAATAAATTAAAAGAGTTATTTAATAATAACCTTATAAGAAAGTTAACAATGGAATATTACGGTGGGATAAATTATTGTAAAAGATTGTATGGTTTTGAAAATCAGTATGTTTTTGAAAAAGGAATGCTTGAAAATGAATATCTACTCGTTGATAGGGAAATGTTAAAGAGACTAAAACTTAAGAAAGCTATTGTAACGGGTAGAAATATAAAGGAATTGGAAATTTTTCTTGAAAGAAATGGATTGGAGGATGTTTTTGATTTTATTTTTTATCATGGCAGAGAAGGAATAGTAAAACCTGATGGTAGAATACTGGAAATTATCAAAAATAAATTGAATGCTAGTGGTATAGTCTATTTTGGAGATTCCTACGATGACTATTTGGTCGTTAAAAATTATAAAGAAATTTCAGGTGATGATAATGTGATATTTATTCAGATAATTAATAATAGCGCCGATGCTTTTGATAGCGACGTAATTGCCACTAGAGATATGAATGAAGTCCTAAAAGTTTTTGAAAGGAAATAAAAATGAGATCAAAAAAAATTGTAAGAAAAACAAAAGAAACTCAAATCGAGCTTGAATTGAATTTGGATGGTTGTGGAAAAATATCAGTAAATACTCCATTAGGGTTTTTTAATCATCTTCTTGAATTGTTTGCCTTTCATGGTGGCTTTAATTTAAATGTCAAAGCAGAAGGGGATACTTTTGTAGATGATCATCATTTAGTTGAGGACGTAGGGATAGCCCTGGGACAGGCTCTAAATAGTATACTGGGCGATAGATCAGGAATATCGAGATATGGCTTTTTTGTAATGCCTATGGATGAGGTCCTTGCACGGGTTGCAATCGATATCGGGGGCAGAAGCTACCTTAATTATAATGTTGAAATTACGAGGGAAAAGATTGGAGAGCTTTCTACTGAGTGTATAAAGGAATTTTTTATGGGATTTGTTAGAGAGTCGAAAATTGCACTACACATAGACATTTTAAAAACTGGTAATTCACATCACATTGCAGAGGCTGTTTTTAAGTGTTTTGGTAGAGTATTAAAAATGGCGGTGTTACCCATTGATGGAAACATTCCTTCAACAAAAGGAATAATAGGGGAATAGCCTTGGCACAGAATATTGTAATTATTGATTATGGTGTTGGTAATCTCGCAAGTCTGAAGAATGCTTTTGATTACCTTGGTTATGACATTGTTGTAACATCAAACATTTTAGAGGTAAAAAAGGCTGATAAGCTAATCCTTCCCGGTGTTGGTGCTTTTAAACCAGCGATAGAAAAGTTGAGACATGGGAAATTTAATGAGGTAATTGTTGAAAAAGTAGATAAGAATATTCCACTTCTCGGAATATGTCTTGGAATGCAATTATTATTCACCAAAAGTTATGAAAATGGGGTATGGAAGGGTCTTGATTTAATTGATGGTGAGGTACTAAAAATTGAGGGAGTTGAAAAGGTACCTCATATGGGCTGGAATAGTGTCGAAATAATAGCGGATAATGAGTTATTTAGAGGTATTAGAAGTGGGGAATATTTTTATTTTGTTCATTCGTATTATTGTAGACCTGCATACTCCAGAAATGTTATTGCTGTAACCGAATATGGTAGGAAGTTCTGTGTGGCAACAGCACAGGATTATGTTTATGGGGTACAATTCCATCCTGAAAAAAGTCATAAAGTGGGGTTGAAATTGCTTGAAAATTTTGCAAAGCTTTGAAAGATAGAACTGGACAATATGAAATTGATACCTGCAATTGATCTAAGCGAAGGAAAGTGTGTTAGATTAACAAAGGGTAATATTAAAGAAAAAAAAGTGTATTGTGATGATCCTGTTAAACTGGTAAAAAGGTTTTCCAGTCAGGGTTTGGATATGATTCATATCGTCGATCTTGATTCAGCGATTGAAATAGGGGGAAATAAAAAAGTAGTAGAAAAGATTGTTAAAGAGAAGGTGATTGATATTCAGCTTGGAGGTGGTATAAGGTCACTGAGGGATATTGATAGGTGGCTTTCAATGGGTATAAAGAGAGTAGTGATTGGAACCATGGCAGTGATGTATCCTCATCTTCTGGAAGATGCAATTAAAACATTTGGTTCTGACAGGATTGTGGTTGCTGTGGATGTATTGGGTGATTTTGTTGCGTTACGCGGATGGAAAGAGGTATCTGACATAAAGGCAATTGAATTTGCAGGTAAAATGGAAGAAATTGGGGTTAAGAGATTTTTATTCACTGATATAAAAAAAGATGGAACGCTTATAGGAATCTCCCTTGATTCGATCAAAAGCTTTGCTTCTTCATTACGATCTGCTAAGGTAATAGCTTCTGGTGGAGTTTCTGGTTATGATGATCTTGTTAGATTGAAAAAGCTCGAAGGTAAGAATGTAGATAGTGTAATTGTAGGTAAAGCATTATATGAAGGCAGCATAGAAATAGATAAAGCAATTGCTATTTTAGAGGACTAATATGCTTACAAAGAGAATTATTCCCTGTCTGGATGTGAAAGATGGAAAGGTCGTGAAGGGGATACACTTTGAGAATCTCAGATATGCAGGTGATCCGGTAGAATTGGGAAAGAGATACAATGATGAAGGGGCTGATGAGTTGGTGTTTCTTGATATAACAGCATCGGCAGAAAAAAGAAGGATAATAGCAGATCTTGCGGAACGTGTGGCGAGAGAAATTTTTATTCCATTTACAATAGGCGGTGGCATAAAAACAGTGGAAGATATGCGAATGATTTTATCCAGAGGTGCAGATAAAGTAAGTATCAACACAGCAGCTATTAAGAATCCTGATCTAATAAGGGCAGGTGCCGAGATTTTTGGATCTCAATGTATAGTACTTGCCATTGATGCAAAAAGAGTTGGTGACGATAAATGGGTTGTCTACATTTATGGTGGTAAAGAGGCGACTGATATAGATGCTATTGAATGGGCAGCGAAAGGTGTGGAGCTTGGAGCAGGTGAGATACTATTGACAAGTATGGATGCTGATGGTACAAAGGAGGGATTTGATAATGAGTTAAATAGAAAAGTAAGTGAATCTGTATCTGTGCCTGTAATAGCCTCCGGAGGTGGGGGTAAACTTAGGCATTTTTATGATGCGATAAAGCTTGGAAAAGCAGATGCAGTACTTGCTGCATCGGTTTTTCATTATGATCAGATAAAAATAAGTGAATTAAAGAGATATCTAAGCGAAAGAGGAATTCCAGTGAGGTATTGAGATGGAAAAGTTGAAAGATATTAATGAATTAAAGTATGATGAAAAGGGATTGGTACCAGCTGTAATCCAGGATCATAAGTCAAACGAAGTACTTATGGTTGGCTATATGAATAAAGAAAGTCTTAGTATAACTTTAAAGGAGGGCAGGACATGCTTCTGGTCCAGGTCAAGACAGACATTATGGCGTAAGGGAGAAACAAGCGGGAATATTCAATATGTAAAGGAAATCTACGCAGATTGTGATAAGGACGCACTTCTTATAAAAGTTGAACAGATAGGACCAGCATGTCATACTGGGAATAGAAGCTGTTTTTTTAATGAAATCCTTAGCAAAGGTGAAAAGTAGCAGTAAATTATGGCATTCTATATTTTAAAGGTCCTATTTCGTAAATATCACCACCATACATATCAATTCCGACTATAGCAGGGAATTCTTTTACCTCTAATAAATAGACTGCTTCGGCCCCGAGTTCTGGATAGGCAATAACTTTACTTTCCTTTATGGACTTTGCAATATATACAGCTGCTCCACCAATTGTTATGAAATAAATGGCTTTGTTTTTTTTAATCGCGTCCCTTACTTTTTTTGATCTGTCTCCCTTTCCAATCATACCTTTTAAACCTGCATTTAAGAGTATTGGTGTGTATGCATCCATCCTATAACTTGTAGTGGGACCGGCTGAACCAATTGGTTTTCCGGGAGGTGCTGGAGCTGGACCGGTATAATATAGTATTTGCCCCGCAATATCAAATGGGAGAGGTTTCCCTTGTTTTAGTGATTCTACCATTAATTTATGTGCAGCATCTCTTGCAGTATAAACAGTTCCTGATATTAGAACTCTATCACCTACTTTAAGTTTTGCTATTGTGTCATCGTTAAGTGGCGTATTAATATAATGGGTTTTGCTCATTTGTTTTCTATTATATAATTGCTGTTTTATGTCTGTGAGCGTGACAGTTTATATTCACTGCAACCGGTAGTGAAGCGATGTGGCAAGGTCTGACTTCAATTTTTACTGCTAGTGCAGTGATTCTACCTCCGAGTCCCTGAGGTCCTATACCAAGTTTATTTATTTCTTTTAAGAGCTGCTCTTCTAATTGTGCATATCTTTTATCTGGATTTTTATCATAAATTGGTCTTAAGAGCGATTTTTTAGCAAGTATTGCACATTGTTCAAAAGAACCGCCGATGCCTATGCCTACAACTACTGGTGGGCACGGGTTAGCACCTGAGTTTTCTACTCTTTCGAGAACGAATTTTTTTATTTCTTCTATTCCATCTGTCGGGGTTAGCATTCTGACTTCACTCATATTTTCAGCACCGCCACCTTTTATTAGTACAGATATTTTTATTTTATCACCTGGTACAATATCGGTATAGATTATACCGGGTGTATTGTCTTTAGTATTCTTTCTATCAAAAACAGGATCGTAGACCATTGAAGCACGTAAGTAATTTTCGGTATACGCCTGTCTTATGGCTTTGTTTATTGTGTTGTATAAATTCTCCCCCTGTATTATAACCTCCTGTCCTATTTCGAGAAAAATGATTACGACACCTGTATCCTGACAAATGGGCATTTTTTCCTCTTTTGCCAGCTGGTAGTTTTTTAATAGTATTCCGAGAATTTCCTGACCTATAGGTGATTCTTCCTGGGTTGAAAGCTCTTTAATTCTTTTTATTATATCGTAATCTATGTTATAGTTTGCTTCAAGTATAAGGTTCTTAACAGTATTTTTTATAATCTCAGAATCTACTTTTCGCAAAAGAAACCTCTTTATTAAAATTCTAAATTTATAATAATGAGGTTAATTTTCAATTAAATAATTTTTAAATACTTTAAAATCATCAGGGAGTTTTATTGAGTTTTTCTTTTTACTCAAACATTGTTTTAAAGATTCAGGGATCTCAATCTCTACCTGTAGGACCATTTCAACAATATCCTTAAATTTTCCAGGATGTGCAGTTTCAAGAAAAGCGTATATATGCGAATTATTAACTTCATTTTTGAATGAAATTATCCCTTTGTATCCGCATGCACCATGAGGTTCTAAAACATACCCATGGTATTCGTATGCATATTTTATAGCATCGATCATATCATTATTATCAAAACTATATCCAGCTATTTCCGATTTTATCTTTTCGAAGCTATTATTATAAAGAGCATAAAGTCTCTGAAAGTTATTTGGATTTCCCACATCCATTGCGTTTGCGTATGTTTTAATTGTTGGATTTGGTTCGAATTTCCCGGTTTTTAAAAAGCGGATAAAACTGTCGTTACAGTTCGTCGCAGCGACATATTTATAAACGGGTAATCCCATCTTTTTGGACAGGATCCCTGCCGTTAGATTACCGAAATTTCCAGATGGAACGCATATAGCTATCTTCTTATTGAAATCATCGATTAATTTTAATACTGAGTAAAAGTAGTATAAAGACTGGGGGACAAGTCTTGCCACATTTATTGAATTTGAAGATGTTAGATTTAATTTCTTATTTAGATCTTCATCCACAAAGGCTTTTTTCACAAGTCCCTGACAATCATCAAATGTTCCCTCAATTTCAATCGGTTGAACATTTTCGTCGAATGTAGCTATCTGCATTTCCTGAATTTTGCTAATTCTTTGTGAAGGATAAAGAACATACACCTTTATATTATCGATTCCATAAAATGCATTTGCTACAGCACTACCAGTATCTCCAGAGGTAGCTACAAGTACTGTTAGTTTCTTCCCGTACTTTTCCGCAAGATAGGACATATAATTTGCCATAAATCTGGCAGCGAAGTCCTTAAATGAAAGGGTGGGTCCATTGAATAATTCGATTACTCTTATATCCTCATTGAGTTCTTTTATCGTGGGTTCAAAGGTAAAAGCTTTGTCAATAATTGTTGCAAGAATATTATCAGGTATATCATCTTTGAAAATTGTTCTACCAATGTTGAACGAAATTTCTTTAAAGGATAGATTTTTTATCTCTTTTAAGAAATCAATATTGACTTGCGGTAATTCACAGGGTATATACAATCCACCATCTTTTGCAACATTATTTAAAACTGCGGTTTCGAAATCTACAACTTCAGCTCTGTTGTTTATATTATAATACTTCATTTGATTCCTCTATAATTTTGACCCCAATTTTTGAAATTTTCCCGAAATATAAATCATAGTTTAGTTTTTTCTTATCATATATTTTTTTGATTGAGTCAATTATTTTATTTCTGGTATCGTTATTGTGATACAGTACGAAAATTGATGGACCTGACCCGGATATGTTGCAGGCAATTGCTCCAGATTTTAAGGCACTTTCTTTTAACCTGTAGTATTTTGGAATAAGCTCTGCTCTGTGTGGTTCTGCTATAAAATCTATATTTGCTGAAGATAAGAGGTTTTTATCATTCTGGAATATACCGGCTATAAATGAAGCGATATTTGCCATTTGTTTTATACATTTAGAAGTTTCAATAAGATCCTTTAGAAGTTTTCTTGCATATTCTGTTTTAATTTCGATATGTGGATGCATTATAATACACGAGATATCCTCGGGAATAGGAAGCTTAATTATTTCAAGCTTTTCGGTATTTCTGATAAGAGTGATTCCACCATAATAACATGGAGCTATATTATCGGCATGTTTTTCACCACTTATTGTTCCTTCAGCTTCTAGGGCATATTCTAGAATTTCTTTATCACTGAGAATTTTTCCAGCAAGATAGCTAATGCCAAAGCTTCCTGCAACAGCACCCGCAGCGCTTGAACCCATGCCGCTGGCGATGGGGATATTCTTTTTGATTTTTACTCTTACTCCAAAATCTAGATTATAATCACTCATTATTCTCAAAATGGGAATTGTTACGGTGTTTTTTTCGGGTTCTGTCGGCAATTCACTGTAACCTTTTACTTCAGTTATCTCGATCTTTTTTTCTTCAATTTTCTCAAGTGTGACTATATCTCCAAGGGAAGAAAAGGCAAATCCAAGAATGTCAAAGCCACAACCGATATTCGCAATGGTAGCTGGTGTAAAAATTTTTATTTGGTTCATTGTACTTTCTCCTTAGAATTCCAGGATATCAACGAGCTTCATCACATCCTTGATAATGCTTCCGGCTGTTATTTCGGGTCCAGCTCCAGGCCCTCTTACAACCAATGGATTTGTGTAATATCGACTGGTTTGTATCACAACCAGGTTATCATTTCCTTCAAGATGATAGAATGGACTGTTTTTATCGACTTCTCTTAATCCAACTTTAGCCTCTTTTGAATCATAATATGCAAGGTACATGAGTTTCTTACCTCTTTTCTTTGCTGTATTTATTATGCCTGCAAACTCATCGTCATAATTTTTTAACTTTTCAATCAATTCTTCATTTGATTTCACGTTAAAATATTCTTCAGGTATAAGCGGTTTTAATTCAATATCTGATAGCTCCATTTTTGCATCGCTTTCTCTTATAAGTATCAGAAGTTTCCTTTTTGTATCCATACCATCAAGGTCATTTCTGATATCGGGTTCTGTATAGCCATGCATCCATGCTTTATAAACTGCTTCACTTAGTTTTATACCTTTATTGACATTGTTCATGATAAAGCTCATAGTTCCGGAAAGCAGAGCCTCAATTTTTAATACTTTATCACCGCTATCAACCAGACTACGTATTGATGAGATTATTGGAAGACCTGCTCCGACTGTGGTTTCATAAAGGTATCTGACGTATCCATTGCGTGTGTTATCTCTGAGCTGTTCATACAACTGATATGATTCTGTATTCATAATTTTATTGGCAGTGACGACAGATACTCCATTTCTTATAAGTTCCGGATACAAGAATGCAATATCTTTTGAAGGAGTACAATCAATGAAAACTTTATTTGGAAGGGTATTATTAATAATTTCTTTTTTAAATTCTTCAATATTTGCCTTTTTACCTTTATTTATAAGATTTTCTTCCCATATGTGTAAATCTATTCCTCTCTCATCGATTAGCATTTTTCGGGTATTTGTTATGCCAACAATTCTTAAGTTTACATCTTTTCTAAAAGAGCGGGATTTTAGTATATGAAAAAGGGAGCTTCCAACCTTACCCGTACCGACTATAAAAAGGTTTACTATTTTCCCATTTTCCATCAGCTGAAGATTTTGTGCTATTTTTAGTGCCTTTTTTTTATTTGTACTGTCTATAATAAATAATATTAGATTGCTCGAGATGTTTTTAATAATGTCTTTAATGACAATATTATTTTTCGAAAGTTCTCTTGTAGTGTAGTTTAGAATTTTATCCCAGTATTTTTGCATATCAGCAATTATACCTATCAATGAAATATTATCTTTGATATCGAAGGAAAACCGTGAGTTTTCTTCATCCGAAAGAATATTTATTAAGAATTTATTTTTTTGATCTATTGGCAGAATTATATCTAAATAGCCCTCTTGAGATTTATTGTTGAGCCAGTAAATCTCTCCTCCACTTATTTTGTTAATTATATTGTCAACGTTAAATGGGTCTGGTATCTGGTCAACTTTTCTTGAAAAAATTCGAATGTGAGATAGATTGCTTCTTAGGAATATGGCTTTAAGAGAGGAGTCTTCATAATTTTTATCGGGATTTGCAACTTCCAAAGATGCACGAGAGAAATTTTCTACCCCTGAAAAACGAATAGGAGTATTATTATTTTTTAATATATGTATTGCATCCCTTGAGAAGATATTTTCTGTAATACTAAAATAATCTATTGCTTCATCATAATTGAATATCCTTGTTTGTCCTTTAGTTTTGAGTATCTCATCAGAAAGTATTTTGTTGTATTTGTCATCATTCAATACAAGAAGGTGATTTGCATTAGCTATAGATGATGCAAGAGCTGCTACCTTGTCAATTTCTTTCTCATTTAATACTGCAATATTACCTGAAGTATTCTTTGCAATGCCACCAGAAAACATAAAAGAAACATTCTCCGCAGAAAGCAAATTTTCTAGATTGTTTGTTGTACCCTCAATATTGATTTCTGGATTGTTTGGATCATCGCTGGAAATAATTATGTCTTCTGAATTTACTATGGAAATATTGATACCGGTACTTATCAGCATATCATAAAGCAGGTGGATAGAGATTAAATATATGTAATAGTAGAGCATCATATTATATTTAGGAAAGCTTTCACCTATATATTCATAAGCCCTGAGTTTATCCTCCAGATTTTTTAGTAATTCATGTACAATTTTTTCTGATGGCTTGATTTGTGAAATATAATAATCATTAATGGTATCTCTTATCAGTTTTATGGTAGTACCCGGGGATCCATATTCACCAGATTTTGTGATAATACTATTTACATAATCTGCAATTTTCTCGATATATGAATTAACAATAATTAATCTACCATATCTTTTACAGAAATATTTTACAATCTCCGCAATTCTCTGTAGATAATGAGGACTACTTAGTGCGTTACTACTTAGCTTAATAACAATCATAGGCAGATTACTTCTTACCGTTTTGCATTAACTCCACTGCTTTCTTATACGATACGATTATACCTTTTATAAGAGCAGAACTAATACCATTGTGTTCCATTTCATTTAGCCCAGCGATGGTGATACCTCGTGGTGTTGTTACTTTGTCAATTTCCGATTCTGGATGCCCTTTTGACTCCAATAGGATTGATGCGGATCCCTTTGCTGTCTGGGCTGCCATCATGATTGCTTCATCAGAATGAAAGCCGATTTCAATACCACCCTGGGATGCTGCCCGAATTACTCTAAGGAAGAATGCTATACCAGACGCACATAGGACAGTTGCCGGTATAATATATTCTTCCGGGATCTCCAGTGCTTTACCAACTTTTGAGAAAAGAGTTACCACTTTTTTTCTTACATCTTCTGGTGCATCAATAGAGGAAATAGTGGTCATAGATTCGCATATTGCAACTGCTGTATTCGGCATTACTCTGAAAACCCATACCTTTTTACCTAAATAACTTTTAATAAAGTCGATAGTAGCGCCAGTGACAACTGAAACGATGATATGTTTGTTTTCCTGAACATCGTCTTTTATAACATCAAGTAGTGATTTCAATTGTTCTGGCCTCACGGCAACTATTACAATTTCAGAATTTTTTACAGCATAGTTATTATCATTTGTTATTATATATCCCTCTTTTTCGAGATCTTTAATATGTTCAGGGTGTCTTCTTGTAATTATTAAATTATCGGGTTTAAGATAACCAGATCTTGTAAATCCTTTTGCCATCGCGACTCCGATATTTCCTCCGCCTAAAATAGCCACTTTTTTGCTCATCTTCCCCTCCATTTTCTTTATTAAATATTCAAATAGCCTTTTCCCTCTCCCGGGATTTTTCCTGATATTATTTTCTCAGGGATTCTGTCCCGGGAGGCAGGTTATTATCTACCTGTTGTAGTTGTAGGAATATTCGTTAAGTTTGTTTGGAAATATTCGTGGGTGGTCTGTGTCGTTTTTATAGTTTTTGTGTTAATATTAATACCACCCTTCATAATAAATTAATCTCCAAAAAAGGCAACTTAATTTATTGTTTGAATTTTAGAATTACAAGACTTGAAGTTAATAGTTAGAAATTTTTTAAATGGAATAAATCATTATTTTGTTATTAAGGAAATATTGAACCACACCTTAAGATTGAAAATAGGCGGTGATTTTTTAATTTGTAGTAAATATTATTTTAAAAAAACAATATAAAATGATACATTTTTGATGATATTAGAAAGGGAGGATGCAATGGGGCATGTAATAAATAAAGAAGCAGAAAAAATATTGGATAAAGAGTTTAAAGTACTGGATAAAGGTTTCGTTAGACTTGTCGATTATATGGGTGGTGATGAAAGAGTTGTTCAGGCTGCACGTGTTTCATATGGAAAGGGTACAAAGACATTGCGTGAAGATAAAATGTTGATAGATTATCTTATGAGGCATCAACATACATCACCATTTGAACAGGTTATTTTGACATTCCACTGTAAAATGCCAATTTTTGTAGCAAGGCAATGGATAAGACACAGGACAGCGAGAGTTAATGAGATTTCTGGTAGGTATAGTATCTTGGAGGAGGAGTTTTATGTACCTGAGGCAAAATGTGTCAGGTTTCAGAGTAGGACTAATCGTCAGGGTAGAGATGATCAGGACGAAGTACCGATAGAGTTACAGAAAAAGGTTTTGAGAATTTTGCAGGAGGGTCAAAAGAGGGCGTATGAGGATTATAATAAAATGATTGACGATAATATAGCCAGGGAGCTTGCAAGAATAAATCTGCCTCTATCTCTATATACTCAGTGGTACTGGCAAATAGATTTGCATAACCTTTTTCATTTTTTAGAGCTGCGTCTTGACTATCATGCGCAGTATGAGATAAGGGAATATGCGAGAGTTATTGCAGAGATTACAAAAATTGTAGCACCAATTTCTTATGAAGCCTTTGAAAGGCATGTTTTAAATGCTATAAAATTTTCCGGGGAGGAGTTAAAAGCTTTGAAAAAGATATTAAATGGACAAGAGCATGGATTAACAGGATTATTAAAAGTAGAATTTGAGAAAAAACTGGAGAAAATATTCAATTCGTGACGCAGGTCACACTGCACTGGATTGACAAATTGCCCATTCTATGATAACTTAATAATTGGTATGTAAAGGATTAAGAATATGCACCTTTCAAAGTATTTAAAAATTATTATTATGTCTTTAATAATTGCAACAAGTAATATTTTAGCAACTAAATATTATGTGAGAGGCTATGCTGGTAATGATAAAAATGATGGATTGACACCACAGACAGCATGGCAAACTATAGGTAGGGCGGCAAAAGATGGAAATATAGGACCTGGAGATACGGTAATAGTGGGACCGGCTTGGTACAGTGAGAGAGTAAGTATATCTCAAAGCGGGAATTCATCAAATATGGTAACCTACTATGGTGACTATGAGGCAAGATATGTTCCAGACGGTCCAGGTGATGTCACAATCTCTTCAGGGAAGAATTATTCAGTAAGGTTGAGTAGTAATAGTTATGTACGGTTAAGGGGTTTTACAATAACTGGTGCTAATAGCAATGGTATTGTGATAAGCGGTGCCAGTTTTATTTATATTGACACGTGTAATTTTAACTGGAATAGTAAAAGAGGGATGTATATAAGTAATAATTCTTCGAATATATACATAAATGATTGTGTAGTTCAGGGTGGTAGTAATCCTGGTATAGATATATCGAGTTCCAATAATATTTACATTTACGATTTTGATATAAATTACTCTGATATGGGAATTAGATTAAATGGTGTTTCGAATATTAATATTTACAGGGGTAATTTTTTATGGAATAGTGATTATGGAATATATGTAAAAAGTTCTTCAAATGTTTCCATTGAAAATTGTCAAATACAGGGAGGTAATCAGAGAGGAATATATATAACTGATTCCGATGCTAATAATATATCGGGGAATAATATAACAAATACTCCTTATGGGATATACGTTGATGACGGTTCAACTATATTGTCTATCTACAACAATGAGGTTTATGGATGTAATAATTACGGCATTAATATCAGCAACAGCACTATTAGGTCAATTCATGATAACTTAATATATAATATCTGGGGCTCGGCTGGAATATATGTTTATAGTAGTGGTTGTGATTCAATTTATAACAATCTATTACATGATTGTCAGAATTATGGAATTCGTGTGTATAACATTCCACAGGCAAATAGCGTTGCTATTATATCAAATAACGAGATATACAACGTCTGGAGCTACGATGGTATATTTATTCAGAATTCAAATTGTGATAAAGTAATACATAATATCGTTCATGATATTTCCAGTAGAGCAGGAATTTATATTATTTCTGATGGTAGTTATTATATAAATAGAATTGATAGTAATACTATTTATAGTTGTGGTGGTGATGGTATATATTTTTCTGATCCCGCCAACATCCAATCTATCAAAGGAAATACTATTTATGATATAGATGAGGGAATTTTAATAAATGCATCAACTCCATTTAGTATTGGTGAGTTTAGGGATAATATCATCCATACGATAGGAACAGGTGGAATATATGCTTCATCTATTAATAACACAACAATTGAGAACAATTTAATATATTATGGAAAATACTCAACTGCCTACGGTATACGTATATACAGTAATGGGGGATATTCGGTAGATATAAAAAATAATACTATATACAGTGTAGGAGGGACGGGGCTATATGGTAGTGATGTATCTGGATTTTGGCGTAATAATATAGTGGTTGGAAATTCGAGAGGTATACACGGCTCTGGTGTATTTGATGTGATTTTGGGTTACAATTGTGTATATGGAAATAGTAACAACTGGTATGGAGTAGCGAGTCCTGGTAATGGGTCTATATCTGAGGATCCGTTGTTTGTAGATCCGGATGGGTCGGATAATGTACTTGGGGGTGATGGTTGGAGTGATGATGATTTTCATCTTCAGAGTCAGGCAGGGTCATATCATGGTGGATTATGGACAGCAGATGCAAATCATTCTCCGTGTATAGATGGTGGTTATCCTGGTGATGATTATAGTTTAGAGCCGGAGGATAATGGAGATTTGATAAATATGGGGTGTTATGGTAACACTTCGCAGGCTAGTAAATCGTTACCTTACAGGGAGCTGGTTTATAGTAATTTTCCATTAAATGTATGGGTGATGGTAGGAGTGCCATTAGTGCCGCTTGATGGTGACCCTTTTGCTGTATATGGGGATGATTTTGGTAATCAGATGCCTGATGGGTCATGGGGATGTATAAGGTGGACGACAGAGGATTCGGTATCGGAATATTATGAGTATGGGTATCCAGATACCAGTTACTGGCCGCCGGATTGTTATCCAGGTATAAGTCATTTCATATGGCAGAATATAGGTAGTGATATAAATGTAGATGTAGAGGGTAAGCAGTTGAGAGTACCAGATACACTTGATGTAGCTGCTGCGCCGAACGTGGATTGGCAGCCTCCTGCGCCTGGGTTTAACATGTTTGCCAATCCCTATCCTTATTTGATAGATTGGTCGAATACAGTTGTGTTGTTACATAATGGTAGTAGTGTTCAGGAGATGAGTTTAATAGATGCTGCGAATGCGGGTATAATAAGTCAGTATGCCTATTTATGGGATCATGTAAATGGTCAATATGAGTTAGTAGTACCTAATTATGTAAGTAGTGTGGATACAATATCTGTTTGGAAGGGATTTTGGTTTATACAGTTGGATAAGGTAAGTGATATAGATATAGTAATACCTAACAGGCGGATATTGGGTAAGGTATCGGAGGTACAGCGTAGATTGAGTAGATATTCGGAGGTATTCAGATTAAAGCGAGGGAGTTATCATGATGATTGGGATTGGTTTTTGAAGATAGGAGTGATAAGTGAGGATGGGAAGTTAAGGGATATGGAGAATCTGGTGGGAGTATGTAAAGGTTCTAAAGATGGATTGGATGCTTGGGATGCTTATGATTTTCAAGGGATAGACAGAATGGGAAATTTTGTAGATATGAAGTTTAGGGGTCCGGATGATAGACCTTTGGCATATGAGTTTAAGGGTAGTTTTGGGAAGGGAGAGAGTAAGGAGTGGAATATAGAGATAACGGTGAATAGTTCAAACAAGGGCAAAAAGTATTATATATTATGGCCACATATAAGGATGTTGCCTGGTTATGTTAAGTTCAGCTTACTTGATGAAGATGGTAATCTACTTATAGAGGATTTACGAGATAGTGATGGATATAGATTTGTTATGAGAGATAGCCTGATGAGGTACAGGCTAAGAGGTGAGGTAGTAGAAGATAATAGTCCGCCTGCATTCAGGTATGTGATAGCCGAGAGAGGTATATCTGGAGGTAGGATAAGTTTGTATATAGTAAGTGATGAGCCATTGGATAGTATAGGTATAGAGTTAGATGGAGAGGAGAAGGAGGTAAGGAGTATAGATGATCCACCGAGGGTATATTATAGTGATATAGATATAGGATATGGCAATCACAATGTAAAGGTATTGGGGAAGGATTTAAGTGGTAATGAAGGGACAATGGATATAGGGCTTGCAAGGTTAGAGGTAGGTAAGGAGATTGTGGAAGAGGTTGAGTTATATGGATTAGGTATGCGAGTTGGGATAGATGATGGAATAACGGTGAATGAGTTATTGATAAGTCGTGGAGAGATGGCGATAGATATACCGAGGGGAATGGAGTTAGTAGATAGTCCTGTGTATATTGGACCTGAGGGGATAGATACGGGGAGGAAGTTGAGGATAGATTTGGCTGGAATAGGTAATAAGGAGAGGTTATCGGTATACAGGTTTAGTGGAGGAAAGTGGGAATATATTAGCAGGTATAATGGAGAGATGATTGTTGATAGGAGTGGGATATATGCGGTTATGAATGATAGGGGATACAGAGGAGATGATGAGATAGAGGTAGTGATAGATTTCAGGTTAGATGAGCCGTTTCCTAATCCTTTTAATAACAGGACGATGATAGGATATGTAATGGGGCAAGCTGGAGATGTAAGTTTGAAAGTGTATGATTTGCTTGGGCGCGAGGTTTATAGTGAATATTTAGGTAGAAAAAATATAGGTTATCATGTGGCATGTTGGGATGGGAGGGATTTGAATGGTAAGATACTTTCTTCTGGTATGTATATAGTTAAAATATTTATAAGAGATAAAGGTAAGGTAATTTATAATAATAACAAAAAGGTGGTATTGGTGAAATGAGGAAATCTCGAAATAACTTTTTAGTATCTATTATCATAGTGCTTTTATTGATCTTTATTTCTTGTTCAGAAAAAATAATTTATAAATATGATGATACGAATCCTGCTGTAGTAGTCCAGCCTGATGTAATTGAAGTAAAAGATACTTCCGCAGTGATATATTGGGAAACTAACGAACCAACTAACGCTGTCATAGAATATTGGTTTGATAGTGGTGATGTCAGAGAATATATTGAAGAAGAAAATAGTCAGATTCATAGAGTTGAGATTGGTGGACTTGAACCATTTATGACTTACTATTATAGGTTGAAAATATGGGATTATTATGAAAATGGTCCTGTCAAGACTGAGATTGACTCTTTTCACACTTTACATAATATACACAGTTTCTTAAGAGTTGGATGGTCATTTTTTACAGAAGCCGACTATGATTCTGCAAGATTTTATTTTTATGGTGCATTTAATAAGAACACTTTTTACCCATTCTGCCACGCCTCGATCGGTTGGCACAGAATATACAATGATTCATTGATTGCTGCAAAAAGTTCTCTAATTAGGAGCGTTGAGCTAAACAATTATTTAAAAATTGGCTTGGCGGGATTAGCGCTTGTTTATATAATTGAAGCTAATGTTGATTCTTCAATTTTCTATGGTGAAAAGGTACTGAATTTTTATCCTAACTGGGAATTTAGATACTGTAAGAAAATAGATGCCAATACGGTCAGAGTTATATTGCTGGAACCATATTTTAAGAAGGGGAATTTTACCAGAGTAAAGGCATTGATAGATCAGGTGTGGCCTGAAAATGGAATTCAGCCTGATATTCCTTCTACATGGATAGTTGAGGATAGAGAATACAAAAGCTATGAAGAGACACTTCTTGCAGCTATAAATTATTTAAAAAAAAAGTATCTTGAAATGCCGATTACTGAGGAGTAGGAGGTGGGGGAGGTGGAGGAGGTTCATTGGTCCTCCATCTATGATGATGATGATGTCCTGTCCACCACCACCAGGTGCTTATTTGCAAAAGAGAAAAGCTTTTTATAACTGGAGGGACGAATATTGAAGATGATGCCATTCTCTTCAAAAATTCTCTTCTATCTTTGTCAATGTTTTTTTGTTTTTCTTCTTCCATTTACTACCTATGTGAAATTTTCATCAATCAATTTTAATATATATAATATAATTTTAGATGTCAATTGTTTATATCAACAAAAGGGTATAGCATGAAGAAGATTTCAATTATCCTGGTTTTGACTATTGTGTTTTTGGTAAATTGTGAAAGGGAGATTATAAAAATAATTGAAGATACTGATCCTCCTGTTATACTGGAGCCTTTGACTGTGTTAGAAGTGACTGATACCAGTGCTGTTTTATACTGGGAGACGGATGAGCCGTGTTCATCAGTTGTTTGCTATTGGCAGAGTGGAGATACAAAAAGAGAAGTTTTAAATGAAGATCAATATAGACAATCTCACAGGTTTGAACTGATAGATCTAAAAGATTCAACATTATACAGATGTTTTGCAACATCCTTTGATTTATGGGGAAATTTTACTTTAACAGATACTATAGGATTTCATACAGTATTCAATTTCATTAAGTATTTAGGAATTGCCTGGAATTATTTTGAAAATGGTGACTATCAGTCTTCGCTAAATTATTTCTATAAGTATCTTGAATATGACAGCACCTCACTTGATGCATATATAGGTATTGGATGGTCAAAGCTTTTTATTGATAAGACAGATTCAACTATTTTTCAGGATTTTATCAAGGTACTTGGTTCGCTTAACCCGCATAGAGATGCTATCTGTGGGGCTGCTCTTTATGGTTATTATGATAGTATTTATGTTTTTGTTATTGAGCAGGGCGAGCAGTTATTACAGTTGGATTCTACATATGTTTTTCAGCATGATACGTCAATAAATTATATTGATATTTATGTTATTTTAGCAAGAGCTTATTTTATGACTGGTGATATAGAAGACTGTTTTTATTATCTTGGAAAATTTAGCGACATAGATTCACTGGTTTCGATAGAGCCTGATCCCGATGATTCTGAAACATGGACAATAGGAGAACATGTTTTTGAAACATATGAAGATGCTTATGATAGGTATTTAATTGAGGTTAATAGCTTTATCGAACGTGTAGAGTCAATTTATTTACCTGATTTATAGACATCCCTGATTCTATCGGCAGCGAGTATTAAATATCTGAGACTTTCTTCATTTATGGCTCTCAGCCAGTGTTTGTCGAAGTCAGGATTTTGAATAATCTGTGCTATAGATGATAGAGCTTTCAGGTGAAAAGTGCGCTCATCTCTCGTTCCAATTAGAACGAATACCGCATATACAGGGGGCAAATCTCGTGTAAATAATATCCCCTCTTCACATCTTGCAATAAGCATATCAAATTTTTTCTCACCTTCTATTGTAATATGCGGAACAGCCAATCCAGGTCTTATCTCTGTTGTGGTTTCTTTCTCTCTTTTTAGCAACTTTTGATAAATATATTCAGGCTCAACCTCAAGTTTATCGCCGAGCTTTTGAGAAGCTATTTTAAAAAACTCTTCTAAGGTAATACTCTCCTTTATATCAATGATGATTGCATTTTTTATTAATTTGTCGAATCTGTCTTCAATTATTTCATCACGCTCTTTTAAAATTTCAGTTAGTTCTTTTGTTAAGGATGGGTCTGCTATCTCTTTATCGGTTATTCTCTCTATGATATGTATGATGGCAGATTTTCTGGTTGTAAACTCTTTTTTATATATAAAATGCCATAAAATGGCTATAACGATAAAGGATGCCATTCCTATAATTATTTTTGTACCCAATTGAGATAAGATGAATATATAGGCAATAATACCGAGAATTTGTAACCATGGATATAGAGGAGACACGAAGGATGGTTTGTAATTTAAAATTTTACTTTCTCGCATCACTATTAGTGAAGTATTTACAAAGATGAACTCTAAAATTACAAAGGCCCCTGCAACTTTGACCAAACTTTCTATATCAAGAAAATAAATACTGACAGCAATAATGATTCCTGTTGTGATAACTGAAAGAGTGGGTATATGGGTTTTTGGCGAGACATAGGATAAAAAACTCGGCAATAATTTATCTCTTGAAAGAGCTAATGGAAACCTAGCAGCTGCCATTATGCCAGCGTTACCAGTTGTTAGTACTGCTAATATACCAGCAATGGTGAGAAGAACTTCTCCCGGGACTCCCATTATTTTTAATGCGGAGGTAGATAAAGGAACAAGTGTTTTATCAAATTCACCTGGTTGAAGAACACCAACTGTTACTATGATGGACAAAGTATATAATACCCATATAACAAAGAAAGATGATAGCATACCATTTTTAATTGTTTTTGTGGGATTTTTAATTTCTTCTGAGATACTTGTTGCTTTTGTAAGTCCTAAATATGATATAAATACAGATTCGACCCCATATATTAGAGCACCGAATGAAAAGCTTTTTGAATGTAATAGGTATTGAGGATTAATCTTAGTTATTCCAATGGCCAAATAAATGGTTAAAATAGAAATGATTGAGAAGACCAAGACATTTTGAAGAGTACTTGAAATTTTTATCTTAAAAAGATTGATGAGAGTAAGAATAATACAAGATATTAAAGCAATGATTTTAATATTATTTGCTATTTGAGGAAACAAGAATGAAATAAATACTCCAATTCCGAAAAAAGAAAAAGCACTTTTAAAGCTCAGTGATAGCCAGGTTGAAAGACCTCCAATTGTTCCGAATATTGAACCAAGACTTCTTTCTATAAAAAAATAACTTCCTCCAGCTTTTGGCATAGCGGTCGCCAACTCTATATTTGAAAATATTGATGGAATATATACGATTCCAGCAAGGAAATAACACATAATCATTATAGAACCAAGGTCTTTATAAAGTATAGATGGTAAAATAAATAGCCCTGAGGATATCATCGCTCCTGCGGCGATTGAAAATACGTCTATTGTTTTTAGCTCCTTTTGGAGAGCAGTATTCTCGCTCTTTTCTCTTTCAGTTCTCCTAGAAGCCATTTTAGGTTCTCCACATCACAACAGAGTTTACGTGTAATATTAATAAATTGGTCAGTGATCCGTATATCCTGAAACTATAAATCTTAATTTTAAATTTTCAATAAGTTACTTTCAGACTATATCGAATCTATAATTTATCGTTCATAAAATAAAAAAATTTTCTATTATCTCTAAATAAAAATGTAACAGAAGGCTTGAAAATTTAGTATATGGTGAATATATTAAGTTAAATGGAGGCATTAAGATGAGAAAAGTAAAGAAATGTTATTTAAAAGTATTAAAAGTTGAACTTGAAGATTTAGAAGATGATATTGAACAATTAATTGAAGAGACGAAAAAAGAGAAAAATGCAGGAAAATTAACCAACTATGTATTTTTTCAGAATATAGCATTATTTAAAAATGAACTTCTGGCATTGAATGTTTTTGAGAATATTATTAATGGTGTTAATCCTGAGGAGTTTGAAACACTCGATGAAATGATAGAATACTTGAAAAAACTATTTTTTCAAAAGATTAAGATTCTTGGATTGGCAGAGGCAATTCAGATTTATGTTGAAAGAAAAATGATGAAAGCAAGAAAATATGTTTTGGAAAGGGAATAATGTTTACATGTATTAAAGCTTAAATAAAACATTCTTTTCCAACATAGATTTAAAATAAATTATAGAAATTGTTATATTTATAACCTAAAAAGTGGGGAATTGAAATGAAGGATATAAAGTTAGCTTTAAAGTCCTCAGGAAAAGAAAAAACGATAATTGAAGTTGATGGTGTACGAATAGGTCAGGACCTTCTTGTAATAGCCGGACCATGTTCTGTCGAGAATGAATACCAGCTGATGAAAACCGCAGAGGCGGTGAAGGAAGCAGGTGCAAATGTTCTGCGTGGTGGTGCATTTAAGCCTCGAACAAGCCCCTATTCATTTCAGGGACTAGGTTTAACGGGTTTGAAACTTTTAGAGAAAGCAAAAAGGGAGTTTGGGATTCCTGTTATTACAGAAGTTATTGATTCGAGAGATGTGAACTGGATTTGTGAGTATGTTGATATTCTACAGATCGGAGCAAGAAATATGCAGAATTTTTCGCTTTTGAAGGAAGTTGGAAAAGTTGATAAACCGGTGTTATTGAAACGAGGAATGTACTCCACAATGAGTGAGTGGCTAAATTGCGCAGAGTACATATTGTCAGAAGGAAATCCGAATGTTATTTTATGTGAAAGGGGCATAAGGACTTTCGAAAACTATACACGAAATACTCTTGATTTGAGTATTGTACCTGCGGTCAAAAGCATATCTCATCTTCCTGTTGTTGTTGATCCATCTCATGGAACAGGTAGAATAGAACTCATATCGCCTATGAGCCTTGCTGCAATAGCTGCTGGTGCTGATGGACTAATGATAGAGGTTCATTATAATCCACCTGAGGCTTTGAGTGATAAGGACCAACAGTTAAATCCCGAGCAATTTAAAAAATTGATGAAAGAAATTAATATATTATATAGATGTATTTATAAAATTAAAGGTAATTCCAATTGATTAATACGGAGTTAATATGATAAAAAAAGTAAATGTAAAGACGAAAGCAAAAACATCATTATTATTAGTTGGGGAGAGTATCAGAAATTTAAAAGAGTATATTCCTGAGGATACAATTCTGATTGTGGATGCCAATGTTTATAATATTTATAAAGATATAATTGACAAAAACATTGGAAAAGAGGTTATCTTATTTGAACCGAAGGAGGATAATAAATCTATAAATGGAATAATACCAATTTACCATGATTTACTCGAAAAGGGGATAGACCGATCATGGTTTATTGTTGGAATTGGGGGAGGTATTACAACTGATGTGGTTGGTTTTGTTGCTTCGACGTATATGAGGGGTTTGAAATTTGGTTTTGTTTCGACCACTCTTCTAGGACAGGTAGATGCCAGCGTTGGCGGCAAGAACGGTGTCAATTTTCGGGGATATAAAAATATAGTTGGGACTATAAATCAGCCAGAATTTGTTATTTGTGATATAGAGATGTTGAATACACTGCCTCGAGAGGAGCTAATTAACGGGTTTGCTGAAATTATAAAATACGCTTTAATTGCTGATAGAGATTTATTTGATTATTTAAGGTTAAATTGTGAAAAAGCAAAGAACCTTAATCAGGATGTGATTTCACATATTGTCGAAAGGTGTGTCAGAATAAAGGCTGATATTGTTTCCCGTGATGAGAAAGAATCATACGAACGTCGTAAGTTGAATTTTGGACATACAATAGGGCATGCACTTGAAAGAATAACAGGTATAAGTCATGGAAAAGCGATAAGCATAGGCATGAAAATTGAGACGGAGATTTCAGAGTTGCTTCTCGGATTTAGTAAAGGTGATACATTTGAAGTAATTGAAATGATAAAAAAATTTGACCTGCCAGTGGAGGCTGAGTTTGATATTGACCTTATTATCGATAATATAAAAAAAGATAAGAAGAAAGAAACAGATTTTATAAATCTTGTTCTGTTAGAAGAAATTGGCAGAAGTAAAATAAAAAAAATAAGCTTTCATGAACTAAAAAGAGTCTTGAATGATTTGCGTCAGTTTGCCATTTCTTGATGCAAAAATAATTGGTGCCTTGGTTAGAAAAGGCTATCTTATTGAATTGAGGTTGGATCTCATTAATGATAAATCCGAATACTCGAATATTATTTCAAGATATAAAAATTTAATCGTTACTTACAGAGGGTATAATGTTCGCAATAAGGAAGATTATTTTATTGATGCAATGATTGCTTCAGTAAGATATATTGATCTGGATATTTTTGAAGATGGAAAATTGATAGATATTTTTAAGGAGTATACAAAAGCTCATAATACAAACTTGATATTATCATATCATAATTTTAGCTATACAAACACAAGAAGAGAACTAGTAAATATTATAAGGCATGCCTTGAAAAAAGGAGCAGATCTTGTAAAGGTAGTAACAAAAGTAAATGAGACTGAAGATGTCTCAAGGATATTATCGTTATATGAGGTTGAATCTAAGAAATTAATAGCCTTCGGAATGGGTGAAATCGGGAAAATAACTAGAATAGCTGCTCCATTTCTTGGGGCTCCTTTTATGTATACTTCTTATGCAGTTAATTTAACAACTGCTGATGGTCAGATAGATTACCAGACCTATGAAGAGATGATGATAAGTTTAAAGAAATATTTATGAAATATTTTGGTGTAATAGGCAATCCTATAATTCATAGTAAAAGCCCTGACATAATGGGTACATATTTTAAAATTTATGATATTAAGGGGTACTATACCAGAATAGCTGTAGATGATGTTATTGAAGTTAAATTGTTGTTTGATCTTTTATTACTTAATGGTATAAATGTTACATCACCTTTTAAAGAGAGTATAATTTCAATTATTGATGATATAAATGATGACGCACGATTTCTGAATTCTGTAAATACTGTAATTAAAAAAGATGGTAAATTATATGGATACAATACCGATATAGATGGAGTTAAATTTGTTTTTAATAGATACGGTATTGATATCAAGGAGAAAAAAGTAGCGATTATTGGACTTGGCGGTGCTGGCAGAACATGTGCCTATGTTCTTAAAAGTATGGGTGCCGAGGTAATATTGTTAAATAGGACTGAAAAAAAGGCTGCTGAATTTGCAATAAAATTGGGTTGCTCATGGTCTCCGCTGGAAAACCTTGAATGGGTAGTCAGGAACTCTGATATTGTAATCTCAGCTCTACCACAAAAAATAAATCTTATTAAAAAAGAGTGGGTTGATAAAAATAAGCTTTTGATGGATGTTAATTATAAAAACTCTATATTCCAGGAATTGGATAACAGTAAGAAATGTGTCGTGATGAATAGTTTTTACTGGCTGATTGGACAATCAATTCCTGCTTTTGAAAAGTTTGTTGGGATAAAACCAGAGCTTGATGACAAAATTATAAATGGGATAATGAATTTAAAAAAGGAAATAAATACCATATGTATAATTGGATTTATGGCAACCGGGAAGAGCGCAGTAGGGAGGTTGCTATCGAAGAGACTGGGCTGGGAATTTGTCGATCTTGATGACTTTATCGAGGAAAAAACGGGGAAAATGATAAAAGATATCTTTCAGATTGAAGGGGAAAATAAATTCAGGGAATATGAAAGTAACGCAATCAGTGAGAATTTGGGTAAGAGAAAGATTATCTCATGTGGAGGTGGTATTATAGTCAGGGAGAAAAATAGGAAACTATTGAAGGATAAATGCTTTAATATCTGGATTGTTAATTCAATCGATGAGTCATTAAAAAGGGTTAGAGGTGATACGAGACCACTTTTAAACGTTAAGGATCAATATAAAAAAGCACATGAGCTTTTCAAAAGCAGATTAGAATATTATTTTGATGTAGCTGACCTTGTAATTTTAAATGAAAATAAGAGTATTGATAGTGTAGTGGATAGATTGTATGAAGAGATTAATTTCGCCATCAGAAGTAAGAGGTAGGATAAAGGCTCCACCTTCAAAAAGCATGATGATAAGGGCTGTAGCCGCATCGACTTTAGCAGGAGGTGAATCGATCATTTCCAATCCTTCATTTTGTAAAGATGGACTTGCCGCAATTGAAATAGCCAAAAAACTTGGTGCATCGGTCAATGTTGAAAGTGAACTGGTATTTGTAAAAGGAACTGATGGAAAGTTAAATGTTGGAGATGAAGTTTTGAATTGCTATGAAAGTGGACTGTGCCTCAGGTTGTTTTCTCCAGTTGTAGCTCTAACTGATAAGGAGATTACAGTAACTGGGAAGGGTACGCTATTAAATAGACCAGTGGATTTCATGCGAAAAAGCTTCGAAGAACTCGGTGTAAGTTTCATTGATAATAATGGTAAACCGCCTATAAAGATAAAGGGACCTCTAAAGGGTGGTGAGGTATACGTTGATGGCTCTATTAGTTCGCAATTTTTAACGGGGCTTCTATTTGCACTGCCTCTTATAGAGAAGGATTCTTTTATATATGTTGAAAATTTAAAGAGCAAACCTTACATCGGCATGACTCTTGAAGTTTTAAGTGATTTTGGCGTGTTTGTCGATAATTATAATTATGAAAGATTTATAATTAAAGGTGGGCAAAAATACAGAGGAGACAGGTATAATGTTGAGGGAGACTGGAGCGGAGCTTCGTTTATTCTTGTTGCTGGTGCATTGGCTGGATATGTTGAGGTGGAAAATATAAATATGAATTCATATCAGGCAGATAGAGCCATCATTGATGTATTAAAAAAAGCTGGTGCAGATGTTGATACTAACGAGGGCAAAGTAAAAATAAAGAAAAATAATTTATTACCTTTTGAGTTTGATGCAACTGAATGCCCTGACCTTTTCCCACCACTTGTTGCACTTGCCTCTGCATGTAATGGAGTATCTGAAATAAAAGGAGTTAGTAGGCTTGTATACAAAGAGTCGAATAGAGCTACTGCGCTTAAAAATGAGTTTGCTAAAGTCGGTATTGCTATTGAGATAATAGATGATGTTATGAAGATTAAGGGAGGTAATGTAGAGGGTGGGAGAGTTTTTTCCCACGATGATCATAGGATAGCGATGGCATGTGCGGTAGCAGGATTGGTTTCTGTAAAAGGAGTTGAAATTGAAAACTCAGAGGCAGTTGAGAAATCATATCCGAATTTTTTCGATGATTTAAAAAGTCTGGGAGCAAAAATAAAATGAATAGTTTTGGGAGAATTTTTAGGGTAAATATTTTTGGTGAATCCCATGGAAAATCAGTTGGCATTGTTATTGACGGATGTCCGGCAGGAATTGAATTAAATGAGAGTGATTTTATTATCGACCTATCGAGACGTCGAGGAGGAGGAATAGGAACAACACCAAGAAAGGAAGAAGATAGACCCATAATCCTGTCTGGTGTATTTAATAATAAGACCACTGGCGCACCGATTACAATTATTCTTGAGAATAAAAATATTAGGTCTCAGGATTACGATAAGTTAAGATACCTTCCAAGACCAGGTCATGCCGATTTCGTAGCTTTTAAGAAATATGGTGGGTACAATGATTATAGAGGAGGTGGACATTTTTCAGGACGATTGACTGCTGGACTTGTGGTAGCTGGAGTAATTGCTAAAAAAGTGACCTATCCAGTAAAATATAGTACAGAGATTATAGAAGTCGGTGGTAATAAAAATATAGAAAATGCGATTAAAAATGTTGTTGAAGAAGGTGACTCTGTAGGTGGTGTAGTGGAATGTAGGATAGATGATGTGCCTATTGGTTTGGGAGAGCCTTTTTTTGATTCTGTAGAATCCCTGATAAGTCACATTGTTTTTAGCATCCCAGGTATAAAAGGAATAGAATTCGGAGCCGGTTTCAGATCGGCAGGAATGCGAGGCAGTGAACATAATGATATTATTGAGGATATTAATGGTAAAACCGCAACGAATAATGCAGGTGGGATAAATGGTGGTATTACAAATGGGAATCCAGTGGTCTTTAGAGTTGCTGTCAAACCCACCTCAAGCATTTCTAAATCGCAAGATACCACAAATTTAATAACTGGTAAAAAGGAAAAAATAAAAGTTAAAGGAAGGCATGATGCCTGTATAGCATTGAGGATGCCAGTAATTCTTGAGGCTGCCTCTGCAATTGTTTTTGCTGATTTAATGTTAATTGAACAAAGGGTCAAAAGAATTTTTTAAAGAGGAGCAATTATGAAAATATTTATAATGGGTATTGGAAGGATGGGGGCTTGGCTTGTAGAAGAGTTTTGTCATGATTATGATGTAGCAGCATACGATGTTGATATCAGAAAAATGAAGTATCTTTTCAATGCTGAAAGATTCAAAAGTCTGGAAGAGGTAAAGAAATTTGATCCTGATCTTGTAATTAATGCTGTTAATCTGCAACATACAATCAGTGCTTTTGAGAATGTGTTGCCTTTTATCAGGGAAGATTGTATTCTATCCGATATAACAACTGTGAAGTTTGACGTACAAAGATTTTATAAAAAAGCTAATAGAAGATTTGTATCCACTCATCCAATGTTTGGTCCTACTTTTGCAAACATTCACGAACTTCAGAATGAAAATGCTATCATAATTAAAGAATCAGATGAGGAAGGTAAAGAATTCTTTAGACAATTTTATAAAAGCCTGGGACTAAATATTTATGAATACACCTTTAAAGAACATGATGAAATAACTGCATACTCACTTGGTACGCCATTTGCCTCTACACTCGTTTTCGCAGCATGTATGAAGGAGCAGGAGGCACCAGGAACGACATTTAAGAAACATTTAGATATAGCGAGGGGGCTTCTATCTGAGGATGACTATTTGATTGCGGAAGTGTTATTTAATCCAAATACCTTAAAACAAATTGAGAGAATAAATTCTCAGCTGTCATACCTAACACACATAATACGTGCAAGAGATTATGATGAAATGAAGCGATTTGTAAATAGATTGAGAAAAAATATTGGTCAAAAATAAAGTTAGTTTTTATTCCCCTACAAGCTGTACATAAATCTCTCTATTTCTTGGTCTGTTATCATGATCAATTACTACAATTTGTTGCCATGTGCCCAATATAAGTCTCTTATTTTCGAATGGAATTGTTACGGATGGTCCCATAAGTGATGCCCTGAGATGGGAAAAACCATTATCATCACCCCAAGTCTGGGAGTGTCGTGTTCGCATGGAAGATGGTGCAATCTTTTCGAGAAGTTCTCTCATATCTTCTACAAGAGCAGGCTCATATTCAATAGTAGTAATGCTTGCTGTGGAACCAATTGATGATATGCAAGCTATACCATTTTTTATAATTGATTTTTCTACAATTGACTGAACCTGAGGTGTGATATTTATAATGTGACTGAATCCTTTTGTCTGTAATTGGATACTTTCTCCATAAGTCATGGTTTATCTCCAATCTATTTCTATAAATATTTTATAAATTCCTTAGATATGGCGGATCTTTGATTATTTGCTGTTGCATTTCCAGAATTAAATCCTCTGCAATAGATTTTTCTTTATCAAATAAGTTATTTTGTTCATAAGGGTCATCGTGCAGATTAAATAATTCGTACTCAGGTGTTGATTCATTTGGTTTGAGATTTTTTATCAATTTCCAGCGACCTTTTCTTACAGCGATTTGTCTTTTAGTTCTCCAGTAAAGTGTCCTTTCTGGTAGCTCATGTCCTTTAAAGGATGGTGTTATATCGATGCCTTCTATTGTTTTTTCATTATTAATATTTTCATTTAAAATAGCTGCAACCGTTGGGAAAATGTCTTCAACTATTATTAGTTGACTATTTTTCCCTTTTTCAAATTTTCCCTTCCAGTATAAAAGAGACGGTACCTTAATGCCTCCTTCATAGAGTTCTCCTTTCCATCCTCTGTAAGGAGAATTATCACCTAATCGATCAGCTGCTTTATATCTACCATTGTACTCGAGAGGTGAAGGAGTCCAGCCTTTTTGCCCACCATTATCACTTAAAAATATGATTATAGTGTCTTCTAGCAATTTGTTTTTTTGAATACAATTGACGACCTGTCCTATAGAATGATCAAGGTGAGTCATTGCGGACAGGAATTGCTTTCTGGAATAATTTGTCTCTTCATTATAGTAGTCCAGCCATTTTTTTTCTTCGTTTAGAGGGTAATGAGGTAGATTATATGCAAGATAAAGGAAAAACGGTTTTCCCTTCCCTGAGGATTCTTCTATATATCTTGTAGCATCCTCTGTTAATAGGTCAGTTACATGTCCTTTTTCATCAATAAATTTGTCATTTCTATGCCAGGTTTTGTCACCAAATTTATACATATGGGTATACGGATCAATCTGACCATGGAGGTATCCGTAAGTATAATCAAAACCATACTGTTTAGGTCCTGCAGATAGTGAAAGACCTAAATGCCATTTACCGATAAGGGCTGTATTATATCCGATATTTTTTAAAAAAGCGGGTAGATTAATGACATTTCTGGGAAGAGCAGTTTTATCTTTACCAGCTATGGGTCCAAGAATTCCGAATCTGCTAGGGTGTATTCCGGTAAGAAGAGCAGCTCTGGTTGGTGAGCATAATGGATGAACATAAAAATTGGTAAGTTCAATACCTTCTTTCGCTAATTTATTAAGATTTGGGGTTATAACCTCTGGATTATGAAAACCAACATCGTTCCAGCCGGTATCATCAGAGATAATTATTAGAATATTGGGAAGTTTATGAATAATTTCCCTAATTCCACATGATAATAGGTTAAAAAGCGGTATAGATAAGATTGATGTTGTAATGTTTTTAATAAAATCTCTTCGATGCATTTAGAAACTGTTCAATAACTAGAAATTTTAAGAAATTTATAATTGCCTGTCAATAAATAGTTCCTTATATCGCTGTTAATTATAATAAAATTTTTATTTTATGCAAGCGTTTTATTAAGAGATTAGCTAATTTTTGCAATATCACTTTGAGGTAAATACGTGTAATAAGACAAGAGTCCTTATGTGATATCCCAATGAGATGATAATGACTTTTAAGAATAAATCGTATTTTCATTTTGGATGGCTATAATAACTATTTTAGTAGATGGAATATTTTTTTGCAGGTAGTTAAAAAGGTATTGACACGAGGTTTTTATTTTTTTAATATCTATTTGTGATGAGCAAACGTTTGTTAGAACGAGGGTGTAATTTTAAACAGAGGGGATTATGAAAAAAATCCTTATCATTAGTTTTAATGTTATCATTTTTTTTATAGTAAGTCTATCATGTATCGATATGTTATATGCTGCTGTTACTGGTAAAATTACAGGTAGGGTTATAAAGAAGGATACAGGAGAGCCTTTGCCTGGAGCTAATATAATCATACTGGGCACATATCTTGGTGCTGCGACTGATGAGGATGGTAGGTATGTTATTCTAAATGTGCCACCAGGAGTGTACTCTGTGCAGGCTTCGATGATTGGTTATAAGAAGATTACCAAAGAGGGGGTTGTTGTTTCCGTCGATCAGATTACGACGGTCAATTTTGAAATGGAACAGGAAGTTATTAAGGGGGAAGAAGTTGTCGTAACTGCTGAAAGAGATATTCTACATAAAGAAGTGTCTGTCACTCAACAGGTGGTATCCTCTGAACAAATCCTGGAGATATCTGGAGTACGTACGGTTGAAAACTTTTTAGACAAATTGCCTGGAGTAACTAATGCAAGGTATCTGGAGATTAGAGGAGGGTCTGCAGAACAGACAGGCTCTATGGTAAATGGTCTTCTTGTTGTTGATTTTAGAATGGGTAAAGCTGAGCCTATAATACCATTAAGTGCAATTGAACAAATATCGGTTGTAACTGGTGGATTTGGTGCAGAATATGGAAATTTTAGATCAGGACTTATAAATGTAACCACAAAAACAGGTTATAGAGATGCATATCATGGTAGATTGTCAATCTCGGCTAATTTGCCACGGATGAAAAGATTTGGTAAATCGATATACGATATAGGTAATTACGCCCTGAAGCCTTATTTGGATCCTATAGTTGGTTTTGAGGGTACTAAGAATGGGTGGTTAATGTATACCAATGGTGATACTGGTGAAGCAGAATATTTGGCTCAACAGCATGACGCTTTCACAGGATGGAAAACATTAGCTACATTGTTCTATCTTGACTATCAGAAAGAGGCAACTCCAATGGATTTATATCTATGGGCATGTTGGAATCATATGGTAGTTCCAGATTGGGATAAGCTCGAAGAATTATATCCTGAATGGACAACACAGGATCCAGAGTGGGAAAAGAAGAAAAAGGCAATTGAGGAGCATGCCCATGAAAAGGAAGGTACGCACTCCGATTACAATATAGATTTTGGTTTTGGTGGACCGGTGCCACTGATTGGTAAATTTCTCGGAGATGCGACTTTTTATTTATCGCATCAGACAAATAATACTTATTTTATACAGCCGACTGTATGTCAAGAGAGACCTTCTGATTGGAAGTCTACCACAATGCTAACCTTAAAATCCTATTTAACTAGAAAAACTACTCTGAATTTGACTCTCTTGTACCGACTTAGAAAAGGAGTAGCACAAATACAAAATATCGCCTTAGCAACTCCTACTTTATATGGTCGTGGTGGTTTAATGGACGAAAATAATGTTGGAGATCTAAGAGGAGTAGGAGAAACTTACTACTGGCATCCTACATTCTTTCATCCAAAAAATCAGACAATATATGTTGCAGGATTAAAATTAAATCATATGATTAGCTCTAGAACCTATTGGGATTTGACATTACAGTATTCAACCTCAAAATACTATATGGGTGAAAAACTATGGGAATTAAGAGACAAATCATATAAAATAAATTTTGGTCCCATATACTTAGATGAAAAACCTTATGGAAGAATGATTGAACCAAGATGGGGTATGCAGAAGTACCTGGTTTATGATCCGGAGGATTCTTCGAAATATTGGGAAGACAATGGATTATCGTCTGTATACGGTCTGGGAAGAAGATTTAGTGGTAAATCAGCGAATTACTTTGATGATTCATATGCAAGCCAATATAGCCTGAGATATGATTTTTCCAGTCAGGTAACATTAGCTCACCTAATCAAAGCAGGTTTTGAAGTAAACTATTTCGATTTAAACAATAAAATGTATGTAATAAATGAAAGGGAGTTGTATTTCCATAGACAGCCATGGGTAGCTGGTGCCTACGTGCAAGACCAGATTACTATTGAAGGTATGGTTGCTACTATTGGTGTAAGGTTTGATTATTATAATACAGGAGATGAAGTGTGGCCAACGGGCGATCCTTTCAATGTGGCTGCCTTTAGTACAGGTACTGAAAGAGGTAATATTTCTCAGCTGGTTGCTGATCAGCTTGCAGGCATCTCCGTAATCTGGAGAAGGTGGAATACTATAAATGATACAACAGGTGGTACCCTATTTGAAAAAACTAAAAATCATTATGCTATAAGCCCAAGATTAGGAATTTCTTTTCCTGTTACTGAAAGATCGAAGTTTTATTTCAATTATGGTCATTTTCGCTCAAATCCGGCATATAATGATATGTATCTGTATATGATGAGCTTTAGAGATGTAGGATTAAGAGATATAGGAAATCCAAATCTGGAACCACCAAGAACAATTCAATATGAGCTGGGTATTACTTATAATCTACTTGATATGTATCTAATTAATCTAAGTACATATTATAAGGATGTTTCTGGCGAACCAGGGAGTATAACCTATCAAAGGACAGACGGAACAGTGAGATATGGTGTGAGAACAAATAATAGATATGAAGATATACAAGGTTTTGAGGCAAGCATTACCAAGCAGGTTGGTAAATATATAACAGGTTGGCTTAATTACAGATATATGATAGAAAAATATGGATATGTGGGAAGATCAGTAATTTCTGATGACGAAGTATGGAATGAACAATATGGATATTATGAAGCAGAGGAAATAAGACCATCAACGAGACCAATGGTCACTGGTAATGTGACTTTTCATGTACCTGAAACAATAGGTCCCGGATTTGGGGGCATATATCCGATTGGTGGCTGGTTGATTGGTATAACAAGTAGATGGGTAAGAGGAGGTACTTTCACGTGGAATCCTGCTAACATAAGAAATTATACGAATAATTTAAGATGGCCAGATTATCTAAATTTTGATATGAGGATATCAAAAAGAATTAATTTTGGGAGAATTAAAGTCAGCCTATTTTCGGATATTCAAAACCTTTTTAATATTAAACATAGCTGGATGAATGAAGGATGGTGTTTTAGGAATAGGGAAGATAGAGAAAAATATCTTGCATCCTTAAGGCTTCCTATGTATGATGATCCGATATATGATAACCTGAGAGAGCAAAATCCTGGTTATTATATTCCCGGAAATGATAAGGTTGGTGAATTAAGAAGTGATGATAAACCTTATATAAACGATCCAGATAATAAGATGTTTTTATATGGATATCCTCGTCAAATATGGTTTGGTTTAGAGATTAATTTCTAACAACAAAATTTTTAGGAGGTTAAATACATGGGAAATCTATTAAAGGCTCAAAAAAGATTTTTCTGCTATGTGATTGTATTTACTACCACATTTTTTGTTGGTATAAATCTTTTTGGTGATGATAAGCTGGCAATAATGAAGGTTAATAGGGTAGGTATTGGAGTGTGGGATCACGGTCCTACATGGCAGAAGTCTCCTAATTATACAGCAGGCTGGTTTCCTGCAGATTACAATTGTATAGGTTTTAATAATAATTATGGAAACTCTACGGGGCCAACAACTATTGCTATGAGGAATTTTTATGGACCCAATGTAACTACAGTTGATAATGTTTCAGATACCACCTGGGATGTATGGCCTTATTATACATTATCATGTTATGGTTCGAGCTGGGATACTGCTGAGGTTGTAATTCAGCCAATGACAAATTATATCAGATGGGACTTACCAGATAATTACGTTAATAATGAAAATAGACAAATAAAAGAACATTGGGCAGTTGTTGATCCCACAAAAATGGTTGGGACAAGCGATCAAGTAATTAGTGTGTCTACAAGAAATTACTGGGGTATTGAAGTTCATCGCAAACTGTTTGCGTGGAGTCAGCAATTTCATGATAATTATGTTATTTGTGATTATAAAATAGTGAATAAAACTGGTGTTACCTTAGATACTGTATATTTGCAAATGAATGATGCAGCTTTTAATATTTTCAGAGCTCAGGGTAGAAATCCAGAATTGCCCAGTGGACAGGGGCCTGCTGCACATCATTGGGCTCATTATTATGGCTCACGCCCGGGCGATACTCTTAGAATTTTTTATGAATATAGCGCTGATGATCCCGAGAGACCAGGAGATCAAATGGCACATCCCGTATATAGCCAGGATGGTAGATTATCGCAACCTGATATGGAATTTATAGCATTTTTACATGTTTCAGAGAAACCGTATAGCGATCCTCAACTTGACGTGGATGATCCTAAACAGCCAACAGTAACAGCCTATTATAATCATGAGAGGGTTCATTACGAAGCCGTGGGAGATTTGCCAGGTTATCAACAGGGACAACCAGGAGGATCTTATGGTATTATAGCTGGCTATGTATGGAAAGATCAATTGGTTGATGATAGAATCTCTGGTACATATCACAGAAAGAATAATGATGAAATGGGTAATCCTGATTATTCATGCCTTGGGAATGGATTTGATAAAAACCATATTTGGAATAGAAGATGGGTGTCTATCGGACCATATGAAAAATGGCACCCAGGTGATACCATTCATATTGTTTATGCCGTTGGCTTCGCGTCTCTCAGTTTAAAAAAGGCAAAGGAAATCGGCGAGAAATGGTTGAACGGAACTTTACAGGACCCGCCAAATTTGCCTGATCCAAGGACTGGTTATTTCCCAACTAATTTTGCGTTTCCGATCGATGCAACAGAGATGGATAAAATAAAAGATAGATGGTATAGCACTGTGATAGACTCGATACATAAGACTGTATCCAGGGCAAAATGGAATTTTGAGCATAACTGGCAAGTACCTATGGCACCTCCTCCCACAAATCAGTACATCCTGGGTACTGGTCGTGGAGTTGAAATAAGCTGGAGTAATCAGCAAGCTGAAAATTTGCCAAATTTCGCAGGGTATAGAATAATGCGGAGTGTAGGATATCGAGATACAGTGTTTTTTGAAGAAGTTTATAGATCGGGTCCTGAGGACAAAGCAGAAGAACATCACTGGGTAGATACAACGGTAGTTTTTGGAGCCACCTATTACTATTATGTACAGGCTGGGGTAAGAATAGATGAAAATGATCCCTACGCTTATCCGGCGAATAGAGGTAAGGTAATATGGGGAGGAAGACTATTCAGCACAACCTATAATCCTGTAGAATCAAAGCGTCCAGTTGGTAAGAAATTAAGTGATATCCGCATTGTACCAAATCCATACAATATTAGAGATCCTCTCTGGAATAACTATGGGCTACCAAATCTTGATGATCCTAGGAGAATAATGTTTTTTAACTTACCTGAGGAATGTACAATAAGAATATATACTGAAAATCTGGATTTAGTAAAAGTAATTGAGCATAAACCTGATCCAGTTTCATCGGGATTTGAGATATGGGATATGTTAACAGAAAATCAGCAAGCAATAGCAAGTGGTATATATATAGTCGTATTTCAAACACCTGATGGTAAAGTAGCATACCAAAAATTGATTGTAGTTCGATAGGAGGGGGTTAATTATGAAAAAATTAATAAGCGTATTTTTATTTATTATTTTAACTAATATTTTTTTCTTGGATAGTGTATTCCCTTATTGGTATGAATTTGAGGGTGTAGGAATGAAAAAAGTGGGTCAGGCTTCTATGACCTTCTTACAGGTTGGTGTAATACCGAATGCCGTTGCAATGGGAGAAGCTTATACATCTATTGGGACCGGGTGCGAAAGTATATTTTACAATCCTTCTGGTTTAGGGGAGATGACTTCAAGAATGTCCTTGTTGCTTTCTGGTGTACAGTATGTTGCTGATATAAAATATACCACGGCAGCAATTGCGTTTAATCTTGGTAATTTTGGCGCTCTTGGTTTACATCTTGTAAATGTTAATTATGGGGAAATAGTATGGACTGGCTTGGCAGTCTCACCTGCTGATGTTAAAGGATATAGAGAATTTGGGAAATTAAATAATGTATCATCTTACTCATATGGAGTCTCTTATTCAAGGAAAATTTCAGCTAAATTTTTGATGGGAGCTACCATTAAATATGTAGGACAAAATCTTGGACAGTCTCGTTTTTCCTATATAGAGGTTGTAGACGGTGATACTACGCTTAGTGATGTTGACCACAAAAATAGTGAGTCTGTGTTTGCCTATGATATGGGAGTAAAATTCTATCCAGGTTTTAAAAGCTTCAGATTCGGTATGTATATCAGGAATTTTGCCTCAAGCATAAAATATGAAGAAATAACGACCCAATTGCCAATGACATTTGCAGTAGGATGTGGAATGAACCTTTTTGATTTTTTTAATATTGATCCTAAAAAAGGAAGCCTATTTGCATCTATTGAATTTACCCATCCAAACAATTATACCGAAAGATTACATATAGGCTTAAAATTTAGTTATATGAATGTGTTTTCTGCTATGTGTGGGTATGTCACAAATAAAGATGAAGAGGGATTTTCTGCAGGATTCAGTATTTCCCCACAGGTTGGTGGTAGAACCATGGAAATATCCTATTCCTATACACCATTAAAGATTTTTAATACTATAAATAGGTTTTCAATAAAAATTTCGTTGTAAGGATTTTATATGTTAAAAATGAAAAAACATAGGAGGTAAGTGATGAAAAGGTTGTTATCATTGACATTGATTATTAGTGTATTAACTCTTTTTTGTTTCTTACAGGCACAGGAAATGATAGGGCCAGTAGCGGATACTTATATTTCAAATGACGATCAGGCAGCGAGATTTTCACCCGATAGTACACACGGTACAGAAACTGCATTATTAGGAAGATATCTCCCGGATACAAGATGTAAAGTCCCTTATATTAGATTTGATGTTTCCGATTATAAGGAAAGCTATAATCTTGAGAATGTGCAGATTGGTTTGTATACCTCAATGTATAAAGGTGTTAATAACTGTTCGCTCCTTGTCTATATTTTAACTGATGATGCATTGGATAATTGGGATGAAGAAACAACATGCTTTGTCAATGCTCCTGGTATAATTCATTTGGATCCGCCACCATTAGCAAGGGTGAATTTTGATCCTGCAAAATCCCGGAGGATAACTTTTGCGCTGGTTCCAAGGGATTGTACTGAAATTCACCAGCCGGATCCAGAACATAGCGGATACGTTAATGGAATCGATTACTTCTATACTGATACAAGTGCAGCGCTTGATAATTTTATTAATAATGTTGATGGAAATGGTCTGTTGACATTTATGATTCTCGAGCATAAGGATCAGGATGGTGATATCTCAATATTTTCAAGAGAGGATCCCGAAGGAAGGTTGCCAATATTAGTTTTTGAAACAAAACCTAAAACCAGTATAGATAGAGGTAGAGAATTAAAAGCAGCTACATACAGACTTGAGCAGAATTATCCAAATCCATTCAACCCGGTAACGACAATAGAATTTGAACTCAAGGAAAAGGGATATACAACATTAAAGGTTTACAATATGATGGGGCAACTTGTTTCAACACTGATTGAGGGAGAATTAAGTGCAGGCGAACACATGATTAAATTCGATGGAAGAAAATTGCCTACCGGGCTTTACTTCTATGAGTTGAAATCTGGTAATTTTAGCGAGATGAAAAAGATGGTTCTATTGAAATAATGTACTATTTTTTCTTTTTTGTTCTTTAATAGTGATGGGGGGAGAGAGAATATCCTCCCCCTCTTTTTTGCCATTTAGTGTACTGCGATTTTATAAATATAAAAAAAGATAGAAGATGATGAGGAGCGTATTAGTATATATAACAGTTTATCTTATAGGTTCTGTTATTCTATTTTCTCAAATACCTGCATTTCCGGGCGCAGAAGGATTTGGTGCTTATACTACCGGTGGAAGATTTGGTGATGTTTACGAAGTAACTAATCTAAATGATTCAGGATCTGGTTCTCTGAGAGAGGGGGTGAAAAGGAGTAATGTGACCATTGTCTTTAAGGTTTCAGGGTATATTGATTTAAAGTCTACACTGAAAATTACTGGTAATAACATTACTATTGCAGGTCAAACAGCACCTGGTAATGGTATTTGTATAAGAGGATACCCAACGATTATCAAAGGAAACAACATAATAATTAGATATTTAAGATTTCGACTGGGTGATATAAATAGTATAAAATCGGATGCCCTTGATATAAATGATTGTAAAAATATAATTATTGATCACTGTTCGATAAGTTGGGGTGCTGATGAATGTGCGTCAATGTATGGAAATGAAAATGTTACAGTTCAATGGTGTATGATAGGCGAAGGACTTGATTATATGGGCCATTCATGTGGTGGTCTGTGGGGTGGAAATAGTAGTTATCATCATAATCTGATATATCACAATAAAACTCGAAATCCAAAATTTGCCTATACCTATGAAAACGATATAACCGATTATAGAAATAATGTGATTTATAACTGGGGAGAAATGAGTACATATTGCAGTCCTACAGGTAAGGTGAATATAATAAACAACTATTTTAAATATGGACCATCTACGCAATCTGAAAAACCTGATCAAAGAAATACAATTGTATATTCGGAATATAATACTAAGGAACTCTATGTCAATGGTAATTTTGTCTATGGCTACCCAGATGTTACTCAGGATAATTCGCTTGGTGTGAAAGGTACGCCGATATTGGTGGATGATGAGTTCCCGGTTCCACCAGTTACGACTCATACAGCAGAAGAAGCATACGAATTGGTTCTTCAATATGCTGGTTCTTCGAAGTTAAGGGATGCTGTTGATGAAAGAGTGGTCAATGATGTGAAAAATAATACCGGTCACATTATAAAAAGGCAAAGCGAAGTGGGTGGTTTTCCGGATTTGGAAGGTGGCGAGCCACTTGATGATTCTGATCATGATGGTATGCCTGATGAATGGGAAAAAGCTAATGGCTTGGATCCGGATAACCCTGAAGATAGAAATGGTGATAATGATTTTGACGGTTACACAAACCTGGAAGAATACCTGAATAGTCTTGTAAATCAGCCATTTGAAGAGATACCTCCAGATACAATAGAACCGGGTATCCCTGGTAATTTATCAGCAAAGGCATACTCAAGTGATAGAATAGATTTGACTTGGGATGATAATTCTTATAACGAGAGAGGATTTATTTTGCAGTATTCTGATGATGGTTGGCAGAGTTATTCTGAATTAGTAATCCCTCTTTGTAATCTGGAATCCTTCTCAATAACGAATTTGACGTGTAATACAAAGTACAGTTTTCGTATAGCCTCATATAATACCTGTGGTAAAAGTGATTTTTCAAATACTTCCGAGGATTCCACGATAGGTGAAGGGCAATATTTTTTGAGATGTAATATTGATGGATCGGGAAGAGTTGAATTTGATCCCTCCGGGATTATGTTAGATTCTTTGGTTTCAATTTATGATTCAGGGCAGGTAGTAAGCATCTATGCCATCCCTGATTCAGGTTTTGTATTCGATAGATGGAGTGGTGATATCGAAAGTATAGATAATCCACTATCCATAAAAATAACTAGGACCATAAATATATCTGCTAAATTTAAAATTCCCCCTAAAGATGTACCGAAAAAGATTGATTTTGGACCAGGTCCAGTGGAGGAAGGATTTGTAAGGGTCGATAAGACAGTTCAATATACTCCGGGGCTTGGTTATGGATTTGAAAATATAATTGGTTTAGACCAAAGAGATAGAGGATCTCCTGATAATCTTAGAAGGGATTTTGTGTTTTCTTACTCATCCATGAGATTTTTTCTCGATGTAGGTAATGGATCGTATAAAATTAGGGTCATAGCAGGTGATTATTTATCTAATGCACCTAATGGTCCGATGGATATTTATGCAGAAGGAATAAAAGTACTTGATAGTCTTTATAGCCCTGGTGGTAGCTTTCAGGATACGTCATTTAGTATTGATGTAAATGATGGCCAATTGGAACTGTTTTTTATACATCATAAAGGTGAAGGACATGTTTGGCGTATAAATGCTATAGAAGTGTTGGAACTAAATGAAATATCTGAAAAAGATGCAACTATTTTAAAAGGTCTAAGGTTGTATCAAAATTATCCCAATCCTTTTAATAGTTATACCTTAATTAAGTATGAGGTGCCATATAAAAGTTATGTACGTCTAACAGTGTATGATCTATTGGGTCATGAGGTTTTAGGGTTAGTGGATGAAGAAAAACCAGCGGGAACATATAATGTAAGTCTTAATGCCTCAGGTCTATCCTCAGGTATTTATATTTATGTTCTCAGTAATGGGGAAGAAAAGATTATGAGGAAATTCGTTTTGATAAAGTGATATATTAATATATACAGAGGAGGTGATAGATGTTGAGAAGGATGGTGTGTATGATTTTATTCGTGTTAATAGTTCTTAGTGCCGTTGTTTTCTCAAAAGCTCGTATTATGGAGTGTCTTGATAGGGGATTCATTGCAGTTAAAGTTACTGATGAAAATTTAAATGAGTATATGTTTTTGAGCTGGAGGAAGTTTGGTACTGATCCGCAAAATATAAAATTCAATCTCTATCGTGATGGTTCGTTACTCGCTAAGAATTTAGAAAAGACAAATTATTTTGATTCTACTGGAACCACTCAAAACGTCTATAAAATAAGAACTGTTATAGATGGTATTGAGCAGAATGAAGAAGTTATTGCTCAAATATGGAATAAAATATACTATGAGATTCCGTTGAATATACCGGAAGGTGGTAAAACGCCTGACGGAGTAAGCTATACCTATAATGCTAATGATGCTAGTGTAGGTGATCTCGATGGTGATGGGGAATATGAAATAGTTTTAAAATGGGATCCAAGTAATTCCAAAGATAATTCGAAAAGAGGTTACACTGGAAATACTATAATTGATGCGTATGATATGGATGGGACACATCTCTGGAGGATTGATCTGGGGAAGAATATACGTTCAGGTGCTCATTACACACCGTTTATAGTTTATGATTTGGATAGTGATGGGAAAGCAGAGCTTGCAGTTAGGACTTCTGATGGTGCTGTTGATGGACAGGGGAATGTGATTGGGGATCCGGATGCAGATTACAGGAATAGTTCTGGATATGTGCTGAACGGGCCTGAGTATTTGACAATTTTCGATGGAGAAACAGGAGAGGCAATCACCTCCGTTGATTATGAACCAGCCCGTGGAAATGTTAAGGATTGGGGTGATGATTATGGCAATAGGTGTGATAGATTTCTTATGACAGTTGCCTATCTTGATGGAGTGCATCCAAGTTTGATTACCTGTAGAGGATATTACGGACCGAGAACAGGTTTCGGAGTAAAGAATATGGTGGCGGCATGGAATTTTTCGAATGGGGAACTGGAATTGGCGTGGATTTTTGAAGCGTATATTAAATTGGATGCAAATGGAAATATTTCAGAGTTTAAGAATGTGGAATATATCGGTCAGGGAGCACACTGGACGACAGCAGCAGATGTTGATAATGATGGAAAAGATGAGATAGTATATGGTGCATGTGTAATTGATGATAATGGTGAAGGTTTATATTCCACAGGTTTAGGTCATGGCGACGCATTGCATGTAAGTGATATGGACCCCGACAGACCTGGATTGGAGATATTCATGCCTCACGAGTCTGGTGGCAATGGAGTAACACTACGAGATGCAGCAACCGGGGATTTGATTTTTCAATATAGGATTGATGCTGACGTAGGGAGGGGATGCGCCGGAGATATACGTCCAGATTACAGAGGTTTTGAGCTCTGGGCGTCAAATGGATGTCCATTGTTTACATGTAAAGGTGAAAATATAGGGAAATCTCCAGGTGCTATAAATTTTGTTATATATTGGGATGGTGATTTAAAGACGGAATTGCTAGATAATTTAGTTGTTTCTCAGGAATATCCATCCTACAAACCCTTACTCCACGCTTATGGTTGTGCATCTAATAATGGTACAAAAGCGACTCCCTGCTTAAGCGCAGATATAATAGGAGACTGGAGGGAAGAGGTCATTTTTAGAAAGGGAGATAATAGTACCCTCAGGGTATATACGACAACCATACCTACAGAGCATAGTATCTATACTCTGATGCATGATCCGGTTTACAGGATTGCTGTAGCATCTCAAAATGTAGGTTATAATCAGCCACCTCACCCTGGATTTTACCTGGGCGAAGGAATGAATGAACCACCACTCCCAAATATTGTCTATCCCTCTTCGAACAGTATAGATGAAAAGGCAGATAATAATCTGTTTTTACCCCTTGGTCATAAACTTCTGCCAAGTTACCCAAACCCGTTTAATTCTTCGACATTTATAAATTTTGTAATTTCGAAAGAATCTAAGATTAAATTGCAAATATATGATATTAATGGAAGAGAGGTTATAACTCTTTCTAACAGCAGATTTGCTCCTGGTCAATATACCTTGCGATGGGATGGAAAGGATAAAGTTGGCGCAAATGTTCCATCGGGAGTATATTTCGTGGTTCTAAGAGATGGAGTATATAAAGTTTCTGAAAAAATTGTTTTAATTAGATAGATTAAGTTTGTAAAAATATGGGAATAAAACCATGAGGAAAAAATTTTTTAAAAATTTTTCCGCAGGACTTTTTGTTTTTCTTGGTTTATTAATATGCTGTTATAATAATGTGGAAAGATATAACTATAAAAGAATTATATTAATCGATACTAGCGATGCTTCAAAATTTGCTGCGAAAATACTTGCTAAAAAATTGGGAATACATTCTGATTCTATTTTTTGTATTCCAGAATACAGGAATATACACCGTGGCGATATTTTATTAATAACTACTAGTAACGATGGTTTTCAATATGGGAGATATATAAAACATATAAAGAAAAAATTGAAATATGATGGTTATGTTACCTTAAGAAAAAATAGAGGAATTCTTGTATGTGGAAAAAGACCGAGGAGTTTATTATATGCAGCAGGTGATATGGAAAAGTGGATTAATAGAGATAAGTTTGTAAGAAATCCAGAATTTAAAACCAGGATAGCAGTTTTTCATGGAAGGATGTCGGTTCCCGAATTTATTGCATATATGAAGGTGAACATGGTTGTAGGTGGTCCTGGAGCAACTGTTACTTTTAAAAATACAATGCCAGAGATTTTTAACTCGCTTGAAGAGGACGTAAAAAATAGTTTAGTTAACTCTTCGATAGAAAAAGAAAAAAAGAGTAAAGAGTTTGCAAATATTCTGCATGAGTGTGATGTAGAATATATTGCGCCTTTCTCATATGGGTGTGATTTTAAAAGGTGGTCACTACCACTTTATGAGGCGACAATAAAATTATATCCTTCTGTTGAAGGTAAATCAAAAGAAAGGTCATTTGAAAAAGGAACTATCTGTCCATCAGATTCTATGACGTGGGTTGTTGTTAAAAATTATATCAAAGAATATATAGAGAAAACTGATGCTGATGGCTTAATCGTAAGCTTCTGGGATTCATATGGTCTATACTGCCAGTGTGAGAGGTGTAAAGAGAATGGGTTAAATGAATTTAGAAATGAATTATATGTTGCTGTAAAAAATTATTATGATGTTTTATCTTCTCTGGGGAAAAAGTTGATAGTCCGAACATGGTCTTCAGGCGTACCTCACTGGTTGAGAGGAGAGTGGGTTCATGCTCCTGGGTATGGACATTTTGGTGGAGAGGGTTATGAGCTGTGGGGAAGAGTTTTTGAGGAGCTCCCGAGGGAAATTATCATCCAGACTAAAATTTATCATTCTGATTGTCAGCCAAATGCAAGATTCTCTGAACTTTTAGGAAAAGCTAAGAATCATATTCAGATAGCGGAATATCAAATGACTGGACAAACACAGGGTAGATTTTATTTTCCTACTTCAATGGTGAATTATATAAAGTGGACTATGAAAGAGAGCCTTAAGAGAGTTTCAGCGGAAGGAGGCGTTTATATTCACCCAGGAGCTACGCGTCAAAGAAATTATTCTCTGTTTGATGATATTTTAAATAGTATAAATGTGTATGTGTGGAAGGAATTGACATGGGATATAGATTCAGACTTAAATGATTTGTGGCGTAAATGGGCTACAGATATTTACGGAGAGAGAGGAGGTAAATTCATAATTGAAGCATTGAAATTATCCGAAGAGGCAATAAACTTAACATTTTCACCATTAGGATTTGGAACGGAGACAAATTCAGATTTTTCGAACAGTATTAATAGAAAAGAAGTAGTAATAATGTATACGAATAGATATTATTTACCGGAATTTTCCAAGTATCTATTACCTACTATTGAGAATATTAATCTGGTTGTGCAGGAAAAAAATAAGGCATTAAAATTAATAAAGAAAATGTATGATTATCTTAGAATTGCAAAACCATTTATCAGAGATGATTATTATAAAGAAATAAAAACAAGATTTGATTGGTTTAGAGAGTTTGCTATTTGCCGAAAGTACATTGACGAAAGTTACTGGAGATTCAGGTATCTTCGTTGTTTAAATTCAATGAGAACCACCGATCCAGAGCAAATTAAATTTATTGCGCAGGCATATGATTCAATAAAAATACATAAAGACAAATTATTTTTATATGATGATAATTTTAAGTTTAGCTGTTATGATACTCTACTCGGTGAGTTGAATAGACCTCCTTCTCTGGGAAATCCAATTTATCTGATTTCTGAATTATACATAAGGAGTCTTCAATTGGTAGAGGAAATAGTCGGTCATGATTACATACCGGATGAATGGATTCGGAATGTTCAATACGATCATAGTTTCGGAAATCTTAATAAAAGAAGGTAGTGCCATATATGAGAAAAGCATTACTATTTAACCTCATATTTATGTACTTATTATTTGGACTAATATTGTATGGAAAAGATGAATACTGGCATGGAGTAAAAAGAGAATTGAGATATTCACCGGGCAAAAAATGTATTTTTATTACGAATGGGAGTAAAAAATTTAATAGAGCTTTATACGGGACAAATACAGCCTTTAGAGTAGAAGCGGGTGACCTCCCTGAGTTTGCCTTATATATGCCCGGAATGGGAGGAAATATAAAACTTGGTTTAATAGTGGGGGATGTTTCAAAATGGTTTACGGAATTTGATACGATAAAGGCTTTCTATAAACCTGGTTTGATGGAATATGAAATAAAAGATTCAATAATAGGTAATGCACTGATTAAAATAGAAGTACTTGCTCTTGCTGAATCTGAAGGATGTCTCATAAAAGTATTGCCTGTTGAGATAAGTAATATTAAGCTGGTTTTAGCATACGGAGGTGCTTCGTTGAAGAGATTCCCAAGAAGTGGTGACATTGGAGCAGAGCCAGAATCTGTATTCTATATGTTGCCGGAATATTGTAAAAATAATGAGTTTGAAATTGAGGGAAACCTCTTCAGAACATACTTAAGAAATGATAGGCAAAGAAAATTAGTATCAACCTCTATCGTACCAAATGGTTCAGTGATAAAGATATCAGATTGTACGGGGCTGGAATCGCCATTGATCCTGGCTAATACAGAGAAAAAGTTATATCCTGTAGTCGTAAGTATTACTAGTGTTAATGAATGCAACACGCTTTTCTACTTAATATCTAAACCGGAAATTTCTGTGGTAAATGTCGAAAATAAGTATAAAAAAGCTACTGCGAAAATAAAAGAGATATCCTCAAGATTTTCTATAGTTACTCTTGACCCCTATATCAATAATCTTGATTGGACACTTCTTTTTGCAGGCGATGCAATATGGGAATATCCATCATATCTACATGGTGCTGTAGCCTGGAGGATGAGGTATAATGGCTGGAGAGGTGCCTATGCAGGTGATTTCCTTGGATGGCATGATAGAGGGAGAATTCATTTTAAAAATTATGCTAAATCACAATATATAGAACCAGATTCAGGTCCATCAATGCCTGATCCCGAAAAGAATTTTGCAAGACAAAAAGAAATACCAGGTTCAGCAGTGTTTACAAAAGGTTATATAAGCCGATATCCAGGGAGGATTTCGAAACCAAGCCATTACGATATGAATCAGATATTTATGGATCAACTATTTTATCATTTTCAATGGACCGGTGATTGGGAGTTTATTAAGGAGATGTGGCCTATAATTGAAAGGCATCTTGAATGGGAGAAAAGGTGTTTTGACTGGGACAAAGACGGGCTTTATGACTCCTATGCTAGTTTCTGGGCAAGCGACGCGATATATTACAGTGGCGGCGGTGTTACTCATTCATCTGCAATGAATTATAAAGCAAATAGAATTGCCTCGATAATAGCAAAAAGAATTGGAAAAGATTATGGGGAATATGAGAAAGAGGCTGAGAAAATAAAGAAAGCTGTGAACAAAATTTTATGGATAAAAAATATGGGTCATTATGCAGAATATAAAGACTATCTCGGGGAAAAATTAATCCATCCTTCGGCAGGTTTGTGGACTGTATATCATTCGATAGAAACAGGAATCGGTGATATGTTTCAAAATTATCTTAATACGAGGTACGTGGATCATGAAATCCCCCATATTCTATTAAGTGCTATCGGATTGGAAGATAGCTGTGAATATTACCTTCTTTCGACAACCAATTGGATGCCCTATACCTGGTCGGTTAATAATGTAGCGATGGCTGAGAATGTACATACTGCTCTTGCTTACTGGAAGGCTTACCGGTTCGATGAAGCTTTCAGGCTTTTTAAAAGTGCTATTTTGGAGAGCGGATATCTTGGTAGTAGCCCTGGGAATTTTCAGCTATTATCATTTTATGATGCATTCCGGGGTGAACTATATCGTGACTTTGCAGATCCGGTCGGTATAACTGCAAGAACACTTGTTGAAGGTTTATTTGGGGTAGTGCCTGATGCTTTAATTGATACTTTGACGATAATACCTGGATTCCCAGCAGAGTGGCAATCTGCTTCTATTTTTCATCCGAGCGTATCTTATGCCTATGAAAAGGGCGAAGATTTTACCCGGATAAAAATAAAACAGAATTTTAATACTAATTTTGCATTAAGACTTCTGGTGAAAGCTGACAGGGAAAATATAGAGTCTGTTTTTATAAACGGAGCAAGTAAGGAATATAAAATTTTAAATAAAGTGTGTAATCCATTTATTGAAATTAATGATGGTTATCAGAAGGAGTATGATATTAAAATTAAATGGTTAGGGAAAGCTATTAGTAAACCGATTTATGAAAAAACAATATCTGTGATAGATACACTGTTTATAAAAGCAAATGAGGCGGAGGTTATAGATTTTTATGATCCAATGAATTCAACTTCCTATGTTGATTTGAGAAAAAGGAAGATTAAAGTAAAGTTTAATAACACAGGATGGAAAACAGTGTTTGTTTTGTTGAAGCAGGGAAATATGGAATGGTGGGAACCAATAGACATAGAGGTCGTAAGTCCGACAGAATTTATTTATAAAAAAATTTCCGGAGGTAATCTAAAGGTTTTAATAAAGAATAATTCAAATCAGGAAATAGGTGGTGAATTTATGTTCATCGGTACAAAAAAACGTAGTTACAAGCATTTGAAACTTGCACCTTGTGAAGTGAGTGATACGATTTTTGTTCCTGATAGATATCTAATAACTGGTAGAAATAAATTGATATTCAAGATGGAGGATTTTAAAGTAGAGGATATTGTTATAGATTGGAGTATTTCATTAAAGAAAAGAGGGAGGGTTCATTTAATCAATCTCAATAAATATTATAATGATAAGCTGAACAATATTTTTAAAAAGCAGTATTATTTTCCACGTCCTGATTGCCCAACCTTACAGATACCGGTGCAAGGTATTGGTGACTGGTGTTCTTATTCCTTTTATCCTGAAATCAATGATTCGGGATTGAGAAAAATGGCGGGGAAGGATGGTGTTATTGAATTGGATAATGGTATAAGATTCCTTTCAGTTGGAGATTCATCAAAAGATAATGTCGTTTTTGTAAGTAAATGGGATAATTATCCTGATTCAGTGTACATTCCTGTAGGTGTAAAGGCAAAACATATCTACCTTCTCATGGCTGGTAGTACCAATCATATGCAATCAAGAATTGTGAATGGAGAAGTTGGAATAGTGTATGAAAATGATAAAGAAGAAAAAATTGAATTAAAAAATCCTGAAACCTGGTGGCCCATAGAACAGGATTACTACAATGATGGTTTTGCTTTTGATGTTAGGTATCCCCATCCACTAAGAATTTATTTAAAAACAGGAAAAGTAACAGCTTCCTATTACGATGTCCTAATGAAAAATAGGACAAGGCTGATTGATGGTGGTGCATCTATGGTTATAGATGCACCAATTGTGACTGATGAAAAAGTTAAAGGCATATATATAAAAGCTGTTGCAAATGAGGTGGTAATAGGACTTTTGTCATTGACTCTTGTGTATTGATTGGAGTTTGAACTGTTTTTTTAAACACTTTTATAGAACTCCTTGTGAAAGATCAAAAAATCATAGGTTTATATAATAACTGAAAGATAACGGTTGTTATTCGTATGGATATTGCATGTAACTAACTTCTAATACCTGGATATTTATATCTTTCCGATTGTTATTTTCTCATTTACATACAGTTGCTGGATTTTTATCGACTTGTTGAGTTTGTTCGTTGCTTCTGTGGGTTTACTATAAATAATTGCAACTTCTAAAAAGTGGTGTAAGAAATGTGAATAATGATAGTTTGTGGTATAAGGTTTATGCAATAATTATGAATATCAAAAGTATTGTTTACTAAGTATAATATGTTGGTTAGAGAGTAATTTATTGTTTGTATTTTTTTATTTCTACCGCATACACCTGTGATTTGCCCTCAAAATTAGCGCGGAAAATAATATATTTCATATCCGGTGTGAAATGAACGTTCGGTTCAAGATCATAATTGTGGCGTTTCATGTTGACTAATTTTTCTGATTTAAATTTGTTACCTCTGGGATAGAATAAGTATATCCATTTTCCATTTTTTGCTCGTGCTACCATATTAGGAGCGCCACCATCCCCAGCAAAAAGTTTTTTATCAGGAGAAATTGTATAATGCACGGACCATTCATCTCTTTTTAACCGATATTTGATTCTTTCCCCGGTTTTTATATTGACGCCAGCTACATAGAAAGTTTTTCCTCTTGGTATTTGAAGGTCGTACCAGATCCATCCTCCGTCGGGTCCAAAGAATTCATGGCCGGCTATTTCCATTTCTACTGTCCTTTTATGCATTAGTTTGGGTTTTCCTTCTCGAATATCAATAAGCCATATTCTGTCAAGAAGATGCCAAGGACCTTCGTGACAAAACATTATTAAATTTGGATCTGTTGGTGAAAATTGAACATGATTAATCCAGGCTTTTTCAGTGAGGATCTTTCTTAATTTTCCAGTTTTTATATCTATTACAAATAGTGTGTGTGGAATTTTTGCTTCGAATATTCTGGTAAAATAATCGCCCTTGCGGGGGTTTTGCCTTAATATTTCATATTTCCGGGGATCGCTATATGTACCTGCAAGCAATGTTTCATCAGCGTTGATAGTTGAAATTGACCCACGAATAGAATCAGGGAATACAAAAATCAACTCTTTTTCTTTTGTATCAATATTAATTGCAAATATACTATCTCTTTTCTGATAGAAAACGTTCCTTCCTTTTTTACCAACAATCTCACCAAAAATTGGCTGTGGTTTTTCATTAAGAGGTTCTATTTCAAAGGTATTTAAATCTACTATAAAATACTGGATTAACCTTCTTCTGTACATATTATCGGTCTCTTTGTCAATATCTCGAGAACCAGTGATGACCATTTTGTATCCCTGGTTGTCTTTGGGTGGGATAAATGGATTATTATGGAAATAAAAACTTCGATAATTTCCATCAAGTTCTGTAATACGTATTACTCTGTGACCTGTGTCTTTATCTATCCATTCCTTGGGCATTGGCTTCTGGGAACCGGTTTCAAGAGTAGGTATTTGACTAAATAGAAAATGAAAAAACAAAAAGATTAATAGGTAAAATTTTAACTTATTCATAATTGCTTTCCTCTAATTTAATAATTATTCCATGTAGAATACTTCTTCAAGAGGTATGGAAACAGGGGAGCTGTCCTCGTTTGTTTCCATAATGTCTGACATATAGTCCCACCATTTTCTCATAGCTTCGAAATTACCAAGACTCTGAGAATCTTTATCCCCTGATATTTTTTGATAAGCGAATAGACAATCTGTCTCTTTATCGTAGAAAATTGCAAAATCATTGATACCCTGTTGCTTTAGCAATTCAAGAATTTCAGGCCAGATATTATCATGTCTTTTTTTGTATTCATCTTTGCAGCCTGGTTTTAATTTCATTTTGAATGCGTATCGTTTCATTTTGCAACTCCTGCTTCTTTTATTATTTTGTCATATTTAGTTCTTGCGGGCTCGGGTCTATATCTTTTCATTTTTAATATTTCTGCGCCGGCTCTTAAGAATGGACCCTCGCCCATTGGTATATTTACCTGTGTTGGCCTTTTATAGTAAAATACAAGTGAAGGCATGATTCCCGTTCCTACACAAATGTCATGTATATTGCCATCTTCGTCGACTTTTGATAATACACCTCTCCATCCCATTTCAGCTACATAAGCAAAATCCTCTATTAACCAGCCTTTATTTACTCCACGTGCTAAGCAGAATATGAACATACACGATGCTGATGTTTCAAGATATGAGTCTTCTTTATCCAATAGCTGATGCCACAATCCAGTTTCGCTTTGATATCTTGCTATTCCCTCAGCCTGTTTATTGAAAATTCGAATCACTTTGTCCCTCTGAGGATTATTTTCTGGCAGGTAGGTTAATAAATCGGTAATTGCCATCATTATCCATCCATTGGCACGTGCCCAATGAGCTACGCCGTTAGTCTTTGTATCCGTGTAATAGCAGTGATAATACAATTTTTTTACATCATCCCAGAGATAATTGTCGAAGCTTATAACCTGATTTATCGCTTCATCGAAGTATTTATTATTATCTAAATAATAGCCGGCTCTTGCTAAAAGTGAAACACTCATATACAGGTCATCAGCCCAGATTGTCTTCTCATGTGGCCATAGTCTTGAAATGGTCCTATCATCGAGTCTTGTTTCTACATTCATTAGATGATCAATGGCTTTTTGAATATATACCCTGTAGTTTTTGTTATTCATGCAATCTGGTACTTCCAGTAGACTTGCAGCCATAGTACCGTAATCATCGAGTCTGATCATTCTAAAAAACATATGCCAGTTTATTGACCTTACTTTTAACCATTTATCGCCATCTTCTCTTAGAGTTTTTTTGTACAAAGGATCGAAGTATTTGACATTTTTAAAAACAAATTCAAAGTTTTTTTCCACGAATTCCTTGTACTTTTTTTCATTTAATGTTTTCGATAATTCTATCATCGCTATATGCAATACTCCATTGGTGTAGTGCCAATCGTTATATTTACTTTCGACTTTTACTTCTGGTGTTATTTTGACATTTTTTAGTGATTTATATTTTTCTCCAGTTTTCGTATTAATGAATTCATAAGAAGTTTCATCTAAAATCCTATCTGCTACCTTTCTTATTATTCTTTCATTAACAATTCTCTGTGCTAAGATAGGTTTATACAGGAGTAGTCCAGAAATTAAAATTAAATTGATTATTACTTTTACTTTTTTCATTTATCTCCATCCCTCTTTTTTTTCAAGTTCTGTTAGTTCAGGTTTATTTGAAACAATTTTAAGAGATTCTTTATAGAGAGCATTTAGGTCTCCTAGGTCAATTTTTGAGCCCTTTCTTATAAAAATTGGAATTTTATATACTGGTGATTCAACCTCAATATACTTGCCTCCATTATATACTTTTGATGTATCCCACGCATCAATCCATTCTTCACCTTTTGGCAAGTACAGTCTATGTTTTTCTTTCCCTGTCTCCCATATGATTGAAACGAGAATATCTGGGCCAAATAAATAAGTCTGCCAGTCTTTCCATGCTTCTTTCTGTTCGGGATAAATCAAAAAAAGTGGTCTGACAATTGGTGTTCCTGTTTCTGATGCTTCTTTTGCAAGATTGTGAATGTAATCGATTAATTTCATTCTTATTTTTGAGTATAATCTCCATGTAGCAAGTAATTCTGTGTCATAATGTGGTTCATCAGGGCTATCCCATAATCCCTTATTGTATGTAGGGCCAACTTCCATAATTGGACTAAAGCAACTAAACCCGAGCCATCTCATGCATGTTTCCCTTGAGAATTCACCCCAGTATCCTCCAGTATCTGATCCCCATATAGGATAACCCATTACCGCACATCTTTGGACTCCTATTATTACGGAACGAAGTCCTTCAGGCTTTCCATTTGTATCACCCGCCCACAAACCACCATGTCTTGCACTACCGGTAAATTGAGCACGAGGGAAAAGGATAAAATCGTTACCTAATACGTCCTGGACGGCTTCGTGGGTTGCTCTTACATATTGAACTGGATAGTCGTTGTAGTTTTCTCTATATGTTCTTCCATCATATGTTTTTAAGTCAAGATTATCCATTAGTTTCTCACCATCAGCCCTATCGAGTTTAAAGCCTTTTACTCCCATTTTAGCCATTTTTGCAGGACCATTTTCACCCCACCACTTGCGTGCGTCTGGATTAGTAAAATCTATTAGTACCTGTTTGGCTTTTGTTCTGGGTTTACTTTCCAGATGGTAACCCATTTTTTCAGCGTATTCAGCCATTTCCCCCATGACAAATGGGCCTATCCAGAGCATAAATTTTATATTTTTATTTTCCAGCCATTTGATCATTTCTTGTGGTTTCGGAAATCTCTCAGTGTCCCATTCATAGTCGTCAAAACCTCTGGGACCTTTTGCCCACGGTCTATCAACCCAGTAGGCAGTTAACGGAATATCAAGAGCTTCCATCATCAAAATGTCTTCCACCAATTGTGTGTTATATGGTGTCTTAGCTTCAGTACTATCATAATATTTTGGTAAGTTTTTGTGTTCATCTCTCCATCTCCATGGTCCGAATGCCCATTTCGGTGGGACAAAAGAGGGTCCCGTTTCCAGAGCATGCCTTTTAACTACGCTAAGGGGATCTCCTATGTAAATTTTAAAGTTCAATTCAGGTCCTTCAAAATCCATTTTTACCATTTTCATATTTTCATTACAGAAATCAATATTTCCTGGCCAAGTGGTCATGGCAAAGAATCCATAGTATCTTGATGAAATAAAAAAGGGAGCATAGGCAGAAACAGTGGGTTTCAATTTAACCTCGACTTTTTCCCCATGTAAATTTAGTGCCGTTTTTATTCCATCAGCCCAAGAAAGTTTCTGATGACCATCTACTACTCTTTCCATCACACCTGTAAAATATTCTTTATTGTAAGCAGCAAAATTTAAATACCATTTGGTTCTTTCTGGGTTTTTGTTTTCTAACAATTTAAATTGAAAAATGATCTCATTTATTTTTGGGATTACCTTCATGTTAAATACTTTATTGTTTTCAAGTACCCACCTGTAGCTGGTTTTGTCATCCAATTTTTCTATTTCTGGTTTACCTTTTATCCATGTTATTATACCGTTTTGAGAAAACCCAATACTTCCTTCTTCTTTGGATATTGCCTTGATAATGACATTTTTACCATAAGGATTTGCAATGGTAATTATAGGATAACCGTTTTTATCAATTTTTAGTCGATATTTTACTGTCTCTGCATTACCGAATAATATCGATACTATTAGAAATATTATTGTACATAAAACTATGATCCTTTTTGATTGATTTTGCTTTGACATTTTTGCCTCCTTGTTGTTTTTAAAGAACTAATCTCTTTTACTCAGTACTTCATTCTCATATTTCTCAATTTCTTTTATATAATCTTCGCCAACAGGTACATCATGAATATAGCAGTAGTAATTCCAGACTGATCCAAATGGTTTTGTTTTTGTTTCCTCAAAAAGGGCTAACCGCTGGAAGTATTTTTTATCTCTTTCGTATTCACGTAATCTTTCAACTGGTAATAATAAAGCAGAAAGTATAGCTTTTTGTAAGGCTCTTATACCAATTACGTAAGCTCCAATCCTGTTTATAGAAGCATCAAAAAAATCAAGGGCCAGATGAGATTTATTCAATTTACCAGCGAGTACAATTTCATTTAGTATATCTTTCACCTCATCATTCAGAATTACAATATGGTCACTGTCCCACCGAATTCCTCGTGTAAGGTGGAATAATAATTCATCAAAAAAGACAAATAGTGCTGATACTTTATCGGCACACGATTCTGTTGGATGAAAATGTCCGTTATCTATACATAGAATTAAATTATTCTTTAATGCGTAAGATAGATAAAATTCATGTGAACCTACTACATATGCTTCGGACCCTATCCCGAAAAGTTTGCTTTCTACGGAATCCGCCATATTGTTAGAAGAGAATTTTTCTTTAAATATCTCATCGAGAGATTCTTTAAGCAGTTCTCTATGCCGAAATCTTTCGAATGTGATATCCTTTGAACCATCGGGAATCCAGAGATTATGAATACATTTTTTCTTTAATTTTTCTCCTATATAATTACTTATCGATCTACATCTTTTTGCATGTTCTATCCAGTATTCACGGATATTTCTGTCAGTATGACTTAATGTGTATCCATCATCGGCATAAGGGTGTGAGAAAAAAGTAGAGTTGAAGTCAAGTCCAATATCAAGATTTTTTGCCCATTCTATCCAAGATTCAAAATGTTTTGTTTCAATTTTGTCTCTCCCAGGAAAGCCATTACTATAATCGCCATACATGGCATGTAAGTTAAGTTTATGTTTTCCTGGAACCATTTCTAAAACTTTTTCTATATCTTTTCTTAACTCGTCAATATTTCTTGCTTTTCCCGGGTAGTTTCCTGTTGCCATTATGCCACCCCCGGATGAAAAATGTTCCTTTTCGAATCCTGTGACATCATCAGCTTGCCAGCAGTGAATTGAAATGGATACTTCATTTAATGTTTTTATTGCTTTTTCAGCGTCTATTCCTATTGCGCTGTATTGTTCTTTTGCTAATTCATAACTCTTTTCAATGTTATTCATTGTGGTACTCCCTGAGCAATTTTTCAAATTTTATGTACGCTTCTTGCCATTGAGAAGCATTTTTTGGTTCATATATTTTCATTTCAATTGAATTTTTGATGATTTTCCTTATCTCAGATAAGAACTTTACTTCTCCAAGCGCCATTGCCTGGACCATTATATTTCCAAGAGAACTTCCTTCGGAAGTTGTTATAATTATCTCTCTGCCTGTGGCGTTCGCCACATATTGATTTAATAGGGTATTATTAATTCCTCCACCAGTTATATATATTTTTTCAATTTTTACCCCTGTGATTTTCTCTATACTATCGATTACAAATCTATATTTAAGAGCCAGTGATTGTAAAATTATCTGTACTATATCACCGTATGAAGAGGGGATGGTTTGTCCTGTTTTCCTACAGAATGATACTATAGCCTCTGGCATGTCTTCTGGATTGAAGAAATCGGAAGCATCAGGATCTATAAACGAGACAAGGAAGGATGCGTTTTTTGCCATTTCCACAAGTTCAGGATATGAGTATTGTTTCCATTTTCTCTTACACTCCTGAAGTAGCCATAGACCAACTACGTTTTTAAGGAATCGGTATGTTCTCTCTACTCCTCCCTCATTTGTGAAATTGTATTTATATGAGAGTTCATTAATTATCGGAGTTTTACTTTCTATTCCAACAAGAGACCAGGTGCCGGAACTTATGTATGCCCAGTCATTACCTTTCCCAGGTATGGCAGCAATGGCTGAGCCTGTATCATGAGTTGCTACTGCCACAGCTAATATTTTTTTGTCAATGGTTTTGTCTATTAAAAGAGACGATGGTATTTCGCCAATTATTGAGCCTGAATCTATTACCTTATTCATTATTTCAACTGGAATGTCAACGGTTTTGAATATTTCTTCCTCCCAGTTAAATTTGCGAGGGTTGAATAACTGAGATGTAGTAGCAAAGGAAAATTCTGTAATTTTTTCTCCTGTTAAAAAGTAATACAGTAAGTCCGGTATAAAAAGTAATTTTTCAACTTCATTAAATAGCTCAGGGTGGTTTTTCTTTTCTGCATACAGCTGGAAAATTGTATTAAGTTGCATTATCTGTATGCCAGTATGTTCGTACAGTTTTTGTTTTGGAATTATTTTTGATAAGTCTTCCACTATATTATTAGTCCGTGGGTCTCTATACGAGTATGGTAATCCAATTAGGTACCCGGCTTTGTTGATCAAGCCATAATCTACGCCCCAGGTATCAATTCCAACAGAATCAGGAATTATTTTTTCTTTTTCATAACATATTTGAATTGCATTTAAAATTTCGTCATAAAGATTGTAAATATTCCAGTGGAGACCATCTCTTATTCTGTAAGTCCTATTCTGGAATCGGTGGATTTCTTTGAACTCAACTTTTTCATTCTCGAGTTTTCCCAGAAATGCCCTTCCACTTTCGGCTCCGAGGTCAATTGCTAAAAGATATTTCATATAAGCATTCCTCACTAATTTATTTTTATTACTTCCGCTGGGTTTTCTATATTTCTTTTTAGATCCATTAAAAATGTTGCACCTTGTGCACCATCTATTACTCGATGGTCGCAGGACAAAGTTAATTTCATTCTGTGTTTTATTTCAATTTTATCATTGATGACAACTGGTTTTTTCGTGATTGTTCCAACAGATAATATTGAGGATTGTGGTGGGTTAATTATAGCGGAAAAGTTTTCAATTTCATACATTCCAAGATTCGATATGGTAAAAACTGCTCCTTCTCTCTCGTGTATTCTTAACTTTTTATTTCTTGACTTTTCTACGAATTCTTTTGTTTCTTTTGCTATCTGGAATATATTTTTTTTATCACAATCCTTTATAACCGGTACTAATAATCCAAAGTCTGTTGATACCGCAAATCCTATATTGATGAAATTATACGTTCTTAATGTACCATCAATTAAATGTGTTCGCATATATGGGAATTTTTTCAGGCAATTTGCAACTATTTTAATAATAATATCATTATATGAGATTTTTATATCATTTTGTGAATTGTTGAGTTTTTTTCGTATAAAAATAATATTATCCATATCAGTTTCGATAGTTAGATAAAAGTGTGGAATGGGAGATTTACTATTAACCATAGCCGTTGCAATTGCTTTCCTTACTCCTTGGAGTGGAGTTTCTTCGTATTTTTGATTGTCATTGCGGTTGTTTTCTTTCATTGCTTCTCCTATTATCTTCATAAAATGATTTAGGTATTAAAATCCCTTCAATGTCTGGATATGGTATGTGTGTATCAGAAAATTTTTCCTTTAAAATATCCCAGCATTCACCAACTTCTTTAGAGAGTTTTTTAAGATTGTTTGGTTTTGGCTCTGGTGAGACCTGTATAACTCTGCAATTTCTGACAACTCTTCCAAGCCACTCATATACATCACAATACATTTCTGGGTGAGGACTTAATACTGGGTCTGGTTTTTCCTTGATAGAATCTAAGTCCTTTTTTACGTTTTCATAGGTAGGCATTCTGTGCTCATTTTTGTAAAGGGCGTTAAAATGTACTGTCCATCTCGGGAAGGTTATATTGGCATAGGATAGAAGGTTGTAATCTTCCTGTTTTTTATCTTTACCATAAGGGATTACATGTCCTGTGTCCATATGAGCGACGACATTTTTGGATGAGTTTGCCTGCATTATCCTGAGAAATCGATTCATCTGTCCGATGGTACAGGGTTCCATACCTGCCTGATACATTAGTTCAACTGTGCTTGATACATGCGGGGAATAATTTTGCAGCGTTATGGCAAGTTCGAGGTTTTTTGCTTCGGCTCCAGTTATTTCTGTATCTGGGTCAATTCCGCCAAGTTTCACATCGAATCCCAATTCATCTGAGAGTTGAGAAATTTTTATACTTTTAAATCGTTCGGGGAATATTGTAGCTACTCGGTGACCATTTATATTTAGAATACCCATGTATTCAGCAATATCTATAAGGTTTTTAAAAATCTGCATCACTTTATCTTTTTTCTCTTTTGGCACATCATAATATCCGCCTGATAGTTGCATGAGAGAATAAATATCGGCTCCAGTTCCGATTGAAATTATATGAATTTTTAATTTATCTGCCAGTTTCATAATTCTATCGGCAATTTTCCTCGCAGGACCTGGATTTTTATGATAATTAATTACTGGGCTAATTCCAAATACATCCTCGGAAATTTCAGCTACCTGAAGATTATTCTCTTCGTGGAGTTTAAAGAAATATTTTTCTAGGTTGTTTAGATTGAGAAGAGTGTAGTGATAAGTGTTTGGGGCATAGACAATTATACCAGGGATATTATTTACCCCTATTGTTAAGTACAATTTTTCGAGATTGTCGATTGTGACTTTGTCAATTTTCATGTTTCACTTTTAATACTTTATAATCTTATTGGTTCCGCATATTTTAAAATAAATTCCTCGGCTTCAGCTGACCAGAGATAATTGTTGTTTTGTAATATTTGAACTAACAAATTAATTGATTCACCATTGATGTAGCCATTATCTTTTAATTGTTCAATCTTATTAATAGCTGTTAAAGGGAAACTTTTTTGAGTGTAGATAAGTTTTTTAGCTCCGGGAATAGAAGGTAGATTCAGTACAGTATCAATCACTGAATCCAGTCCACCGATATGGCTTACCATAAATGATGGGTCAATAATATTATTTGAAATTAACTTTAATGCTTCCCTGAGATCATCAACATTACCGCCACTTGATCCTACGATTTTATGATAATTATAATGAACATCGTAAAAGTTAAACTGAGCTGTGAAGTTTTTATCGGCAGGCCCGGCAAAGAAATTGAGCGTACCTTCGAATCCCATCAATTCCTGTCCTGTTTCTACAACTTTTCTATTTGGTACCATGACAAAAACATCGTCAGCCATTTTCCCATTGGTTTTGGCAGATAGATATTCTACAATGTTTATTTTTAATGAATTTATGAACTCTAATCTGACTCCCTTTTTAAGCGCAACCTTTGGTGAAAATAATTCCTTAGCTCTTTTCAGTCTTTCATCATTAATGTCAGCAATTATAAGCAAGCCAGGTTTTGAATTGGTGTTTATAAAGTAGCTGGTTGCCAGTAATCCCATAGGACCAGCACCACCAAGAATTACTGTGGTACCACCTATCCGTATTCCTGGTATGTGTTTATATTTACCAACTTCTATATGATAATGTGAATTTACAGCACCTATGATACATGATAGCGGTTCTGCCAATGAGGCTTTGTAAAAGGAATCGCCATTGTATTCCAAAAGACAGTCCATAATTAGTACATCTTCAGGAATTATAACTTTTGTGGCATTCCCACCGATGTATTTATAGCTGTATCCAGGTGCACTTAAAATACCTACCGGCCCTTTTTTATAATTAATTGCTGGTTGTATCGTACATTTTTGACCCGGGAACCATTTACCCTTATACTCTTCACCAACTTTAAGAATTATTCCACAAAATTCATGGCCAATTATTGTTGGTTCTTTATCAATGTTTTTTGGAATTCTTTTATGTTTTGCCCCCTGCTGAGCTGCTTTATAGGAAGAAAAACAAATACTATTTGTGTATATTTCAAATAATATTTCATTTGGTTTTATCGGGGGTAGGTTAAACTTTTCTAATCTTAAATCTCTTTCACCATATATTCTTACAGCATATGTTTCTGTGTATTCCATAAATTGCTACTTATTTTAACATTACCTGCCCACCAGTGACAGGAATTGCCTGCCCGGTTTCGAATTCTTGTTCTATTGCATAAATAATTGCTTTATTTATATCTTCCAGCTGAACGCCTCTATTCATTGGACATTTTGCCTCGTAGTATTTTCTTACATCTTCAACGGTTTTTGCACCGGGTACTTTTCCTGCTCTCAGGTATTGTACGAAAAGGCCATTTTCTGGATCAGACCATAATGGTCCTTCAAAATAATTTCCTGGACATATAGCATTGACTTTTATATTGTATTTAACAAATTCAAGAGCAAAGGATTGGACGAATCCAATTCCTCCGAATTTACTACCCGCGTATAGTGCGTTGGCAGCACTGCCAACGAGTCCTGATTTAGAATTGATAAGTATTATATCGGAAAAATATTTATTGTTGTATGATGTCTGCCTTCTCATTATCGGAGCACATTCTCTTACGAGCTTAAAGAAAGCTTTATAATTAACTTCGGTCATTATATCAAGTTGCTCGTCCGATAACTTTTCAGTCGGGCCTGATATTAATATTCCTGCGTTGCTTACAAGGATATCAATTCCTCCATATATTTTTACTGTTTTTTTGAATAATTCCTTTATTTGCTTGGTATTTGTCACATCTACTTTTAAATAGTCTGAATGGTTATCACCATAAGAATTGTTTATCTGATCAGAAACTTCTTTTGCTTTATCTTCTTTTATATCAGCAATAACAACATATGCCCCTTCCTTAGCGAGACCGAGGGCAATTCCTTTTCCAATGCCCTGTCCTGCACCTGTTACAACGGCGACTCTATTTTTTAGCCTTTTGTCTTCGCTTGTAATTGATATTTTTCTTCTGTATGATTCAGCTTCCCACTTTTCTATAAATTCAACATTTTCTTTTGGTAAGAATCTTGGTCCACCAAAGGCTTCTGAATTGTTTAAAATTTTTAAAAAATCCTCATAGACTGTTCTGGCTATAATCGACTCTTTTATGCTTGTTCCTACAGATAGCAGACCAACATTTTGTATAAGTACAATCTTTGGGATTTTGTTATTGGTCTTAATATAATTGTTTAAGGACTTTTTTGTATTTTCGATAATCTTTGTATCATCATATTTTTCCGGGATTTCTATCCATAGAGGTTTTTCATTGCAATAGACAATATGATCCGGTGTAAAAGACCCTTTTTGAGAAATTTTATTACCCTCTGGAGAATTTGTAAGCAATCGAATAATATCGGAGTCATCAAAAGTAATTATCTTTTTTTCTCCATCGTATAAAAGACCTCTTAAAGTGGGGGATACAACCATTAAAATATTGTGTTTTTCTTCGAGCGATAGTTTGTCTTTTTTGAATACTTCTTTGAAGAATTTTTTGCCAGTTTTTTCTATAAAATTTCTAATGGTATTTATTAAGCTGGATGTCATGTTGATAATTTCATCATCTGTATTACTTGAAACTATGAGACCATGGTTTTGTATTAATACAATTTTAGGAAGTTCTCCTGGAGAATATTTTTTGATTTCATTTAGTAGTCTTGTAGCTGTTTCATATCCTGGATTTGTATAATCTAACCAGATATAATCCATTTCCAGAATATTATCAGCTATTTTTTTACCATTTATACTGCACGTAAGTGCATTGACTATATGTGGATGGGTGTGAATAATATATTTATATGGAATTATTTCGTGTAGGATTGTTTCTACTGATGGTCTAGGACCAATAGATATTGGTTTATAATCTAGTCTTGCATTTAGGAGATCTATCTTGATCTCATTTTCTCTTTCCAAAGGATCAGTGGGGTATTTTTTTGTTAAAATTTTTCTAACAGCTTTCCGATCGATCGCGATAAAGTCTTCTTTTTTGGCTTCCTGTAGACTCTTTCCACTTGCCTTGATATAAATTGTTTTGCCATTTTTATAAGAGGTGTTACCACCACCTGCGATGACGAAGTCGGTAGTTTTACCAAAATATCTTGATAGTTCAATCAGTTTATCTATACTCATTATATTTATCTATTTACCAATTTTCTGGCTTCTTCAACTATTCTTTCAACGCTCGGTATATTATCGTATTCAAGTGTTGGTGCCATCGGTGGTGGTACATTACGTGCTCCTACTACTTTTAAAGGTGCTTTTAAATAATCAAATGCATTACTCTGAATTTCATATAGTACGTGTTCACCAAAGCACCCAACTTCTGGTGCCTGGCAAACAACCATTGCTCTACCTGTTTTTTTTACTGAATTTACTATGGCATTCACATCCAGTGGTATAAGAGTTCTTAAATCAATTACCTCAGCTGATATACCTTCTTCTTCAAGCTGGTTTGCTGCTTTAATAGAATTTAGCATCATATAAGAATAACTTATAATTGTTAAATCTTTCCCATCCTTTCTTATTGTGGCTTCTCCTATAGGTAGGAGATATTCGTCTTCAGGTACGACATCTTTTTCCGAATATAGGAGCTGGTGTTCAATAAAAACAACTGGATTATTATCTCTTATAGCCATTTTCAATAGTCCTTTTACATCATAAGCTGTTGAAGGGGCGACAACCTTTAATCCAGGGAAGTGAGTTACAACAGCTTCGAGGCTCTGGGAATGCTGTCCTGCATATCCTTTGCCACCTCCTATTGTTGTCCTTAATACCATTGGAATTTCAGCCTTACCACCAAACATATATCTTGTTTTTGCTACCTGATTACCTAATTGATCCATAGCGAGCAAGATAAAATCTATATACATTATTTCGGCAACAGGTCTTAGTCCTGCCATTGCAGCTCCACAGGCAGTACCAACAATTGCTGCCTCGGATATGGGTGCATTAAATACTCTCTCTCTACCAAATGTTTCAAAAAGACCGGCGGTTGCTTGGAAAGCTCCTCCGTAATCAGCTACGTCTTCTCCATATAGAATGACCCTATTATCCCTTAACATTTCCTCTGCAAGTGCTTCGCGCACCGCATGCCTGTACATTATCCTACCATGGCTATCTCTTCTGTAATGTGACCATTCTTTAATTACTGATACTTTTTTATATTCGTCATGAACTTTTGTTTCTACGGTTTCGGTCATTAGCCCCTCGTAAATAGTCTTTGGATCCGGGTAGTCACTTTTAGCCGCTTTAGTTGCAGCATCATATATTTTATTTTTTGTTTCAGACTGGATTGTTTCTATCTCTTTTTCATTCAGGATGTCATTTTCTATTAACTCTTTTTTTAATGTATTAATTGGATCTAATTCTAACCATTGTTTTTCTTCTTCTGGGGATCGGTATTTTGTACAGCTATCACTCAATGAATGTCCCTTGTATCTATATGTGATAAATTCCAACAGAATAGGACCATTATTATTATTTACTTTTTCAACGGCTCTATCAATGGCATCGTAGACAGCAAATATATTCATTCCGTTTACCACTTCAGCACTCATATTATTTGTGGATATACCAGCTCCTCTCCTGGCAAGATAATCCACTCCTGTGACTTCACCAACTGTTTGTCCTGTCATGGCGTACTGATTATTTTCAATTGCGTAAATAATAGGTAGCCCCTGACCAAATTGTTTTTGAGCAGCGAAATTCATTGCTTCAAGGGATATACCATTGTGCAGTGCTCCATCACCAATAAAGCATACGACTACTCTACCTCGTTTTAATTTATACTCAGCAAGTGCAGCTCCCGTAGCGATTGCAAAACTCCCACCTACGATAGCATTAGCACCCAAATGTCCGACATTAAAATCGGCAATGTGCATACCTCCACCTCTCCCATGGCAATACCCAATTTCTTTTCCAAACAGCTCTCCAACAGTTTTTAATAGGTGCAAATCTATTGCTTGTTCCAACAGTTCTTTCTTTGATTGATTTGAATATTTTATGTTCAAAAATTGACACAATTCTTCCTCATTCATTTGAAAAAGTGCCCATAATCCTTTTGCTATTGCATGTCCATGTCCTCTATGGGTACTTGTTATATAATCATCCTTTTTTATTTTTGCCATGACTCCTGTTGCCACTGCTTCCTGACCAATTGATAGATGTGTAGCTCCAACAAATTTGAAATTTTCCATAGGAGTAAATTTACCGGTTTTTAATTCTACAATCATCTCTTCGAAATAGCGAATTAACAGCATTGTTTTGAACATTAGAACTATTTTTTCTTTATCGAGCCTTTTCCCGAGTTCATCTTTCAGATGTCCTTGATACTGAAAACAGGGGATAGGGTTAAAGTTCAAGTGTTTAGGAGAGAAATCAGGTTTTACTAATATTTCCTTTACCATTTAGACTCACCTCATTTTTTAAGTTATTCGGTCAAAAATACAAACGTTTTAATTTAAATTTATTCTCGGAGGTTGTCAATTTAATATTGAGGATAGTTTTTCATTATATGTAAGTCTTATATGGAAATATTTTATAATCAGGAACAATTTTTTATGAAAATTTTATATACATTTGATTTTATCTCTATGGATAAGTGCAAAAATTTATTGATTTTTTGAGGCCTTAGAGATATATTGCGAATATGGTAACGTTTTCAAGTTTCTTTAATATTATAAATATTGGAAATTTCGAGATATCAAAAGTATACTAAATGATTGTTGTTTTTATCATTTTTCTTTTTGCAAAGTTTTTATCCCTACGATATATGAAAGCAAATATTCTACCTTATAGTTCTATAAATGAGAATCAAATACAAGAACTACAATTCTTATTAAGAAATGAATATTTGATAGATAAAAATAAATTTGTGAGGTTATGGAATAAAGCTATTTCGTTTTTATCCGTTTAGTAGAAAGGAGAATTGAATGAAGAAAAAAAATAAGGATTGTATTTATGTTTTTTCTTTTGTTATAATGGTTTTATCTATTTACTCAAATTTAGTGGGGGATGGATCAAAAACTCTTCGTCAATATTTATCTGGCGTTGATAATCGCAGTGATGTGATTTGGGATTTTTACTGTACAGGTGGCAGGAATAGCGGTTATTGGGGTAAGATAAGGGTTCCATCCTGCTGGGAGCAGGAGGGTTATGGCAATTATAACTATGGTAGGGATTATTACACTTATGGAAGGGATTACAAATACAGCAATGAAGAGGGAATATACAGATACAGGTTTTATGTATCCGATAGTTTGCAAGATAGGCAAAATTTTATAGTTTTTGAAGGGGTAATGACTGATTGTGAGGTAAAGATAAATGGAAAGGTAGCTGGTAAGAGGCATAGAGGAGCATTTTATCGATTCAGGTATGATATAAGTGATAAGCTAATATATGGAGCTGAAAATGAGTTAGAGGTACATGTATGGAAGATGTCAGATAACAGAAGTGTTAATCTTGCGGAGAGGTATGCTGATTGCTGGATATTTGGTGGAATATATAGACCGGTATACATAGAAAGTAAACCAAGGGAAAATATAGACAGGGTAGCAATAGTTGCGGAGATGGATGGGAGATTTGATGGTTATGTATATATAGGAAATGTAGAAGGAGAAAGGGAGCTAATTGGGGAGATAATAGATGGAGCTGGTAATGTAGTATGCATTATGGAAGGTGAGGTAGGGAAGGGAGATAGCCTGGTAATACTAAAAGGGAGTGTGGAGAATCCTAAATTGTGGAGTAGTGAATATCCCAATTTGTATAGATTCAGGTTGAGTTTAAGAGATAAAAAAGGGAAAGTGTTACATAGATTAGTAGAGAGGTTTGGTTTCAGGAGTATAGAGGTTAGACAAGGGGATGGAATTTATATTAATGGTAGAAAGATAAAGTTTAAGGGAATAAATAGGCACTGTATCTGGCCAGAAACGGGAAGGAGTCTGAATCCTGAGATTGATTTGATGGACGTGAAGTTGATAAAAGAGATGAATATGAATGCTGTTAGATGTTCCCATTATCCCCCTGATGTTTCGTTCCTTGATCTTTGTGATTCTTTGGGTTTATACGTAATAGATGAGCTTGCTGGGTGGCATAATGCATATGATACTGAGGTAGGTGAGGAATTAGTCAAAGAGATGGTCATAAGAGATGTAAATCATCCGAGCGTGATATTCTGGAGTAATGGTAATGAGGGTGGAACAAATCCTGAGCTTGATGATGATTTCCATAAATGGGATCCTTCGAGACGTCCTATTATACATCCTCATCATAGGCCTGGGCATGCTTTCAGTGGTATAGAGACGAATCACTATGAGAGTTATGAGAGTGTAAAAAGGATACTAAAGAGTGACAGTTTGATATATATGACAACAGAATTTTTACATAGTCAGAATGATGGAGGAGGTGGAGCGGGTTTAAGAGATTATTGGGAGTTGATGTACAGGGAGGAGTTATCTGCTGGAGGATTTTTATGGGCGTTATTGGATGAAGGTGTTGTCAGGACAGATTTAAGAGGTATGATAGATGTTAATGGAGTAAATGCGCCTGATGGAGTATTAGGACCACATAGGGAAAAGGAAGGAAGTTTCTATGCAATAAGAGATATATTCAGTCCCGTTGTAGTGCTGGATAAGAGAATAAAGAGTAATAGATTAATATTAAGTCTAGAAAATAGATATGATTTCACGAATTTGAATGATTTAATGTTTAAAGTGAAGGTAGTATGTTATAGATATCCATGGGAGAGGATATCGGGTCATGATGTGATATGGAGGAAAGATGTAAAAGGTCCTGACATAAAGCCAAAGGGAAAGGGAGAGCTGGTTATTGAAATACCTAAGGATAAATTGAAGAAAGGTGAGGGAATAAAGGTGTATGCGATAGATAGGTTTGGTATGGTAGTTATGGACTGGGATATGATGTTAAAAAATGGAGGTTATTATGTGGATAAGATAGTTAAGAGAGATGATAGTAAGGGTATAGAGATAGATGATAGAGATAGTATTGTAGTAATGAAGGGAGGAGATATAGAGGTTGGTTTATGTAAGAATACAGGTAAGATAGTGTATGTATATAATAAAAGATATAGAAGGCGACTGAGCTTCAGTGGTGGAGAGATATTTCCTACAACTGGGAAGTTGGAAGAGGTAAAAATAGATAAAGGGGATGGGGTTGTAGATTTCAGGTTTAGCGGTGAAATAAATTACGTGAGGTGGAAAATATATGATAGTGGATGGTTGGAATTGGATTACAGTTACAGGTTGGATGGGGAGTATAATTTCAGTGGTATAAGTTTCGAATTCCCTGAGAGTCATATGTTGAGTGTAAAGTGGTTAGGATGTGGACCGTATAGAGTGTGGAAGAACAGGGTAGATGGTGTTCGGTTTGATGTATGGGAGAATGGTTACAATAATACAACGACGGGAGAGAGTCCATGGATATATCCAGAGTTTAAGGGATATTTCAAAGATGTTGTGTGGATGGAGTTTAATAGTGTGGAGGGGAAGTTTTACATAGTAAGTGGTGATAGTGGATTATATTACAGGTTGTTCGATTTTTATGGTTTGCCAGGGATAGAGCCGTCACCAGAATTGCCATCTGGAGATATATCAATAATGGATGCAATACCTCCAATTGGGACAAAAATGTCAATGAAGATAAATGCAAGGGCAATGACAACGGGACCCATGGGATATCTTAACAAGTTAAATGGTACTTTTAAGCATAAATTGTATTTTTATTTTGGATGGCTATAAGTGTGATAGAAAAGAATGGGAGATAATTAATATGGCAAAGAAGGGAATTGTGCAAACATTAGACTCTATTGATGAATTTGAAAGAGAGCCTGTTCCAGAAAAATCATTAAAAGGGTGGAAAAGTTTTCTGGGAATGTATGCAGGGGAGCATACTGCGGGAACAGAATTTGTAATTGGACCGTTATTTGTCGCTCATGGTGTTACAGCCGGGGATTTATTTCTTGGTTTGTTTCTTGGTAATTTACTAGCGGTTTTAAGTTGGGCTTTCTTAACAGCACCGATTGCCACACGGTTTAGATTGACTCTTTATTATATGCTTGAGAAAATCGCTGGCACAAAGGTCGTGCGAATTTACAATTTTGTCAATGCTTTGATGTTCTGTTTTCTTGCTGGTGCTATGATTTCTGTGTCTGCAACAGCGATTGGTATACCATTTCATTTGAAAATGCCATCTCTGAATGACTGGTTGCCAACGACAGCTGGTTGGGTGGTAACTGTAATAATTGTCGGAATGGCTACAACTTTTATAGCAATGTACGGATATAATTATGTTTCAAAATTTGCTAATATAGCGGCTCCATGGATGATTCTGGTATTTATAGCTGCTGCTATTGGTGTTCTACCTGAATTGGGAGTCAAGTCAGTTGATAGTTTTTGGGGTGTTGCTAAATCCACTATCTGGACTGGTAGATTGATGCCAGGACAGAGCAAATTTACTATGTGGCATGTTATGTTTTTTGCCTGGTTCTGTAATATGGCAATGCATATAGGAATGGCAGATTTATCAATCCTAAGGTATGCTAAAAGATGGTATCAAGGATTTTCATCAGCTGTTGGGATGTTTATAGGTCATTTTATTGCGTGGATTGCGTCGGGAATTTTATATGCCTTATATCTTGTTGAGTCAAATTTCAGTATGGAATTTGCTCCAGGGCAGATTGCATTTCGTGCAGCTGGTGTAACTGGAGCTATATGTGTAGTTATTGCGGGATTAACTACCTCTAATCCTACTCTTTATCGTGCCGGGCTTGCCATTCAATCGATAAGACCTAAGTGGAAAACCTGGCGAGTTACTCTTGTTGTTGGTTTATTTACGACACTTGCTGCATGTTTTCCTGCATTGATGATGAAGTTGCTGGATTTTGTAGCGATATATGGACTGTTATTGATGCCGATGGGTGCGGTAATATTTATGGATGTATATGTTATTCCAAGATTGAAGTTAAAACAAAGCTATGCTGAGTTTTTTAACAGGGATTTGAACTGGGCAGCTTTATTAGCGTGGCTCATTACATTGGGCATTTGTATGCTTTTAAATAAATATTATGGATTAGAGGTTTACTTTTTAGGGTTACCAGGATGGTTTATTGCTTCGTTGATTTATATATTAGGGAGCAAGCTATCCCAAAAAAAGTATTTGATGAAAGGGGTATAAATTATGTTAGTATTAAAAATTTTATCATTTGCAGGGCTTATTTTAACGGTCATTCCCTCTTTTTTCGTTTTTGCAGGTATCATTTCTCTTGAAGTTAATAAGAATCTAATGATAATAGGCACTATTCTATGGTTTGCTACATCACCTTTCTGGATTAATAAGGAGAAGACAAACGGAGTCCAGGAAAATGCGTAACAGATGTATTTATTCTATTTTAGTCTTTTTGCTACTCAATTATTGCGGAGAGGAGAAAATAAATCGTTATGAGGTTGTAAGTAGGAATAACCCTATAATTACAAGAATAGATAGCCTTAGTCCTTTGACAGTGGGCAATGGTAATTTTGCTTTTACTGTTGATGTAACAGGATTTCAGACATTTTTTGATTATTATTCAAAGGGTATACCACTAGGTACATTTTCCAACTGGGGCTGGAATAAATTAAAAGGAGGTTATGAGCTGGAGGATACTTTTGAATACTTTGATGTTGACGGGAGGAAAGTAAGCTATGCTTCCAAACAGAAAACAGAAGCGGGTGCATGGCTCAGAGCGAATCCCCATAGATTCCATCTTGGTAGGATTGGACTATGCCACTTTCGTAATGGTGTAGTAGAGATAAAGAGAGGGGAGGTAACCAATATCCATCAGAAGTTGAATTTATGGAGTGGTATAATAGAAAGTAATTATAAATTAAATGGTGAAAGAGTTTTTGTAAAAACTGGTGTATCTCCAAGCAAGGATATTATTGTTACTGAAATGAAAGGCGATTTGATTGAAAAAAATCCCCCTTGTATTTTGTTTTCATTTCCCTACGCCTCTTTAAAATGGGGCAAAACCGGTTGCGATTGGGACAGTCCTGAAAAGCATTCTACTGTAATTTTAAAAGAATTGAAAGATAGAATCCTGCTTAAAAGGGAATTGGATTCTATAACCTATTTTGTTCTTATTAAGTTTGACAAAGGCATATTTGAACGAATTGATAAGCATGAGTTTTTATTGATTCCCGAAAAGGGGGAAAAATTTGAGTTACTGGTTAATTTTTCTGCTGAGTATCCAGAAGAACTTAATATTAAATCGGCAGATAGATTTTTCAATGAAATCTCATCGTGGTGGAGAAATTACTGGAATAAAGGAGCCTTCATAGATTTTGCAAACTGTAAGTCTCCTGAAGCAAAAGAACTTGAAAGAAGGGTGATATTATCTCAATATTTGACGGCAATCCAGTGTTCGGGTAACCTTCCTCCCCAGGAGACAGGGTTAACCTGTACCAGCTGGTTTGGCAAATTTCACCTTGAAATGCATTGGTGGCATGCTGTTCATTTTGTCCTTTGGGGGAGACCAGAACTCTTGGAGAGGAGCTTAGATTGGTACTTCAAAATATTACCGGAAGCCAGAAAAAAAGCAATCAGGCAGGGGTATGAAGGTGTCAGATGGCCCAAGATGGTTGGATCATGTGGTAGAGAAAGCCCTTCAAGTGTGGGTGTTTTCCTCATTTGGCAACAACCGCATATAATTTATTATTCAGAATTATTGTATAGGTATTATAAAGAGAAGAGGATTTTGGAAAAATATAAAGACTTAGTTTTCCAGACGGCTGATTTTTTAGCCTCTTATGCCAGGTATGATTCGAATAGAGATGAGTATATTTTAGGCCCGCCTTTGATTCCAGCTCAGGAAGTATATAAACCGGAGGAAACAATTAATCCGACATTTGAACTTGCTTATTGGAGATATGGGCTAAAGGTAGCAATAGAATGGAAGAAAAGATTAGGAATGAAGGTACCTGATAAATGGGTTAATGTTTTAGAAAAATTGTCTCCATATCCAGTTTATAAAGACAAATATTACCAAAATGTGGAGACGGAAGAGCCTACTTTAGACGATCCATGGCATACAAGGGATCATCCAACAGTTCTTGGTGCTTTAGGCATGTTGCCTGGAGAAGGAATTGATGAAAAACTCATGGGAAAAACTTTGAAAAAGGTTTTTGAAAATTGGAACTGGGTGACGACATGGGGCTGGGATTATCCATTGATTGCTATGACAGCTGCAAGGTTAGGAGAGAAAGAGCTTGCTATTAAAGCTCTTTTAATGAATACTCCAAAAAATAGATACTTAGTAAATGGACACAATTATCAAGAAAATAGGTTACCTATTTATTTGCCTGGGAATGGAGGTCTATTGACTGCTATTGCTATGATGGCTGGTGGATGGGATGGTGCTCCAGATACTTCGGCACCAGGTTTCCCCGATGACGGTGACTGGGATGTAAAATGTGAAGGATTTAAAAGGTTTCCATAATAGGTTCAATTTTTGGAGAAAAAATGAAAAAGAAAGTCTTAGTTATAATTTTTACACTGTTGTCGTTATTGACAATTTGGCTTTATTTTTGTGAGAAATATTACATCGTAAGATGGCCTGAGGTTAAAAAAGAAACAAAACCATGGTCACGGTGGTGGTGGATGGGTAGTGCTGTTGACAGAGAAAATCTGGAAAAATTGATGAAAATGTATGCCGAAGTCGGTTTAGGAGGTCTTGAGCTTACTCCTATCTATGGCGTCCATGGATATGAAGAGAAATTTATACCTTATTTATCAAATGAATGGATCGAAATTTTTAAATTTACGCTAAAGCTAGCGAAAAAGTACAATCTTGGATTGGATATGGCGACTGGTACGGGCTGGCCATTTGGCGGACCGTGGGTTGGAGAAGATGATGCAGCAAGGTATATTGCTTTGAAAATGTATAAAGCCCGTGGGGGTACAACTTTTTTGGATACTATAAAATATATACAAAGCCCCCTTATTAGAGCGATATATAAGCGATTGGATATAAAGGATATAAAGGATATCAAAAGACCAATTTCAATGAATGAAAATTTACAGGAACTATCTCTTGAGCAGGTACGTTTCCCAGTAAGTCTGCCAATTGTTTCTATTGTGGCATTATTTGATACTAACTATATAGATTTAACTGATAGTGTTGATATAGATGGTGTGTTAAAATGGAAAGTACCGGAAGGTGATTGGTCAATTTATGCTCTATTTCTCGGATGGCATGGTAAAATGGTTGAAAGAGCTGCACCAGGGGGTGAAGGATTTGTTATTGATCATTTTAATAAAAATGCACTGTACAATTATCTTTCTAAATTCAATGAAGCTTTAAAAAGTGTTAAAAAACCTTATGTAAGAGCATTTTTTAATGATTCTTATGAAGTTGATGATGCGGTTGGTGAATCAAACTGGACAAGGAATTTTTTAAAAGAGTTCAAAAATAGAAGAGGTTATAAACTCGAAAAGTGTTTAAATATATTTTTCGGCAAAGATACTACAGAAGAAAAAGAAAGAATACTTTGTGACTATCGAGAAACTATCTCTGATTTATTGTTGGATGAGTTTACATTGAACTGGAAAATGTGGGCTCATTCAAAAAAATCCATTGTAAGAAACCAGGCACATGGCTCTCCAGCGAATATAATAGATCTTTATGCAAATAGTGATATACCTGAAACGGAGGGTAATGAGATATTTAGATTTAAATTTGCCTCCTCGGCATCTAACATTACTGGTAAAAAATTAACTTCAGCTGAGGCTGCAACATGGCTTAATGAACATTTTTTAACTACTCTTGGTGATGTTAAAAAATGTGTCGATTTATTTTTTCTTGGAGGAATAAATCACATATTTTACCATGGGACTACTTATTCACCTCTCGAAGAAGAATGGCCGGGATGGCTATTTTATGCATCTGTAAATTTCTCTCCATCCAATCCTTTCTGGACTCATTTTAATAAGTTGAATGAATATGTTACTAGGGTGCAGTCTTTTTTACAGATCGGAAAACCCTCATCAGATGTGCTTGTATATTATCCTATTCATGATTTTTGGTCAAAAATGTCAAGAGGTTTATTGGTACATTTTTCTGGTGAGATAAAAGATTATGAAGGTTCGGATTTTTATAATGTCTCTGAATCATTATATAAAAATGGTTATACTTTCGATTATATTTCTGATAGACTATTACAAAAAGCCAAGGAGAGTAGAGGAGAAATTAAAACAAAGGGTTGCAATTATAAGGCGATTATAGTTCCTTATTGTAAGTATATTAATTTTAATACTTTTAAAAAAATTTTAAGCCTGGCGAATGAAGGCTGTACGGTAATCTTTAATAAAAGTTTGCCAGAAAAAGTATCAGGATTTGATAACTATAAAAGCAAAACCATAGAATTTGAGAAAATTAAAAATGAAATAGAAGCGGAACTTACTGATTTTGCTGGTTATAAGATGTATAATTCAGGGAAAGGGCGTGTAGTAATTAGTTCAGTTCCTGCGGATTCAGTTCTAAGATTGCTTGATTATAAATCAGAAGCTTTACATAAATTTGGTTTATCTTTTATTAGAAAAAAAATACGGGGTGGCTTTATATACTTCATTGTTAATAATGAAGAAAAAAAGGAAGAGGATTTTATACCTATAGCCTATGGTGGTAGATCCGTAGTTTTATTTAATCCGATGAGTGGAAGATTTGGCAGCTTGAAAAAGAAACATAATGGTATGGATGAAGTATTTTTATCCTTGAATCCTGGAGAATCAGTTATAATAAGAACTTATAATAGAAAAGTGAATGTTAGAGATTATAAATTTTTTACTAAAAGTAAAGACGATACTATTGAAATAAGAGGTAAATGGTTATTAACTCCGATAGAAGGTAACCCTGTATTTCCTGAAAGGCTGGAGTTAGAAGAACTAAAATCTTGGCATCTCCTTCCGGATACACTATGGGCTTCCTTTTCAGGTGTTGCAAAATATCAAATCAGATTTAAAAAGCCAGCTATTAAACAAAAATATCTTGTTCTTAGCCTGGGAAAAGTGAAAGAAACTGCAAGGGTGTTTATAAATGGTAATGAGGTAGCTACGTTAATAATGCCACCATTTGAAATTTTAATAGATTCTAAAATGTTAAAGGAGAATAATCTTCTTGAAATTGAAGTAACCAATTTGATGGCAAATGGTATAGCATATCTTGATAGGAACGGGATAATTTGGAAAAAGTTTTATAATATTAATTTCCCACCACGAAGAAGAGAGAATATGGGGCAAGATAGGCTATTTACGGCAAAACATTGGAAACCTGTCGAATCAGGACTTTTAGGTCCTGTGAGGATATTTCCAGCAGAAGAAATTAAACCATGAGAATAAAAAGAATAGGAGGATACTATGGCTTTAAAAAATGAAGTGAAAATCATTTTGCAAAAAATTATTATCGTAAGTTTAATTTTAGTATTTAATACAATCCTTATTTATTCTAAGGATTATCCCAATAAGCTGATTGTAAATGTTGATATCGAAAAGGGCAAAATTAGCAGGTACATTTATGGACATTTCGCTGAGCATCTGGGGAGATGTATTTATGATGGTCTATGGGTAGGAGAGAGTAGTAATGTTCCAAATATTGGTGGAGTAAGGAAGGATATTATAGAGGCTTTGAAAAAAATAAAAGCACCTGTGATACGATGGCCTGGAGGGTGTTTTGCTGATACCTATCATTGGATGGATGGTATCGGCCCTAGAGAGTTAAGGCCACCAATGATAAATATTTTCTGGGGAGAGGTTATTGAAGACAATCATTTTGGAACCCATGAGTTTTTGAATTTTTGTGAAGAAGTCGGTTGCGATGCATATATAAGTGGCAATGTGGGTAGTGGTACTGTAAAGGAGCTTGCCGATTGGGTTGAGTATGTAAATTTTGATGGCAATAGCCCCATGGCAAATCTTAGAAGAAAAAATGGGAGAGAAAAACCATGGAATGTTAAATTTTGGGGTATTGGAAATGAAAATTGGGGATGCGGCGGAAATATGACAGCCGAATACTATGTGGACCTACTGAAAAGATTCGCCACATACGTCAGAGACTATGGCGTTGGTATAACTAGAATAGCATGTGGTCCAAACTCTTCTAATTACCACTGGATGGAAACCATAATGAGAGATGGTAGAGCACGAAAGTCTATCCAAGCAGTTTCACTACATTATTATACAGTTTTTGAAAGCTGGTCAAATAAAGGGTCAGCAACTGATTTTACTGAATATCACTGGTTTGGAATTCTGGAGAGAACGCTGAGAATGGATGATATAATCAAACGTCATTCAGCAATAATGGATAGATATGATCCTGATAGAAGAATCGGTTTGATGGTAGATGAATGGGGAACATGGTACAATGTCGAACCTGGTACAAATCCAAGCTTTCTATATCAACAAAATACAATCAGAGATGCAATTGTAGCAGGGATAAACTTAGACATTTTTAATAATCACTGTGAACGAGTGAAAATGGCTAATATTGCACAACTTGTAAATGTACTACAGGCTCTATTTTTAACAAAAGGGGATAAGATGATTCTCACCCCCACTTACCATGTTTTTGATATGTATAAGGTACATCAGGATGCTACATTGCTATTAAATGAATTAAGTTGCGAAGAATACACCTATGATGGGAAATCAATACCATCGCTGAATTCTTCGGCATCGAAAGATGATAATGGTTTAATACATATAACATTATGTAATTTAGATCCAAAAAACAAAAAAGAGCTTTTGATAGAGCTGAGAGGAGTTAAATCTGTTAAAGAGGTAAGCGGGAAAGTTTTGACTGCAAAGGAAATGAATTCTCATAATACTTTTGATAACCCTGATAATGTTAAACCAACGGTATTCAGAGATTTTAAAGTAAAAAATAATACTGTGGTTGTTGACGTTCCTTCTAAGTCGGTAATTGTTTTAGAAATAAAGAGATAGCATAACACACTGGATAATCGGGGGGAGATTTATCGGGACGGAAATGGTTATCGATACATAGGATAAAACGGGATCAAAACCGTTTAATCACATATAAAATAATTGCATTTATATTACGGAAGGGATAAATTGCAAACGTTTGTTCACTGAGTCATTTAAGATGAGTATGGAGTTTTTTCAATCGGCACATAGAAGATTAAATCTATTAACGGGAGATTGGGTGCTCGTATCTCCTCACAGACTACAAAGACCATGGGTAGGTAGGGTAGAACAACCACCTCCTGAAGAACTTCCTGAATATGATCCGGATTGTTACCTCTGTCCAGGAAATAAAAGAGCTGGCGGGAGAATCAATCCGGATTATAAAGGTGTGTTTGTTTTTGATAATGACTTCCCCGCTCTATTAATGAATAAAAAAAGAATCGATTCATTTAGCCATAGTGAAGTATTGTTTGCGAAAGGTGAAATTGGTTTGTGCCGAGTAGTATGTTTCTCTCATTTCCATAATAAAACATTACCTGAACTTGACTCAAAGTATTTGATAAATTTGGTGGAAGAATGGAAAAAACAGTATGAAGAAATAGCTGAAATCCCCGAAATAAAATATATAACTATATTTGAGAATAAGGGTGAGATTATGGGATGTAGTAATCCTCACCCACATGGTCAGATTTGGGCACAGTCTTCAATACCGGTAGAACCCTATAAAGAGCTTGTGAGACAAAGGGGATATTTCCACGGCAAAAAGAGATGCTTACTATGTGATTATTTGGAGACTGAGTTGAAATTGGATCAAAGGATAGTTGTTGAAAATGATAGTTTTGTGGTTCTTGTACCCTTTTGGGCTATCTGGCCATATGAGGTTATGATTGTTTCAAAAAGACATATTCCCAGCATAGGTGAATTTAATAATAAAGAGATCTTACATTTTGCCGAGATATTAAAATTGATAACTATAAAATACGACAATCTATTTAATATACCTTTTCCCTATTCTGCAGGTATGCATAATTGTCCAACTGATTCAATGGAATATCCAGAATGGCATTTTCATATGCATTTTTATCCTCCACTACTTCGATCTGCAACAATTAAAAAATTTATGGTGGGATATGAAATGCTAAGTGAGCCACAGAGAGATCTGACGGCTGAAGAGAGCACAAAAAGATTAAAAAGTTTATCAACTAAACATTATAAGGAAAAATAATAATTTTTGATTTAATAGTTTTATTTAATATATTTAATATTTATGTGAAATTTGTTAATAAGAAATGAAGAAGATAGTAACGATTAAGGATATAGCGAAAGAATTAGGGGTTTCTCCATCGACTGTATCACGAGCATTGAGAGATCATCCCTATATAAGTGATGAGACAAAAAGAAAGGTAAAAGAACTTGCAAATAAACTACAGTATAAACCGAATATAATTGCCAGAAGCCTACAGATGAAAAGAACCCATTTGATCGGGGTTATAGTGCCTGAGATAGAGCATCGTTTTTTTTCTGCTGCGATTAGTGGTATTGAAGAAGTTGCATATCGTGAGGGTTTTGCAATTATTGTGACTAAATCTAATGAGGATTATAGAAGAGAAGAGATAAATATAAATGTTCTTGTTGAAACCAGGGTAGCAGGGTTGTTGATTTCAATTTCTGAAACAACAAGGGATAGGAAGCCTTTCGAAATGCTTATTAAAAGTGGAATTCCTTTTGTCTTTTTTGATAGGGTTATAGATGATGTTAGTGTTCCAAAAGTAGCTGTCGATGATTTTGAAGCCGCATATAAAGCGGTAGAATATTTGATAAAATCAGGTTATAAAAGAATATGTCATTTGGCAGGACCAAAATTCTTATCTATATCAAAGAAAAGAGCTGAAGGCTATAGAGAAGCAATGAGAGCTTATAATATTAGTGTAGATGATAAGATGGTTGTTTATGGTGGTATGCATGAAACCGACGGTGCAAGTGGATTTATAACTCTAATAAATAATGTACCTGATTTGGATGCGATATTTGCTGTTAATGATCCTGTAGCGATTGGTGCCATCATGGAGGCGAAGAAATTGGGTTATAGAATACCTGGTGATATAGCTTTTGTTGGATTTTCCAATAACCCTATTTCAGCAATGATCGAACCTGCTTTGACAACTGTAGATCAACCCGCTTATAATCTGGGAAAAACAGCTGCCGAAGTTTTAATTAGAATGATTAATGAAGGGACATATAGGGCTGAATCCAAAGTGATTACACTAAAGACTCATCTAATAATCAGAGATACAACTTAAACGAGGATATATATGTTTACGGCTATTGATGCATTAATTTTCATTTTATTCTTCCTGGTTGTTGTTGCTTATAGTATGTATAAAAGTAGGAAAGAAAAGACAGAGGAAGAATACTTTTTAGCAGGTAGAGGATTAATATGGCCACTGATCGGGTTATCTATGATTGCGGCTAATATATCTACAGAGCAGTTTGTGGGTATGTCCGGTCAGGGTGCAGGTGAGGCTGGACTGGCAATTGCTAGCTATGAGTGGATGGCGGCAATTACAATGGTTATAATTGCTATTTTTTTCTTGCCAACTTTTTTACGAACAGGAATATATACCTATCCTGAATTTCTTGAATACCGTTATTCAAAAACCTCAAGAGATTTGATGGCAACTTACACTGTTATTATCTATGTATTTGTATTAGTGTCTTCAGTCTTGTATTCTGGAGCGTTAACAATAAAGACATTGTTTGCAGGAAGTAAGTTTCTGGGAATAGAAATAACTCTAACCAGAGCAGTGTGGCTCGTTGGTATTGTGGCAGCAATATATACTTTTTGGGGTGGTTTAAAAGCAGTTGCGTGGGCAGATTTGTTTCTGGGATCAAGCCTTATAATTGGTGGATTGATAACGTTAATTTTTGGTCTAAAAACTGTGGGTGGATTCGGTAATTTTTTTGAGGCAAACTCGGATAAATTGCATATGATTTTACCATCTGATCATCCTGTATTACCGTGGACAGCTCTTGTGATAGGTTTGTGGATTCCAAATTTTTATTACTGGAGTGTCAACCAATTTATTACTCAAAGGACACTTGCTGCCAAAAGTGTGAGAGAGGGGCAGCTTGGCGTCATTTTCGCCTCATCGCTCAAACTATTAACACCATTTATAATAGTATTTCCTGGTATTATGGCTTGGCAGTTATTTAAAGATCAACTGACAGCTCCCGGCTCTACAACTGATGCGGCATATCCATTGATAATAAGGAACCTGATACCCGGTGGCATAAGAGGTTATATTTTTGCTGCCATAAGTGGTGCAGTTATTAGTTCCCTTGCTTCTATGCTGAATTCTGCATCTACAATATTTACAATGGATATTTTCAAAAGATATATAAAGAAGGACTCCTCTCATATGATGCTTGTATGGGTTGGAAGATTTACAACTGCAGCATTTTTATTAATTGGTTGTCTAATAGCACCACTTCTTGATAGTCCTGGTTTGCATGGAATCTTTACTTACATACAGGAATTTCAGGGTTTTATTTCGCCTGGAATTTTAGCAGCTTTTATTTTTGCACTACTTGTAAAAAAAGCTCCCAGACAGTGTGGTACGGTAGCGTTGATTTTAAATCCTATAATTTACGGTTTTCTTTTGATTTTCTTTGGTACAATACCTTCCCTTGAAGAGGCTGGGATTACGATTTACCCTATCGCATTTTTGAACAGAATGGCGATTACATTTATTTTAATTATTTTAGTTATGACTGTAATGACTCTTATGAAACCATTGCCAGAACCTATTAAGCTGCCTGAACGTAAAGATTTTGATACCAGAACCACACCGACTGTTAAAATACTTGGTTTTAGTGTAATTGCTATTGTTATTCTTTTATACATCATATTCTGGTAAAATAATAAATAAGGAAAAATATTGAAAATGGGTAACGTTAAAATTACCAGAAAGGAAGTTAGTGACATAAATTGTATAAAAGTCGAGAATAGCTCTACAGGCGAATACTTTTTGGTTTATCCTGAATATGGTGCTAACCTGATGGATCTTAATTTAAAAATTGATGATAGGTTAGTATCAGTTATTGAAAGTTTTAAATCCACAAAGGATATTAAAAAGGGGGGAAATTTTAGGAGTGCTGTATTAATTCCTTTTCCTAATCGAATACGAAATGGCATTTATAATTACAATGGGAGGGAGTATCGACTTCAAGTTGATGAAAAGGCAAGAGATAATGCGATACATGGTTTTGTTTATAATAAACCCTTTGATCTTTCTTATATTGAAAATAGGGATGATGAAATAGAAGCCTGCTTTGAATGTTATTATAATGGTGATCTTGAGGGATATCCCTTTCCTTTCAAGGCAAATATAATATATAAATTACTATGTCATGGAAATTTTGAGTGTGTAATAAGTGTTGAGAATTTATCGTGTGAAAAAATACCTATTGGAGTTGGGTGGCATCCCTACCTGAGACTTCCTTCAAAAATTGATGATTTATATCTAAGTTTACCCCCTGTTATTATACATGAACTTGACGAGATGAAAATTCCTACTGGAAGAAGAAAGAATTTTGATTTGTTTGCTGACCCAAATCCAATTGGGAATCTAAGGATGGATTCTACATTTGAAATTATGAATAGTGGTCTGGAAAAGGCGGAGACCAGATTAATTGATAAGAAAAATAATATATCTCTTGAGATATGGCAGGATGCTGGTAAGGGAAGATATAATTATATACAGATATTTACTTCTTTAGATCGTCAATCGATTGCCGTTGAACCAATGACCTGTAATATAGATGCATTTAATAATGATATGGGACTTCAAATTTTAAGTCCAAGGGATAAATTGGAGCTTACCTGTGGTATAAAAATTAGAAGATGGTATTGATATGAAGGGTAATATATTTGATCTTGTAGATAAAATTAAGTTTGAGAATCTATATGAAAATCAAAATGATTCAATAAAGAGATATGAACTTTTATATCGTAAGTTTAAAGATACCTTTGATTTAAATCCTGACTATGTATTTTCCTCTCCAGGGAGAACAGAGCTTGGAGGTAATCATACTGATCATAATAATGGGAAAGTGATTGCTGGAACCATAAATCTTGATATTATTGCTTTTGTAAAAAAGACGGATGATAATGAGATTATAGTCTATTCAGAGATGTATGATGAACCTTTTATTGTTAGGATTGATCAAACACAATTTAATGAAAGTGAAAAAGAGACTTCAACTGCGTTGATAAGGGGAATAGTAAAAAGATTTTTGGATTATGGATATAATACAAGAGGTTTTAAAGCGTATATCTCATCAAATATTCCATCAGGGACTGGACTAAGCACTTCTGCCGCATTTGAGGTTTTAATTGGAGAAATTTTAAACATTCTATACAATTATGGAAAAGTTGATAAATCAACAATTGCTATAATAGGAAAATATGCTGAGAATAATTATTTTGGGAAACCGTGTGGACTAATGGATCAGCTAACAATTGCTATAGGTGGTATAATAAATATTGACTTTAAAGAAATAGAAAAACCGATTGTAAAAAGTATAAATTATAATTTTAAAAATAAGGGATATGAACTATTACTTATCGATACCGGTGGGACACATGCTGATTTGAGTAAGGAATACGCATTAATTCCATCAGAAATGACGAATGTTGCAAATTATTTTAATAAAACAAGTATGAGAGATGTAAGGATTGACGATATAATTGAAAATATAAATGGGATCAGAAAAGTAACAGGTGACAGGGCGATCTTAAGGAGTTTACATTATCTACAGGAAAATGATAGAGTTGACAGGATGGTAGAAGCTCTTGAAAACGATAGATTTGACGAATATTTAGAATTGATTAATCAGTCTGGTAATTCTTCATTCAAATATTTACAGAACTGTTATCTTGACTATAAACCGGAGGAGCAACCAATTTCAATTGCTCTGTGCTTGACAGAGGCTTTTTTAAATAGAATTGGGGTAGGGGCTTGCAGAATACATGGCGGTGGATTTGCCGGTACAATTCAGGTGTATATACCTATTGAAGCTGTTAAAGAGTATAAAAATTTCATAGGTAAATGTTTTGGGAATTATAGTGTAATACCCATTGAGATAAGAAAAGACGGGGTAGCCATTCTCAATCGATAAGCCTATAAATAAAGGACAAAGTTGGGGCGATGCGTAATGAAAAAATTCCATTTAAGTAATTTTCTCTTATTAATTTTTCTTATTGTATTAACACCATTAATGGCAAATAATACCTGGAGTGATGATGAATTCCATGTAAGTCTGATAGAAAAAAATTTGAAAATCTATACTAAAAGTGGATTGCTTATAGTGATCAAATCTTTTAGTTTTAATTTCGCTGATCCAGTTGAAGTTACACTAGACAGTTTATCAGATAGTACATTTCAGATCCAATGTACTTATCCCATTTACTCCGACTTCAGGTTAATGGAAAGCAATGATGAACCACCTGTCGCTACAATACTGACAAATAGGATTAAAGGAGGTTTACATTTTTATTCAAATCCAGATTGGGCAACTACAATAACAATCAAATTAGTGGATTTTGGTGAACATTACTATGGTTTGATAGAGATTCTGTATCCTGATAATAGGAAATTTGCTGATTTGCGAGGAACAGTTGTTGATATCGAAGCAGGTGGCAACAGAAATAAATATTATGAAAATTATGCTTCAGTCTGGTCAGCATTTTTTATGAGCAGTAAGGGTTATGGTTCATTTTTTGATAGCTTTGCAAAAGGTAAATATTTCATGGGAATCGAGGGAGAGACAAAGATATTCCATGAGACTGGTAAACTTGATTGGTATGTCTTCTATGGTCCAGAAGGATATAAAATACATAATTCTTATTATAATATCATTGGCAAACCAAAGTATGTGCCGATTTGGGCTTGTGGACCAGTTGTATGGAGGGATGAAAATAAAGGTGGGGCAAATGAAATACTTAGAGATGTTGATAAGTTTACTGATATGAAAATTCCTATAACTGCATGGTGGGTGGATAGACCATACAGTAATGGTGCTAATGGGTGGTCGAAGATGGATTTTAATGATAAATTTGCCGATCCGGGGAATTGGATAGCTAAGCTAAGGAATAAATATAACATAAGATTAATGACATGGGTGGCGACTACAACATTTGGTGATACCTCATTCCCTGGACTATTCCCGAATTTCTTTGGTTATTTCGACTTATCAAATCCAGCTGCTGTGACTGAATATAAGAGGAGGTTATATGATAATCAGTACAAATATGGTGTATCTGGACATAAAATGGATAGAGGCGAGCAGTATTTCCCTGTGAGTGAACCATGGTTTGATAGAACACATGAGCAGGAAAGAAGAAATAAATATTTGTATTTATATTCAAAAGTCCAGCATGAGATTGCACAGGAATATCTGGGTAAAGATCATTTTATTTTTGCCAGAGCTGCTTTTCATCGTGTACAGCCATATTTGAGCGCTGTCTGGGGAGGTGATGTCAGAAGTAACTGGGATGGACTGGCTTCCAATCTTGCAAACGCTGTAAGATGCAGTTATATGGGGTTTCCTGTTTGGGGTAGCGATGTTGGGGGTTATCTTGGTGAGGGTAGAATTCCTGAAGAATTATATGTAAGGTGGTTACAGTTTGGAGCTTGGAGTGGACTTTTTGAAATAAAGATCGATGGTGCTGGAGGTAGAGGCGAGGATAGACCGCCATGGAAATATTCAAAGAGATTGCAGGATATATTCAGATCTCTGTGTAATATGAGATTGGAGTTAATTCCATATATTTATTCACAGGTGAATACTTCTTATGATAATGGTGTAATGATGAAACCGTTAAATTATGTTTTCTCTGATGACTCTACTTGCACAAATATCTGGGATGAATATATGTTCGGAAACGTATTTCTGGTCGCCCCTGTTTTAAATAAGGATGGATACAGAAAAGTTTATTTACCGGAAGGTAAATGGTATAGCTATGATTTAAGTAAAGAATATGATGGGAATACCAGATACAGCTTTATCGTTCCACTTAACGAGATTCCTGTTTTCATTAGAGAGAATTCAATTTTTCCAAGAGGGAATATTTACCTCGGGAATTCAATTAGATGGTCAAAAGAGGGTAAATATCTGGAAATAGTTGCTGTTCCTTCTAAAAAAGGTAAAAGTTCTTTTGTATATGTTGATTATTTTGATAACGATAACCAAAAAAAGTTATCGATGGAAAGTTATATAGATAAAATTCAAATTTCGCTACCAAATTTATCTGTTAGTCTGTCATTAATTGTGAGAGTATGGAAAAAACCAGATAAAGTTCTCGTGAACAATAATGAAGTCGAATTCAGCTACGATAAAAATAGTAAGACAGTAAAAGTAGCAATAACTGTAAGTGGTTCTTCCGAAGTATTGATATTTTTATAAGATAGAGTTGATAGTATTATTTGTGAATAGTTGCAGATGTATATCAAAAGACTAAGATATAATATTTTGATAAGTTTTCAGTCATTTCAATTTTTTATGTATTTATTATTTTAATAAGTTATTCTAAAACGATTATTTAGTATTTTTGTTTGATGGTGTTGAATAAAAGTGGACATCGAATTTATTAATCGAATAGTGTGTATTATAAAATGTGTGCAAACGGTAGCATAACGGTAAATGGTTAGATTTTTATTAATTTTATTTATAAGAAATAATCGTGGGAAAAATGAGAATTTTATCAATTATCATATTTGTTCTAATAACCATTTTAGTCTCAACTTGTGGTAGTAAAAAAGAGTATTTAGCAAAGATAGAAAAAATAGATAAGAATTTTATCACTATAGACCAGTTTGTGAAAAGATACAAAGACATTTTATTTAATCTTTCAGTATCTGATAATTTTGAATTACGTAGGTCTTTGTTGAACAGAATGATAGATGAATTAATACTTATAGAAGAATCTAAAAGGATCGGGTTGAATTCAGACTCATTAAGTAAGATTGAGATTAAGAAGATTGAAGAACAAACACTGGTGGACCTGTATATGAAAAAATATATCTTTCCGGGAATAAAGATTTCTGAAGAAGAATTGAAAGATTTTTTTGTGAGAATAAATACGAGAATTAGAGCACGTCATATATTTACCCCTTCCTTGAAAGAAGCAGATTCATTGTATGAGTTAATAATAAGCGGCAAATCAAGCTTTGAAGAAATTGCCCGACAGACTTTTAATGATCCTGTTTTAAAATCTAATGGTGGCGATTTAGGTTATTTTTCCATAGGTGAGATGGATCCGTGGTTCGAAGATGCTGCATTTAACTCTGAAATTGGAAAGGTAACAGGACCTGTTAAAACCGCTATCGGTTACAGTATCATAAAAGTTGAGGATAGAATTACAAATCCACTTTTAACTGAGAATATGTATAATAAGAGTCGAAACAAGATTTATAATTATCTGTTATTTAGAAAAAAAAGGATGATGCTAAGGATTTACTCTGATTCATTACTTCTGGTTCTAAACATCAAATACAACACCAGAGCACTGGATTTTTTATATAATCTTATAAGAAGTGTGGCACTCAATGGTAATTTTGAAAATAGAAAGCCCCTTACATCAGAATACCCTCTTATTGCCTGGGAAAATAAACTCTCTCATGAAGAAAAGCGGCTAACACTACTTTGGAGTAAACTTGGAAAACGCGATATCAGGTGGTTTTTTGAAAGGGTGGGTAGTATCGGGGATAAACAGAAAAGATGGATTAAGACAAAAGAGAATCTCATGGAGTTTATTAACGGATTAATTATACGTGAGTTTTTAATAAAGGAAGCTATTAGATTGAAAATTGATAATACAAAGATATATCGTAATATGGTGAAAGAGCGGGTTGAAAACTATCTATTAGAAAGGATGAAGGATCATTTACTTGTATCTAATCCAATACCCGAAGATACGTTAAAGGTTTTTTATAAAAGAAATAAGGAACTTTTTATAAAACCACCTGCTATATCTCTTTCTAAAATAACTTTAGTAGATAGGGTTTCTGCAAATATAGTTAAAAATATGCTTGAATCTGGGGGAGATTTTGAAGAATTAGCAAAAAAGTATTCCGAGGATAGAGTTAGTGGTGTCAATGGAGGTTATATTGGTATTTTTAGATATAATGATCTTGGAAAGTTTGCTGATACTTTATTTTCTTTAAATAAAGGAGAATGGGTTGGACCTTTTTCAATACAGGGAAAATATTACTTTTTCAGGTGTAATGATAAAATTCCTGTAAAAGAAGCAAATTTTAAAGATGTTAGAGACTTGGTTTATAAAACCATGATGCCCTTCTGGAAGGAAAGGGTAATTAGAAATTACTTAACATTGCTAAAATCTGACATAGAACTGATAATCAATTGGGAGAGATTAAAAAAGATAAATATTAACTAAGTGGTGGAAAATGTGTTTTAACGATAAGGCTTCCAGTTTTATCAAAATTTTTATAGTAATATTTTTGATATCATCATTTATTGGAAGTTTAAATGCACAAACCTGGGGTAAAATTTCTGGTTTTGTCAGAGACGCTGAGACAGGTAAACCTCTGCCAGGTGCAAATGTAATAGTCGATGGCACAGATCTGGGTGCCGCAACAGATAACGAGGGTAGATACATCATTTTAAGAGTACCTCCAGGAATATATAATGTTTCAGTCTCTTTCATCGGATACAAAAGAGCTGTCATGCAAAATGTGAGAGTATATACGGATTTGACGACTGAAGTTAACTTTAATCTAGAACCGGGCATTGTTGAGGGTGAAAAGGTTTATGTGATTGGTATGCAGCCTATGGTAAGAAAAGATCTGACCTCATCTGAAGTTCGAATTCAATCTGATGATATATCTAGGATACCTGCAAACGATATCGGAAGAATACTTGATTTACAGCCGGGGATTGTTAGGGATGCTGGTGGAAACATACATATACGTGGTGGACGATCGTCAGAGGTAGCTTATTTTGTTAATGGTGTAAATGTTACTGATGATTATAATAGAGGACAGACTGTTATAGTGGAAAATGAATCTGTGAAAGAATTACAGGTAATAAGTGGAGCATTTAATGCCGAATACGGAAATGCCATGGGTGGAATAGTGAATATTGTTACAAAAGGTGGTAGTAATGAATATGAGGGAAAGGTTGAAATTTATGCCGGAGATTATGTAAGTAATAAAGATGAGATATTTTATAATATAAGCAAAATTAATCCCTTTTCTATAAATAATGTCCAGCTAAGCCTGAGCGGACCTATTATTAGGAATAAAATGACTTTCTATCTCAATTTAAGAAATCTCCATAATGAGGGATGGCTTTATGGTGTATATGCCTATTTACCTCAGGGAAGGGTGGTAATAGATGATTCTCTTGGTATACATGCGAAGGGTGATAGCAGCCCTGTTGCCATGAATCCACAGGATAGATTTAGTGGTCATGGGGCAATAGAATGGAAAATTGGGAAATCAGTAGTTTATAAGGTTGATTTTATTGGAAATAAGTATAAAAGCAGATGGTATAATCATCAATACAGATTAAATCCAAAAGGACTAAGAGGAACAAAAGGATTTGGATTTACAACAATTTCCAAACTGACATACCTTTTTTCTTCAAAGTCTTTTATGGACTTAATTTTTTCATATAAAGTCGATGAAAATAAATCCATGCTGTATGATGATCCTTATGATTCTCTATACGTTCATCCCGATTCGTTAACAGCAGGAGCTTATGAGTTTTTTAAAGCTGGAACAGATTTATTCAGATCAACAAGAAAAACGGAATCGTACATAATCAAATGCGATATTACAAGCCAGATAACTACCAGACATCAATTGAAATTTGGATTTGAATTTCAGAAAGATTTTATAAATCTTGATGAGTATACACTTATCCCTGCGACTGATGAAAATGGAGTTCAAATTGAACCATTTATTCCTGAGATACCGGAAAAGTCAAATCCGAATAGAATAATTCTGGACAGGAGTCCAGATAGGATAGCGGCTTATATACAGGACAAGATAGAATATGAATTTATGGTTATTAATATTGGATTAAGGTATGAGTACTTTAATTCCAATGGAAGAATTCCTGTGGATCCAAAGGATCCAAATATATACAATCCGCTCAGGCTGGAACATATATACAAAGATTTGAATGGTGATGATGTTATAGATCTTTCTGAACAGGTTGAAGATAATAAATACACAATAGGGGAACGAGAAAAATTCTGGTATAGGAAGGTTAAACCAAAGAGACTCTTAAGCCCACGTTTTGGTATCGCTTATCCTATTACGGATAAAGGGGTTATACATTTTTCATATGGTATTTTTGAACAGATCCCTGATTTCTTCCAGCTATATTATAACGATGAGATGAAACTAAGTGAGGGGCAGGGTATAGCGGGACCTTTTGGAAACCCTGATCTTAATCCGCAGAAAACGACGATGTACGAAATAGGACTCAGGCAGGAAATTTATAGAAATCTTGTACTGGATATTACCGGTTATTATAGAGACATTCGTGATTGGGTTTCGACCAGTCCTCCCATACCAACCTATTCAGCTGGCGTATCCTACTCTAAACGAATTAATAAGGATTTTGCCTTTGTGAAAGGGCTCTCCGTAAATTTGAACCATAAAGTTATAGGTAATTTCGGTTTTAACGTTAACTATACTTTTCAAATAGCGAAAGGAACAAATTCCAGTCCGGAAGATGAATATCTAGCGATTACACAGGGAGCTGAACCAAAGAAACAACTTGCATATCTGGATTGGGATCAAAGACATTCCTTGAATTGGAATATTTTTTATGGAGCCAGAGATTATGGTGTAAGTATATCTTCTAACTTTTTCTCTGGACAGCCGTATACGCCAGAAATAGTCTCTGGCACGCTCACAGGGCAGAATGTTATACCAGGTCTTTCAACAAATATCAGACGGAAACCATTCAGGATAATTTTTGATCTACATGCATACAGAATGATCGACTTAAAAATTTTCAATATTGAAGTATTTTTACAGGTATTCAACCTATTTGATGCTAAAAATCCTCTTCAGGTATGGGCTGATTCTGGAAAACCAAATTATACGGTTTATCAAAATCAAGCTATTGAGTCTGATCCTACTTGGTTTATAAGACCTGATTTTTATTCAGAACCAAGGAGGGTTCAATTTGGAGTTAAATTCTATTATTAAAGTAATAAAGTTTGTGATGGGGAAATAGATGAAAAAGATAATAATATTCTTGCTTTTGCCAGTGATAATTTTTTCCCAGATTAGACAACATATCCCATCGGATCAAAGAGGAGATCCTAACCTGAGAGCGTATTCGAACATAGATGGAAATAATATTAGAGCTTCAGTATTTAATTCAGGATATAGTGGTGCACACGTGAAGTACCGGAATCAGTAAATTACGAATGGCCAAAGAATACCGGAAGAATTTATATCTCGATTGTTGGAATATGGGTTGGAGGTGAAGTCGTTGATGCAAACAACGATACTATAAACATTGTTGACGTTTTTGCCTGGAGGACGAGCCCTGATGGTAGGACTTGGACATTTGAACCTGTACCAGGTTTTTTAAACCCGAATTTGGATCCGCTAAGAGTAGCAAAAAGTGATGACCCTGAGACCTGGCCACCTGCTTCCATTGGAGGATGGAGGGATAAATGGGATGATAAAGTTGATCCAGGCTGGATTGGATCATGGAATGGCTACTTTGGGAAAAATGTTTTTAATGCTGATCAAGAATTGTTTTACCGTTGCTCTGATGACCGTTATGATAGATATCAATATTATCCCGATACAACTGACCTGACAAGAAGGGGTCTCGGTATACTGGTTGATGTACGTGCTTTAGCATGGACTCAGGTATTAATAAATGATGTGGTATTTTTTATCCATGATATAAAGAATGATGGTACCAAGAGGATCCCTAAAACTTCTTTTTTAATATTTCTGGCTGATTATGTTGGCGGAGATGGGACTGATGATCAACCGTTTGTAGACATCCAGTCAGATATAGCATTTTTGACCGATGCCGATCGGGTAGGAATGGATGCATTTGGTGGTGATCCTGTCGGTGTAGCGGGAATAAGGTTTTTAGAGACACCTGGTAATGAGGTTGATGGAATAGATAATGATGGTGACTCGGATCAACATCCGGAATTACTTTCAATGATTAATGGTGACCCAGAAGTTGTTTCACCTCATTTCGCTGATAACGATTTTCTCCCCCGGAGTCTAAAACCTGGTGATAAAATTGTTCTGATAGATTCAACTGATTTTTCTCGTATAATAACAACTTACCCTGAAGGTGGTGGCACTGTAAAAAGCCTTGGAAAAGTATATTACTTACCAGCAGAAGGGATAACACTTGAAGAAGACACAGTTGCAAACGGTCTTGACGATGATCTTGATGGATTGATTGATGAAAGATATTCACTTCACAGGTGGAGGTATGACGAGATATCGGGTACAGAAAGTCCTGTTAGATACATAAACTATCTTTACTTCAATGTGGGTGATACTATTAAAAGAGGTTTTGTGGTTGCCGGGAAAAATACCCCTGCCACTTATGAAACTGTAGCTCCAATGATAGATGAATCTAGAGATGATGGTTTCGATAATGACAGGGATTGGGATGTCTCTAACGATGATGTTGGACTGGATGGTGTAAAGGGAACTGGAGATCCTGGGGAAGGAGATGGGATAGCGTCCTCTGGTGCTGGTACAGAATTGCCAGGGGAGCCCAATATAGATAAAACCGATGTTTCTGAAACGGACCTTATTGGTCTGACATCTGCTGTTCAGATTCCAGTGGGCGATATTTCTCTGAATACAACACCGGATAGATATTTATGGGATTATTTTATGGTACCGGGTCATTTTGATTTACCAAGACCAACAGGTGAATATGACACCTTTATATCTTCAGGATTTTTCCCGATGGATCCAGGCCAGAGACAAAGAATAGCCATTGCTATTGCAATTGCGGGTGGTGGACAGACGAAGGATGAAGATATTAATGCTGTTATAGATAAACTTGTGAATGCTAAGAAAGCTTATGATGCTGATTATCAATTTGCAAAAGCACCAATACAGGTAACTCTGAAAGCTGTTCCAGGTGATGGAAAAGTAATGCTTTACTGGGATGATGCAGCCGAGTATTCAATAGATAATTACATTGAGTCCATTGGTGGTCCCGGGAGGGATTTTGAAGGCTATAGAATATATAGAGCAACTGATCCCTCATTTCTTGATGCAAGAAAGATAACTGATGGATTTGGTACTCCAAAACTTTTAAAACCTATAGCACAATTTGATTTAAAAGATGGTATAACAGGATTTGATCCGGTTGGATTTAATGGTATACATTTTTATCTGGGGGATGATACCGGACTTAGGCATTCATACGTTGATTCCGGTGTTGTGAATGGACAGAGGTATTTTTACGCTGTAACAGCTTATGACTTTGGGTATGCACCCCTAAATATAACTCCCACAGAGACACCTGTTAGCGTAGATATCGATTTACAGGGCAATATTAGAACCGGTATAAATGTGGCAGTGGTTACGCCTACGTCAAAGGCAGCTGGATATATACCGCCAGAAATTGATTATTTTGAACATGTAAGAGGAAGTGCAACGGGAATAATTAATATTGACATTGTAGATAATTCAGCATTAAGAGAAGGGCATATATATGAGTTAACATTTACCGATACTACAATTGTTGAGAAGAAAGGGACAAGGACAATTACTAAAAGTTTCTCTGTAACAGATATATCTGAGGGTGAAAAAAGAATTGATGATTGGGTTTTGTATGGTAACGATTCTGATATTCCGATTTTTGATGGATTAAAATTATCCTTTATAAATGAATCTAATATTGAAATAGATCTGGAAAAGTCAGGATGGAGTAGCGATGATATATATGGCTATGATTTTGCCCCTGTAAATTTCCCGGGAATTAAGGGAGTAAAAATGCCATATGATTACCGAATAATCATTGGTGAGCCTGGTATTTCAACTTCGAAGGATACAACCATAGTTGGAATACCTCTACCAGCCGTTGATGTTAATTTTAAAATTATAAACATAACAACAGGTGAGGATATTGAATTTGCCTTTGCAGAACTAGATGGATCGGATGGTAGATTGTCTGTAAACCCACGCGATCCTGATGAGACCGATATAATATTATTCTTAGAAAAGAGTATATCGGGCGATCTAGTTTATACCTGGCAATTTTTCCTTGTGCCGAAAGCTAATAAGAGAAATCCACGGCCTGGCGATACTTTGAATATCTATCTGAAAAAACCGTTTTTATCATATGATGTTTATAGATTCAGTGTTAAGGGGCCATCATTATCCAAAGAGTTAGCTAAAAGAACGCTCGATAGTATTAGAGTAGTGCCGAATCCTTATGTTGCGACAGTGCCATGGGAACCAAAGAATACCTACAGAAGTGGGAGAGGACCACGTGAAATACATTTTATTAAGTTACCTCCCGTTTGTACAATCAGGATTTATAGCGTAGATGGTACATTGGTAGATGTAATAAAACACAATTCCACAGTTGATAATGGAACGGAAATCTGGGATCTGACCAGTATGGAGAATCTTGATGTATCATATGGGTTATATATTTATCATATTGATGCTCCAGGAATAGGTCAAAAAGTTGGGAAGTTTGCTATAATAAAATAAGATGGGTATGAAATGATAAAAGGTAGAATCCTAACATTATTTATTATCACAGCGCTTTGTGTACAGAGTATATTTTCGGTAGAGGTAAAAAAGATAGGAACAGTATCTGCTGCATTCTTAAATATACCAGTGGGTACACGGGCTATATCGATGGGAGGAGCATTTGTTTCTGTTGCTGACGATGGCTCAGCAATATACTGGAATCCAGGAAGTATAGCCAATTTTAGTAGTAAGTCTCTTTATTTCTACCATTCCCCATGGTTATCTATTCTTGATTTTAGTTATGCAAGTGCGATTGTACCTCTTGGACGTTATGGAGTTATAGGTTTGAATGGAACAGTGTTGAGATCCGGAGATATCGAGATTACAACTTATAATAACCAATGGGGAACTGGTGAAACCTATTCTGCTACCTTTTCTTCAGCTGGATTCGCTTATGCGATGAGACTGACTGATAGATTTTCCATTGGTGCGAATATCAAATATATTAGTGAAAGGATATATAATTGTTCTGCCTCAAATATAGCAATTGATTTAGGCACGTTGTTTGAGACACCATTTGATGGGATAATACTCGGTGTAAGTATTACAAATATTGGTACAGCAATGAGAATCACAGGGGAAGACCTCAATACATTTGTTGATGTAGCACCGACAATTGAGGGTAACAATGATAATATCGTGGCAGAGTTAAAGACGGATTATTTTGACTTACCAACGACGATGAAGATAGGTATTTCATGGCAAAAGATTTTATTTGGTTCAAACAGATTTCAGGTTGCCATTGAAGGGGTTAATCCAAATTTTAATTCCCAATATCTAAATGTAGGTATAGGATTTTACTTGTTCAATGGTATCATAAACTTGAGTGCAGGTAATAATGAATTATTTTTGGAGAATAGTGAAAAGGGCAGGGCAGTAGGAATAAATATAGATTTAACTGGATTGAGTCGATATGGGATAAAGATTGGATATTCATTCCAATATATGAAACATTTACCAGATGTCGAGGGATTATCCATAGAATTTTTAATTAAGTAGTAAATGGAGGGCGTTAGAATGAGTGAAAAGTTTAACTTAAAGGTGATGATGGTTCTGGGCATTACTATGATCTTTATTTTTTCAGGGCTCGATGCCCAGACCATTAATGTAACAATGATTTTAAATACTTCAACGAACCTTGACACTTTGTCGGAAAATCACGTAGCATGGATTTTGGGAGAATGTACTGGACCTACGAATCCACAAATTTCATGGAGTCCTGGTGAAGGTATTCAAATGGAAAATATTGGTGGGGATTATTGGATAGCTACTTTCCAGATGAATCCCGACGATACTCTTAAGTATAAATTCTGGACAGGTTTTGATAATTCAACAGGTACGTTTTTCTGGAATGGTTGGGAAGGTCCTCTAACACCCGTTGACCCGGTTGATGGTGGTGGAAACAGGATTTTTATCTCTGGAGACCAAGATACCGTTTTAAAAGTGCAGTTTTATAATGGTACCGAGCAAACACGGGATCAATTCTGGAGGCCATATATAGAAAAAGAAGATACTGTAGCTGTTTATTTCAGAGTCAATGTAGCAGCACTTATAGAAACTGAAGAATTTGATCCTGAAAATGACAGAGTGGTAGTTCGGGGAGGTGCTCCTATAGACACAAATGGTGGAGATTGGGATACGGATATTGAACTATTCCGTGAGGAAGGCAGCATTTTAAATGGATCGTTCTATTCTGGAGTTGCCTACATACCTGTAAGTGACATTACTCCTGGGTCAACAACACAGAGTTATAAATTTGTCGTCCTGAAATCTGGTAGTGGTGAGATATGGGAAAGTATATCCGATAGGTGGTTTACTTTTAGCAGTTTAAATGACACCACGATACATTGGGTCTATTTTAATGATACTCCACCCTCAGGTGGAAATCTGGTAGAGGCAACTGTTACCTGGAAGTTAAATATAAAAGCTCTGGAGATGCTTGGATTTTTTGATAGATCAATTGATAGTATAGTTATTGATGGTGCACGTGGATGGAATATAGACAACGCTATAAGAATGACTTATAACCCAATTTTAAGATATTTTGTTGGTCAGTCTGATTTTAAAAAGGCACCTGGTGCAGAACTTGAATATAAATATGTCATTCTATGGGATTCATCAAGAATCGATCCTGAAAGTGAAAATTATATTCCTGGATTAGATTTACTTCAATATTGGGAAGAACCCGCTGTTACAGGGACAGGCAACAGGTATTATACTTATACCTCTGACGTAGATCAAAGCGTCCCAGGTGATTATGACTTTGAATATAATTTCTTTAACGGTTTACCGCCTGAAGGTGTAATTAAGGAACCTATTGATATAACCTTCAATGTAGACATGACACCGGCAACCAGTGAAGAAACAAATCCTGCCAATCCCCTGTTTAGACCTGGGACAGATACCGTATGGGTAACATTTACAGGTTGTCTCATGCCGTTAACTCAGGGTTTATCTATATACGGTTCAAGAATACAGCTCAACGATACAGATGGTGATCTAATATATTCGGGAACTATGCATCTTGAACCACCTACTACATTTGAAGTGAGTTTTCATATACAATATTCAAGCGAGAGTGGAGTTATAGAAAATGGAGGAGGATTCACTCTTGGTAGAGCTTATTGCCAATATATTAGACCAGTAGCTGTTGCTGAAGATACAGTTGTCTGGCCAGATACTTATTCCTTCCCCGTTATACAATGGAAGGATAGTGATCTACCTGTAGAAGAAGCTCCTGATCTCTGGACTCCATTTTCAATCGATTCTGACGATAATGCTGTTGCTGAAGCTTTCACTTTGAATTCAATTTACCCAAATCCATTCAATCCCTCTGCAAATATAGCTTTTGAATTGAGAAAAGAAGATAGAGTTAACATAATTGTTTATGATATAACGGGTAGAGTTGTGCGTAAATTAATTGATAATAGATTCTCTCCGGGTAGCTACGCTCTCAGATGGAATGGTAGAAATGATTCAGGTGTGCTGTTACCCTCGGGTATATATTTTGTAAAAATTTCTACGACGGGTAAGAGTATTGTTAAAAAGGTGACCCTTATAAGGTAAATATGATTGGCTGGCATGGGAGGAACTGTTTTGGATGTCACCTCCCTGCCTATATTTTTCAGGGGAATAATATGAAAAGTATATTTTTGTTAAAAAGTGATATCGCTGTTTTTCTAATATCTATTTTGCTTTTTTCATTTGCGATCGGTGGAGAAGTTTTTTTTCAGGGTGGTGATGTTTCTTTTATTCCACAAGTAGAGGATAACGGTGGGGCTTATAGAGATAGTGGCAAGGTTAAGGACCCTCTTGATATTTTAAAAGATCATGGAATGAATACAATAAGGTTAAAATTATGGCATACTCCCAGTGAAAATTACAATACATTGGAGAAAGTTATTTACATGGCAAAGAGGATAAAAAGCCGTAATATGTATTTTCTTCTTGATTTTCATTATTCTGATACCTGGGCTGATCCAGGTAAACAATACAAGCCCAAAGCTTGGGAAAATTTGTCTTTCGAGGAATTGAAAGATAGTGTTTACCGTTATACCAGTGATGTAATTTCATGTCTTTATAATAATAAAGTAATGCCTGACATTGTCCAGGTGGGTAATGAGATCACTCCGGGGTTTTTATGGCCCGATGGTAGGGTAGGAGGATCATATGATACTCCTGAGCGATGGCAAAAATTTACGGCTCTATTGGAGGAGGCAATTAGGGGTGTGAAAGAAGCCTGCCCGGGCAGTGATAGTATTAAAATAATGATCCATATTGATCGCGGCGGTGATAACAAAGGTGCACGCTGGTTTTTCGATAATCTAATGAAATATGGTGTTGATTTTGATTTCATTGGATTATCTTTTTATCCATGGTGGCATGGAACCCTCAATGACCTGAGATATAATCTAAACGATCTGGCTGTTCGCTATAAAAAAGAAATTATTGTCGTAGAGACTGCTTATCCATGGACTTTAGATAATGCTGATAAAGTTGGAAATATAGTTTCCACAAGTAATCAATTGCATAGTGGCTATCCTGCTACAGTTGAAGGTCAGGCAAAGTTTCTAAAGGACCTGATTACAATTGTGAAGGATATCAAGAATAAAAAAGGAATTGGGGTAATCTATTGGGCACCAACATGGATTACTACACCAAACATTGGTTCAGCCTGGGAAAACAATGCTCTTTTTGATTTTAAAGGAAATGCATTAGAGTCACTTGATATTTTTTCAGAAATTCCTGAGGATACTATTAAGATAAATGTAAAGTTGCGTTTAAATACTTCAACTCATTATGATACGCTCAGACCTTATCACTTTGTCCAGGTTAGAGGGGAATTAAAAAACAGTTTACTGGATATTTTACCTGACGGAAGAAAACTATCATGGGATTCTGAGTCTGATCTTATTATGGAGAATATTGGGGGTGATTACTGGCAGGTGGTATTTGAAATGAGGCCAGGTGATACACTTCTTTATAAATTCTGGACTGGTTATGATAGGAATCACCCTACGTATTTGAGATTGGGTTGGGAAGGACCGATACTGCCTTTTCAGGGAAAAGGTAATACAAGAATATTTATAGCAGGAGAAAATGATACCATTTTACCAATTCAATTCTATAATTCTACCGGTGAGGCATTACCCCAGTACTGGAAGCCTTATGAGGTAAAAGATAATTATTTGGCAATTTTTTTTCGGGTTAATCTGGCAAAATTAATGAAAAGTGGAATTTTTGATCCTGAGGTGAACGGTCCGGTTGGTTTGAGGGGAGATTCTACAATAACATCCGGACAGCTAAGCTGGAATAAAACCAGTTTTTTTTTACACCGAGAGGAGAATAGCGTATATAATGGTTCATTCTGGTCTGGGACTCTATATATTCCTAAATCAGGATTAAGAGCGGGTGACAGTTTAAATTATTCCTTCTATATAGAAAACATAGATTACGGTTATGCAGAACAAAATGTTCACAAACGTCGTTTGGATATAACTAGTTCATTACTAACTCAAGTAGATGATACAACCCTTCATTGGGTCTATTTTGATGAACCCGGATATAATAGAGTAAAGTCTGAAGTTGAGAAAGCAGAACTATGCGCTATAAGGAATATTTATCCAAATCCCTTCAATAACAGGGTATATGTAAAGTATAATATTTCTGAAAATTCGAGTGTAACTATAAATATATTTGATTTAAGTGGTTGTATAGTTAAGGAATTGGTCACAGGTAAATACAACGGTGGTGAGTATGTTATCAGCTGGGATGGTAAAAATGAAAATGGCAAATTGGTTAGTAGTGGAGTGTATTTGATTGCTTTTATTTCAAATAATATTATAGAAGCAAAAAAAATCCTGTTTTTGAAATAATATTTTAAAATCAAACAAAAAATCTGAGCGAGGACTAGATGAAAGTCTGTAAATCAGCAAAAGCAATTTTACTTTTGGTAAAACTGATATTACTGATGAATTGTAATAAAAACTTTATTGATGGTTACTATAAAAGAGATGTAAATTTTAATAAAGGGTGGAAATTTTTTAGATGTGATACAAATACCATTGATAGTAATTTTTATCGTATTGATTTCGACGATGGTAAATGGGAGACAGTTGAGCTACCACATTCACCGAAGATAGAACCGCTTGTTGTTAACAATCAATGGCAAGGGATATGCTGGTATAGAAAAAAATTTAATATAGATAAAAAGTATTACAACAATAAGATTTTTATAGAATTCGAGGGAGCAATGCAGGTAGCTGATGTCTGGGTAAATGGTGCGCACAAAGTTACTAATTACGGTGGTTATTTGCCATTCATAATCGATATAACTGATGATATTTATTTCGACAAAGAAAATGTTATAGCGGTGAGGCTCGATAACAGAGATAATCCTGAAATCCCACCTGGCAAGCCTTTAAAATATCTGGATTTTTGTTATTACGGAGGTTTATACAGAAATGTTAAAATGCATATATTGAATAAGATCCATATCACGGATCCTATTTTTGAGGATATTCCTGCAGGTGGGGGGATATTTGTTCGGTATCCCTTCGTAAGTAAAGATTCAGCCAGGGTATGGGTTAAGACACATATAAGAAATGAAAGTATACAGAAAGAAAGAATAAAATTAGTAACGAAATTAATTGATAATGAGGATGATAAAATTATTTTAACCAAAGAGGAATCTGTGGACCTAAATCCCGGGGAAAGCGAGCATATTATTCAGTCACTGTTAGTTAAAAACCCAAAACTATGGCATCCCTATCATCCACATCTTTATAACTTGGAGTCGGAATTATGGAAAGACGGAGTGAAAATAGATATGATAATAACGAGGATTGGTATAAGAAATATAAAGATATTAAAAGAAGGATTTTTCATTAATGGAATAAAAATGTTTATTAATGGTACCAATAGACATCAAGAATATCCATACATTGGTAATGCTCTTCCTGATAATTGTCATTATAGAGACGCCTATAAAATAAAAATGGCAGGTTTTGATTTTGTTCGTTTGTCTCATTATCCTCAGGCTGATGCATTTCTCGATGCCTGCGACGAATTGGGAATTCTTGTAATGGATGCAATCCCGGGTTGGCAATTTTTTGGAAATGAGGTATTTCAAAAGAGAAGCTTAAATAATATTAGAAAAATGATAAGAAAAGACAGAAATCATCCGAGTGTAATCATCTGGGAGGCATCATTGAATGAGTCGCAGATGAGTGTGGAATTTATGAAAAAGGCTCATCAGATAGCTCATGAGGAGTATCCAGGGGGTCAGTGTTATACAGCTGGATGGCAGGATACTGTTTATGACGTATTTATACCTGCACGTCAGCATGCAAGGAAACCCTTTTACTGGAAGTATTACAAAACATCCAGACCAATGTTTATTGCTGAATATGGTGACTGGGAGTATTATGCCCAGAATGCTGGCTTTAAGCAGCCCGAATTTAAGAATCTAAAACCTGAGGAGAGGACATCACGACAATTTAGGGCTGATGGAGAAAGAAGATTGTTACAACAGGCATTGAATTTTCAGGAAGCATTTAATGATATTAGAGGTTGGAATGTTATTGGTTGTTCAAATTGGGTAATGTTCGATTATAATCGGGGATATTCTGACGATATTGAGTCGTCAGGTGTTATGGATATTTTTAGGTTGCCAAAGTTTGTTTATAATTTCTATAGGAGCCAAAGGAAACCTAATATTAATGAACTTGAATTTTATAGGCCTTTCGTATTTATTGCATCGTTCTGGAATAAAAATTCAAAAAGGTTTATTAAAGTTTTTTCTAACTGTGATAGTGTAAGGTTGAAACTTAATAATAAGGAAATTAAAAAATTCCACTTTGAGGAGGGGTTTTCTGAAAACCTTAAATATCCACCATATATATTTGAACTGGAAAGATTTGTACATGGGAAGTTGGAAGCAATTGGATATATCGACGGCTTTGAAGTTGCAAAGCATTTAGTAGTAACTCCCAGTTATCCACATTTTATTGATATTGTAGTTGACTTTTCTGGAAGGAAACCAGATGGTAGAAATAAAGATATACTCTTTATCCATGCAGAAGTAAAGGATAAAAATGGAATGGTATTACCTGATTATTCGAAACCCGTGAGGTTTGAAGTTATCGGCCCCGGAAAATTAATTGGTAAGAACCCAATAAACGCCGAGGCTGGTATTGCTACGATCCTGTTAGAAGTTTCAACAATTGAAGGGAATCTAATACTTAGAGCTGAGAGCGGTAAGATAAAAAGAGAAATTATTTTAGATAAAAATTTTAATGTTGTTAAATAATACCGCTTAAATAAAATTTGAATTTAATTTAATCTTTTTATAAAATAGCTTTTGATGGGTAATAGTAATGATAAGATTACCAAAAAGGAGAAGCTTGAGGCTTTAAACAAAATATTAAATAGTGAAATATTTAAGGAATCAAAAAAATATAAGGAGCTTTTAAAATATCTAGTTGAATGCTCATTAAAAAATATAATCCCCAAGGAAACGACAATTGCAATTGATGTATTCGGTAAAGACACCTCCTTTAATTCTGATAAAGACGCCACAGTAAGATACCACATTTACAATTTAAGAAAGAAGCTTTCTAAGTATTATGAGACTGAAGGGAAGGGAGATAAAATATGTGTATCAGTACCAAGGGGGAGATATGAAGTAATATATTACTATAAACCACACATTTATTTATCAAAACTTTCCTCAATTATTAAACCACTTAAAGATGTCAGAGTTGTGTTGATATTGTTACTGGTTATATTAAACTCTGCGCTGGTCCTCAAGGTTTTTTATGGAGTGGGTAAAAAATCAATATATCCGGAACGTCATGTGGTTAGTAAGAATGATCCGATTTGGGTAGGCTTTTTTGAGAATAAACTACCAATTATTATAGTAATTGGTGATGATTTTATGATGGATGAATACAATGAAAGATTGAATAGATACAGGCAAGTAAGGGACTGGACTATAAATTCTGAAGAAGAATTAAGTGAGTTTTTGAGAATGTATCCCACTGAAAAATTGTGGGAATCAGAGATAACAGGTGTTCCCTTTGGGGCAATATATAACCTTATGGATTTATTACCTATTCTATATCAGTTCACCGATGCTGTCGATTTAAAGCTCTCCTCCGAGATTAAACTTGATGATTTAAAAAAACACAATATGATATATATTGGAGAACTAAGGAATCTAAGAAAACTTAAAAAATTGTTTTTTAGAATACCTATAAGATTTCAATATCATCCTGAAGAGAGGTTAATTATATTGAATGATGGTGGAGATACTCTCCAGGTTTATACGAGGCTTCAGGCATCATATGAACAAAAAAATAAATTTAACATCGATTATTCGTTACTGGTAAAAATGCCAGGACTGGCCGGTGAGGTATTTATGTTTATTGCAGGTTTTGGATATCCCGGTCGATTGGAAAGAACTAGAATGTTGAGCTACGCTAATCTAAGGGAAGATTTTATAAATGAAATAAAGTTAATAAATGATAAGGTTCCCGATTATTTTATAGCTCTGTTTGAGGTAAAGAGTATAGAACGCACAGGTTTTACAAATAAGCTAAAATATTTCCGACAACTACCGTTTGAGTTTTTCTTCGACAAATCTTACTAAAAATTTCAAATCCATGTATAATATTAGAAAATTACGCAAATATTGTAATATAATGTAATTTTATTTATATTTGTACGTATATTGAATAAAGAGGGAAAATGATGGATGAAATAATGACCCTTGAAGAGGTTGCTAAATATTTGAAGGTATCAGAAAGGACGGTTATTAATTGGGTGAACAGAGGTGAGTTACCTGGAGGTAAGATAGGGACAACCTGGCGTTTTAAAAGGGAGGATATAGAAAAATGGGTTAATCGAAAACTTGGCTCTGGTTTTGCTACATCAAGTGAATATATATCTATTGCAAGGATATTATCACCTGATAGGGTACTTATACTTAAAAATATAAATAAAGAAAAAGCTCTGGATGCGATTATTGAGAAGGTTTCCAAGATTGAGGGCATGCCGGATAAAGAGAAGTTAAAAGAAGCTGTTACCAGAAGAGAGCAAATAATGAGTACTGGAATTGGTTTTGGAATTGCCGTTCCCCATATACGTATTGAAGGTGTTGATGATGTTGTAATGGCAATGGGTGTGAATAAAGAAGGAATCAACGATTATGAGTCCCTTGATGGTAAACCTGTCCACATTGTTGTATTATTAGTAGCTGGAGTGGGACAGCATGTGCAGTATTTAAAGGCACTATCAAGGGTATCAAAAATTTTACGTGATCAGAATCTGCGTAATGAAATTATCAATAAAGATAACCCACTGGAAATTTATAACCTGTTGGTAAAAAAGGAAATGGAGCTATAATGGTGACTCCTGGTATTCTGGTGCTTTTCGGTATAGGAGTAATTGGTGGTATTTTAAGTGCAACAGTTGCTAAAAAGTTAAAGATTCCGCAGGTTCTGGGATATATTGTTATGGGTCTGATAATCGGTGAAAGTGGTTTCAGGATTGTTACGACTGAAGATGTTCTGAAGTTGAATCAGTTCAACTTTTTTGCCCTTGGAGTTATAGGCTTTCTTGTTGGCTCAGAGATAAAATTTTCCACATTTAGAAAATATGGGAAGCAGATTTCATCTATTCTTGTAGCTGAAGGTATGTTAGCCTTTATTCTTGTTGGGATTGCCTGTACTGTAGTTTTGTACAAGGTTACCAATAATTTTCAAATTTCCCTTGCGTCGGGTATTGTTTTTGGCGCCATAGCGTCAGCAACGGATCCGGCATCTACGGTTAACGTATTGTGGGAGTATAGAGCGGCAGGGATATTAACTACAACTATTATCGCAATAGTTGCTTTGGATGATGCTCTTGCAATGACCCTATATGGAATAGGGACTGGTGTTGCACAGGTTCTGTCAGGCGGAGGTTCGGAGTTATCTGAAAATATTATAAAAATGCTCTTGGAATTGTTTGGCTCTGTGGGGTTAGGTTTATTGAGTGGGATTATTGTTGATCGTGTTGTAAAAAGGTCATCAAATCATGAAATGAATACTGCTATTGCGATAGGTGTATTATTGTTGTTGCTCGGAGTATGTGTAAGATATGATATGGATGTTATTCTGGCTGCTATGTCAATGGGTATTACCCTTGTGAATTTGAGTCCAAAAAGGAGCAAAGAGCTGATAAATCGAATAAATGCATTTTCAATCCCAATTTATATTCTATTTTTTGTTCTTGTAGGTGCAAGGTTAACTATTGCGAAAATGCCCTTATGGCTATGGACTATTGTAGTTCTATATGTTCTTTTAAGATCAATAGGGAAAATGGCTGGAGTGATAATAGGTGGTAGATTATCGAGAGCTCAAAAGGTTGTTCAAAAGTATGCTGGTATGGCTCTTTTTGCTCAGGGTGGTGTGGCTATCGGTTTATCAATAATGGCAACTGCACACTTGGCAAATGTAAAAGTTGGGTCTGGATTGTCATTGGGAGATGTTATTATATTTGGTGTTACAGCTACTACTTTTATTGTTCAGATAATTGGTCCACCAATGGTAAAGCTTGCAGTTACACTTGCTGGTGAGGTGAATAGAAAGATAACAGAAGATGATATAATCAATGAACTAACTGTTAAGGAGGTGGTATCCACCGATATTGTGCCGGTATTTGAGGATACTACTGTAACAGATGTTATTTCACTCCTGGGGGAAAGTAAACACGGAATTCTTCCGGTGCTTGATAAAAGCAACAGATTACTGGGGATAATTACAGTTAATGAGATTAAAGACGTGTTAACAGATAGCAGTCTCTGGGATATGCTTGTCGCCACTGATATTATGGAACCTGCAAAAGAGTTTGTAAAAGAAAACCAACAACTTACTGATGCCATTAAAATTATGGATCAGCTCCAAATAGAGCAACTGCCCGTAGTATCCTCACAGGATTCAATTTTTAAAGGGATTATAGATAGAAAAACAATCAGAAATAGCGTTCGTGAGAAACTGCTTCAGTTATCGGCTTATTAATGTATCATTTGACGATGAACTCTCCTTCTAGTCCTTCAGCTGAATTTGGTCCTACCCACAATTTAAATAATCCCGGTTCAATAACATATTCAAGATTTTCATTATAAAATCCACATTCTCTAATCGGTAGTTTAAATTCTATTTTTACTGTTTCTTTTGGACTAATCATTATCTTTTTAAACCTTTTTAATTCTTTAACGGGTCTTGTAATGCTGGCCGAGATATCTCTAATATAGAGTTGGGTAATTTCTTTGCCTGCTATATTACTTTTGTTTGTAATTTTAAATTTTATATGTAATGTGTCATTTATCGAAAGACTTCTTGGATAGATTTCAAGATCATGGTAGTCGAATTTGGAATAGCTCAATCCATAGCCGAACGGATATAATACACCATAGGGTAAATCCACGTACCAGGAAACATATCTCCTTCTTTCACCTACAGGGGGTCTTCCTGTGTTCTTATGGTTATAGTAGATGGGTTCCTGTCCTGTAGCTTGTGGAAAAGTTACGGTTAGTTTTCCTGAAGGATTATAATCTCCCGATAAAATGTCCACAACTGTAGGTCCATGCTGGATACCTAATTGCCAGCTTTCAACAATTGCATCTACATTGTCAGCAAGCCATTTTATTGCTAGAGGTCTGCCATTCACAAGGATAGCAATTATAGGCTTATTGGTGTTTCTTCTTATTTCTTTTGCTAGTTCAAGCTGATAACCTGGGAGTCCAATATAAGCTCTACTACCAGCCTCACCGCTCATCCAGCTTGCTTCTCCCAACACAAGTAGAATGGTTTTTGCCTTCTTTGCTATTTTAATTGCTTTTTGAAAACCTTTTTTATTACCACCTATTATTTCACAACCTTTATGATATAATATATTTCTATCACTGTATTTTTCTCTAAGAGCTTCTAATATTGATATAACATCTTCTGGTCTACCGTAGCATGACCATGATCCTAGCAGATCTTCTTTGCTATCGGCTAATGGACCAATTACAGCTAATGGTAAATCTTTATCACTTATAGGTAATACACCCTCATTTTTTAGTAATACAATTGACTCTCTTGCAGATTGTCGTGCCTGTTTTACGAACTCTTTTTTAAGAATTTCCTTCTGTTCCCTTTCTTTGTTGCCATAATAGGGATCATTAAAGAGACCAAGTCTGTATTTTACTTTTAAAATTCTTCTAACTGATTTATCAATTTGTTCCTCCTGAATTGTACCCTCCTCGACTAACTCCTTCATATGGTTAAAATAAGTATAACCCATCATTTCCATATCAACTCCAGCTAAAAATGCCTTCATGGCGGCTTTTTTCATATTTTTAGCAAATCCGTGGGCAATAAGTTCATTGACAGCATTATAATCACTTACAACGAATCCGTCAAATTTCCAATTATCTCGCAATATACTCTTTAAGGTATAGGGATTGGCGGATGCTGGGACTCCATTTATCTCGTTGAATGCTGACATTATTGTTAATGCACCTTCTCTAATTGCAGAGAGGAATGGTGGTAGGTATATTTCGTGTAAAGTGATAAGCGATATTTCAACAGTATTATAGTCTCTTCCACCCTCGGCAGCCCCGTAAGCTACGTAGTGTTTTGGACATGCAACGATTGTATTGTTCTTACTCAAATTGTTACTCTGGAAACCTCTGACTTTCGCAGAAGCAAGAATAGAACCGAGATAAGGATCTTCTCCAGATCCTTCAGCTATTCTACCCCAACGAGCATCGCGCGCAATATCGACCATTGGTGCAAATGTCCAGTGAACTCCACAGGCAGAGGCTTCAATAGCAGCAATACGAGCATTTCTTTCTGATATCTTTGGGTCCCATGCACAAGATTCAGCAAGTGGAATTGGGAAAATGGTTCTGAATCCATGTATAACATCCTGTCCGATTATAAGTGGTATTCCCAGCCTAGATTCTTCGACGGCAGTCCTTTGTAATTTAAGGCAGTTATCAAGAATTCCAAGATTAAATAGAGACCCAACCTTACCTTCTCTAACAAGTTCGACAGCCCTTTCATGACTGATCGTTCCATAATCAATCTGGACCAGCTGACCAATTTTTTCATCGAGGGTCATAACGGAAATGAGGGAGTCAATGAATTTGTTCTCACCTCTTTCAGTATTATTGCAGAATAAAAGAGGAATTTCGAGAGAAATTACAGCTATTAGTATTCTGATAAAAACTAATTTTTTAATTTCCATTTAATCCTCCAGAAGCTTGATTTAAAATCTGCAAAAACTACGAAAAGGCATATGATAAAAGCAAGTGGTAGTATTTTTATTTATTAAAAAATTCTGTGTTTATAATAAAATATTCTCATCTTTTTTTAAATGTTTCGCCTTGTTTTTAAACAGGTATATATTGTAAGTTCCATGTTCATTTCAATTAAAAAGTATGCTTTTAGATGAAATAATGTTGGTTTTTACTATAAAGAGTGTTAAAAATTTCTTTAGATTAATTAAGGACAAATGGGAAAAAAAGTAGTAAGAGTATTTATAGTAATATTATTCCTAATAATAAGACCAGTCTCAATATTATCAGAAGATTGTAAAAAGCTTGGTTTAGCTCTTTCTGGTGGAGGAGCATTAGGGTTTGCTCATATTGGAGTTATAGAAGTTCTTGATTCTCTTGGTATCAAAGCAGACTATGTTACAGGAACAAGTATGGGTGGCATAGTTGGCGGGCTATATGCTATTGGCTATACTGGGAGGGAAATAGAGAACCTTGCTTTATCCATTGATTGGCTAAAAATCTTTGAAGATAAGATACCTCGTAATAGACTGCCATATTTTTTAAAAAGGAACGAAGGGAGATATCATCTGGAGTTTGGAATAGAAAATTTCAGACCCGTAACGAAGGGCGGCTTGATTGCTGGGCAAAACATATATATGACTTTAGCACGCCTTACATTTCCTTATGAATATGTTGGGGATTTTGATAAACTTCCGATACCATTTAGATGTATTTCTGTCGATTTGATAACCGGGAAAGAGGTAGTACATAAAAGCGGTTCTTTAGCGAAAGCGATAAGGGCAACTATGGCAGTGCCCACCATATTCAGTCCGGTTGTCTGGGGTGATTCTCTTCTCATTGATGGTGGTCTGGTTAATAATTTCCCGGCAGATGTTGCAAAGGAAATGGGTGCTGATATTGTTATTGGTGTGTTTGTATTTATGCCCATGAAAGAGATAGATGACATAAAAAATACTATTGACGTTTTAGCTCAATCATATACAATAGCCAGAAATAATAGTATGTCGAGGAATTTGAAATATGCAGATATATTGATTGAGGTTCCTTTGAAAGGATATACGCCCTTTGATTTTGAAATTGGAAGGATAAAAGATATAATAAAGATAGGTAAAATAGCCGCATATAAAAATCTTGATAAATTGATTAAGCTAAAAAATAGCGATTATAAAAGAATACATGATGAATCAGGTTTAAATATACCCGACGATAAAATGGTCATTGCAAATATTTCGATCATCGGGAGAATGAGCATTTCCTTTGAAAGATTAAAGGATATTATGAATATAAGTCCAGGGGATACTATTGATATTGCTGATCTTGAATCCATTATTGCCAGACTAAAGGCATTGAAGGAAGTGAAGAGTGTAAAATATAAGATAAGACAATTGGCGGATGGGAGAGTTCATCTGGAGCTGGTTATAGAAGATATTTCCCCTCCTGAAATTTCACATATTGAGATAACAGGATGTAAGAGTTTCTCAGAGAACTTTATAAAAAGAATTATGGGAATAAATATTGGTGAATTGCTGGATGTTGATAGATTGTCTGAAAAGATAGAACGTCTCTACAGTTTTGGCTATTTTGAAAACATTACCTATGAAATAATTCCTCAGCATGAGAATAAAGTTGTTTTAAGAGTTAATATTAAAGAAAAATACCTTAACAAGGTCAGAACCGGGATACATTTAGACAATCGGTATAATCTGATTGGACTGATAGGCTATGAAAACTTGAGTTTTTTATTTCCAGGAGTGCGTCTTGATGGAGAATTGATAGCTATGGGCTATACACAATTTCGCTTAAATATTAGTTGTCCATCAAGAAGTATGGATATGCCATTTTATCCGTATTTTAATACATGGTCTTTGAATAAACCTTATTTTATTTATGACAATGAAGGCATTAAAAAGGCAAGTTTTATTGATAAAAGCAAAGGTATAGATTTTGGTTTTGGGCTGCTTTTAAAAAATATGCTAAATATAACTTTTGATTTTGGATCCGAATATCAGATTTTTAAACTCGACATAGGTTCTATTGATTCTTTACTTTTCCCCTATACAAAAAAAAGCCTGAACAATTTAACATTAAGGATAGAATTCGATAATCTTAATGATAGTTTTCACCCGATGATCGGTATGAAAATGAAACTTGAGATGTCAGATGCCTTCAAAAATAACCCTGTCAACTATGAATACCGGTATATTTTATCAAGTGTAGACTATTATAATACCGTTGGTAGTAATACCTTCCGAGCTATGATTTTTGCAGGATTTGGAGATAAATTACCTATTTGCAGATTTTTTAGATTCGGTGGCAGAAAAGATTTTATTGGAGCAGATTATGACCAATTAACTCTTAGTGACGTTGTTTTTTTCAGGTTTGATTATGGATACAATATAACTAAAATTTTTAGACCTTATGTCAGTATTAGTTATGCACCATATTATAGATTTGATTATAAAAAACAGGCAGTCAATGGTGGTAATAATTTATTGGGTTTTGGAGCAGGATTATTGATTTTCACACCGCTTGGACCTATTGATTTGGTTTTATCTAATGGCGAAAAAAATATATATCATAAAGGGCATAGAGCCTTCTATTTCTATTTTTCAGCTGGAATTGTTTTATAATATTTTCTAAAATTTGCTAATTTCGAGTGGTTTATTGAACTATGTCTCATTATAAAATTATAACATCGAATAGGAAAGCATTACATGAATATTTTATTCTTGATAGGATAGAGGCGGGGATACAGTTGCAGGGCACTGAAGTAAAATCTCTACGCGAAGGTAGAGTCAATTTGAAAGATAGTTTTGCAATTATAAAAAATGGGGAAGTGTTTCTGATAAATAGTCATATATCTCCATATAAATACGGTGGATATATCAACCACAATCCTGAAAGGCAAAGAAAATTACTATTAAAGAAACAGGAAATTCGCAGATTAAAAAGATATGTCCAAAGCAAGGGTGTAACAATAATTCCTTTAAAGATGTACTTTAATGAAAGGGGAAAAGTAAAGGTTGAACTTGGATTGGCACGTGGTAAAAAGATGCATGATAAACGTGCCGATATTGCAGAAAGGGATGCTAAAAGGGAATTGGAAAGGATAAGGAGGGGTAAGTTTTGAATTTTCCACCAATAGAAAAACAACTTAAGGTGATAAAAAGTGGAGTAGAAAATCTTATAAGTGAAGAAGAGCTTGTTCAGAAGCTTAAGCGGTGTGAGGAAACAGGGAAGCCATTGAGAGTGAAACAGGGCTTCGATCCTACGGCTCCAGATATTCACCTTGGTCATACAGTTGGATTAAGAAAATTAAGGCAATTTCAGGATCTTGGTCATAAGGTAGTTTTGATAATCGGTGATTATACTGGAATGGTAGGAGATCCATCAGGTAGAAGCGATACACGACCCAGGTTGACATATGAGCAGGTAGTCGAAAATGCCAAGACTTATGAAAAGCAATTTTTTAAAATTCTTGACAAGAATAAAACGGAGGTTAGATATAATGGTGAATGGTTTTCAAAAATGACTTTTAGTGATGTTATGGACCTTGCTGCAAGGTTTACTGTGGCAAGATTGCTCGAGAGAGACGACTTTGCAAATAGATATAAAGAGGGTAAACCGATAAGCCTTCATGAATTTTTTTATCCTTTGATGCAGGGGTATGATTCCGTTGCTATACAGGCAGATGTGGAACTTGGAGCCACTGAGCAACTTTTCAATCTTGTTGCAGCAAGACAAATTCAAAAAGAATATGGTCAGGAACCACAGGTTGTTATTACTTTACCAGTACTTGAGGGTATTGATGGTAAGCAAAGGATGAGCAAATCCTTAGGAAACTACATTGGTATAGATGAAGAATCAGATGAAATGTTCGGGAAAGTTATGTCCATACCAGATAATTTAATATTAAAATACTTTACTCTAGTAACAGATTATGATATTGAGAGACTGAAGGATGTGGAGAGGAGGCTTAATGACAAAACTGTTAATCCTATGGATGTAAAAAAAGAGTTAGCTAGGGCTATTGTAGCAATGTACTATGGAGAAGAGGCTGCCCTGGCTGCACAGAAGAATTTTGAAAAGGTATTTAGCAGAAGGGAAATTCCCGACGATATACCGGAGGTAAAAGTAGAAAGTAATAATAAGTTGCTTGTAAATCTTTTAGCAGAATATGGTATTCTTCCCTCTAAAAGTGAATGTAGGAGGCTTATAAGACAAGGGGCTATTGAAGTAAATAAAGAAAAAATTAGTGACATAAATTTTACACTTGAAAAGAATAAAGAATATATTGTAAAAGTAGGGAAGAGAAAATTCGTAAAATTTATCACCTGATACTACCAGTTCTCATAATATTATCGTTAAGTTTTGCTGGTTGTTCTGCTCGAGACTCAGTGTCGGTTATACTATTTATCGGTGATGGTATGGGTGTGCCACACCTAACCTGGGATTACTATGCAAATGAGAATAGTCCCTTCAGAAAATTCCCCGTTGCAGGTCTTGTTGCAACTGATCCTGCAGGTAAGTCTAAAGTTGGTGAATCGGCAGCTTCTGCTACAGCACTTGCTACGGGACATAAGGTTGAAAAAGGTATGATTAGTGTAGATGATAATGGTGAAAGATTAAAAACGGTTTTAGAAGTTGCAAATGAACATGCAAAAGCGACAGGAATAGTTACTACCACTAGTATCACTCATGCAACTCCTGCTGCATTTGTTTCTCATGTATTAAATAGAGGTATGGAATATGAAATAGCAGCTCAGATATGCTCATCAAATGTTGATGTCTTAATGGGTGGTGGATTGAGATTTTTTGAGAAGAATATAGTACTTGATACCAATTTAATAAGCATAATGATAAATAGGGGTTATTTCTTCGTTTCAAGTTATGTCCAGCTTGAAAAGACCTTTACTGACACAATAAGTAAGCTTCTTGGATTATTTGCTTATGAAGGGCTTAAGAGAGCAGAACTCAGGACACTAACATTGAAAGAAATGACAAGGATAGCTGTTGAAGTGCTTGACAATAATCCAAAGGGTTTTTTTCTTATGGTTGAGGGGGGACAGATTGATTGGCGAGGACATGAAAAAGATGAGTATGGATTTAAGGTTGAGATGAAGGACTTTACTGATGCGATCAACTGGGCTCTGGATTATCAAAGGAAAAGGAATGATTTGTTGATAGTAGTAGTTGGTGATCATGAGACTGGCGGTTTAGTTTTAAAAGAAGATAGCGATGAAATTGGGATAAAGCCTATTTTTACTACAAACCAACATACCGCTTCATTTGTTGCAATATTTGCCAAAGGTCCTTGGGAAGAAAAATTCTGTGGCTTACATGAAATAGCGGATATAGGTAAGATTTTAATAGATGTTGCCAAAAGATGAATTTCCGTTAGAGTTTAGATGATTAGATTAAAGAATGTTACTAAGTGTTTTGGGAGAATCAGGGCGGTAGATGGAATAAATCTAAATATAGATAGTGGTCGGATTTTTGGACTGCTGGGTCCTAACGGTGCAGGAAAAACTACAACAATCAGAATAATGCTTGGAATAATAAAACCCGATACTGGTGAGATTCGACTGGGTATATCTAAAAATAAGAATATATACAGACATCTGGGCTATTTACCCGAGGAAAGGGGATTATATCAAAAGGTTAGATTAAAGGATATTTTGGTGTTTTTTGGAAAGCTTCGTGGTTTATCTTCGAGTGAAGCTTGCGAGATGACGAATTACTGGCTTGATAGATTTGGATTGATTGATTATTCAGCGAAAAAGGTGGAAGAGCTATCTAAAGGTAATCAGCAAAAAGTACAATTTATAATAGCAGTTATGCACAAGCCTGAAATATTAATTCTTGATGAGCCCTTTATGGGTCTCGATCCTGTAAATCAAATTTTATTAAAGGAAATTATTCAGGAGTTTAAGAGGGATGACAAAACAGTTGTTTTATCAACTCATCAAATGGATCAAGTTGAAAAACTATGCGATGAAATATGCTTAATAGATAAAGGCAATGTGATACTGACAGGTAAGCTGGTTGATATAAAGAAAAAATACAGGATAAATAAAATAGTCGTGGATTTTGAAAGTGACATAGATGAAGTTAAGGCAAAAGGATTGAAAATTCTTAAAAATGTTAAACTTGAGGGTAACAGGCTTACTGGGAATTATGATGAGTCCATGAATATAAAGGATATAATTTATAATTTGGCGACTCTTGGAGAATTAGTACATTTTCAGGTACTTGAGCCATCTCTTGAGGATATATTTATAAAGGCTGTGAGTGGGAGTGAATCTTAAAAATATTTATAATATAGCATCCTGGGAATATTTATTAAGGATTAGAACAAAGTTTTTCGTTATATCGACTTTTATCATACCTGCTCTAATAATACTTGGTATGTATTTACCTTCATTGATAATGGGAGTTGAGTCTGATGAATCAAAGGTTATTGCTATAGCGGATCAATCTGATAGCGGTATTGGTATGGAACTATCATGTTATTTGATGGATAGGTATAAACTTAGCGATGGTAGACCAAAATTTCAGGTGATGATATTTAATGAGGGTGAACGAAGAGATTTAATAAGTACCTGTAAAAAGCTACTGGATTCAATGGTTATTTCCGGTTATCTATTAATCCCTGCTAATATTTTCGAAATGGATAAGGTTAAATATTATACGGGTGAGACAAACATTAATGATATAGCAATACTCGAGAATTCTTTAAATTATATTGCATTAAAATATATATTAAAAAGAGCAGGTGTTGATATAGAAAATATTCATGGAATTGATAGAAAGATATATCTTGATGTTATAAAAGTCAGTAAAGGTGGTGAGAAAAAATTGTCATCGGTGGAATTTTATCTTATTCCTGTTATAGTACTCTTTTTATTTTTTTCCGTTGTATTAAATTCATCTCAAATGTTAATGAGGAGTGTGATAATTGAGAGGTCAAGTAGATTGATAGAAGTTATACTGTCTATCGTTTCTCCTGGAGAATTAATGACAGGTAAAATATTTGGACTTGGACTCTTGGGATTAACACAAACATTCATATATATTGCAGTAGGTTTTTATATTTCTTATTCAAAAGGATTTAACCTGAATATAAGTGAGGTCGCATTACCGATAATTGTATATTTTTTGCTTGGATACCTATTATACTCATCGGTTTTTGCCGCACTCGGCTCTTTATTCACTTCGGAGTATGAAGCTCAACAATCAATTTCTATAATTTATGTTATAATGGTTTTGCCTATTATGTTTTATTTTTATGTAATTACAAATCCTTATTCTCTGCTAACGAGGATTTTCCAGTTTATTCCATTTTTTACACCTTATGTTATGATGTTAAAGATTTCCGTGGGAACTTTTGAAAGGTGGGAATTCTGGCTAACTTTAATAATTTTATTGATATTTGTTCTGATTTCCATTAAAATAGCAGGTAAAATTTTTAGAACTGCTATTTTAATGTATGGTAAGAGACCAACCCTCTCGGAAATTATCAGATGGCTATTCGAGTGATTCAATATGAAAGGAAATAAATTAAACACCGGGGTAGTATAAAATGGCTGGTGATGTGTTGGTTATTAACAAGGATAATTTTAAAACTGAGGTTGAGAATTCTGCAGTTCCCGTTCTTGTTGATTTTTGGGCTGAATGGTGTGCACCATGTCGAAGATTAGCACCTATAATTGAGGAGCTTGCGAATGAATATGCAGGGAAGATCAAGGTGGGTAAAGTAAATGTGGAAGAGGAGTCGGAGTTAGCTCAGCAATTTGGAATAAGAAGTATTCCCACTTTAATAATTTTTAAAGATGGTAAACCAGCCAATCAATTGATTGGTCTTCAACCGAAATCTGAAATTTCGAAAGTTATTGACCAATTAATTTAAATTTATTTAAGTTGCCTGCCTTGAGTTTGGATTGGGGCGATTAAAAGAATAAATTATATCGACTTTAAAGAAGGTTAATGATGGTCTATAAGCACAAAAAAAATAGAGAGGATAAGTATAGGCTAAAAGCAAAATTGGTTTTAGAGGACGGTTCTGTATTTGAGGGAAATAGCTTCGGTTATGAAAAATCCACTTCTGGAGAGGTAGTTTTTTGTACCGGTATGGTTGGTTATCCAGAATCTTTGACTGATCCATCTTATTATGGACAGATACTGGTCTTGACCAATCCAATAATCGGAAATTATGGAGTACCGGATTTTGTTGACCAGGATATTCAATTTAAATATTTTGAATCCTCAAATATTCAGGTAAGAGCGCTTGTGATTGATGACTATTCGGATTATTATTCCCATTATACTGCAAAAGAAAGTCTTGGTAACTGGTTAAAGAGTCATAAAATACCTGGAATATGCAATGTAGATACGAGAATCCTTACTACTATTTTGAGAGAACGAGGCACAATGCTTGGTAGATTATTGATTGATGAGGATGTGGAATTTTTTGACCCCAACAAATACAATCTTGTAAAAGAAGTTAGCTGCAATGAAGTTAAGATAATGGGAAAGGGTAAAAAACGAATAGCTGTACTAGACCTTGGATGTAAGAATGGGATATTGAGGGAATTGTTGAAAAGAGGGGTTGAGGTTTTAAGGTTACCCTGGAATGCGGATATTAAAAATTTCGATTTTGACGGTATAGTTATTTCTAATGGACCGGGAGACCCGAAAATGTGTGGGGATGTGATAGAAAATGTCAAAGGAATTTTGAATGATAGTAGACCTATAATGGGTATTTGTTTAGGGCATCAGATACTTGCTTTATCAGTAGGTGCAGATACATACAAAATGAAATATGGTCATAGAGGACAGAACCAACCAGTTGTAGACTTAAAAGAGGACAAATGCTATATAACGTCTCAAAACCATGGTTTTGCAGTTAAGGATTCTACATTACCCTCCGATTGGATACCATGGTTCAGTAACTTAAACGATAAGACCAGTGAGGGGATGATGCATGAGTCAGGTAAATTTTTTAGTGTGCAGTTTCACCCGGAAGCTTCTCCCGGACCTATCGATACATCATATTTGTTTGATAAATTTTTAGCGGTATTGCAATGAAAGAAAAAATTAAAAGAGTAATTGTTTTAGGAAGCTCAGCATTAAAAATAGGTGAAGCAGGAGAATTTGATTACAGTGGTAGTCAAGCGATTAAAGCACTCAAAGAAGAGAGGATTTTCACAATTCTAATAAATCCTAATATAGCTACTATTCAAACATCAGAAGGACTGGCGGATAAGATTTATTTTCTTCCTGTTAATGCTGATTTTGTTGAAAAAGTTATTGAAGAGACAAGACCTGATGGAATTTTGCTTTCATTTGGAGGGCAGACCGCTTTAAATACAGGGGTTGAACTTTATAAACGTGGTGTCCTTGAAAAATATAATGTAAAAGTGTTGGGGTCTCCAATCGAGACTATTATTGATACGGAGGATAGAGATAGATTTAAAAGAAAACTTTCAGAGATAGGTGTAAAATTTCCAAAGAGTGTGGCTGTTGAAACTGTTGAAGATTCAATCAGAGTTGCAAAGGATATTGGTTTTCCCGTTATGATGAGAGTGGCGTATGCTCTCGGTGGACTGGGGTCAGGTATTTGTAGAAGCGTAGAGGAGTTGCAAGAACAGGTAACCAAAGCTCTAAAATACACCACACAGGTTTTGATTGAGGAATATTTGGAAGGATGGAAAGAAGTCGAATATGAAGTAATGTGTGATTATGCTGGAGATTGTATCACGATATGTAATATGGAAAATGTAGATCCAATGGGGATACATACAGGGGAGAGTATAGTTGTAGCTCCAAGTCAGACATTGACTAATAGAGATTATCATCTATTGCGGGAAATAAGTATAAAGGTCATCAGACATCTTGGTATTATTGGTGAATGTAACATTCAGTTTGCCTACAGTCCTGATTCTGAGGATTACAGGGTAATAGAGGTTAATGCAAGGCTTTCCAGAAGCTCGGCACTCGCATCAAAAGCCACTGGGTATCCAATCGCATTCATAGCCGCAAAGCTGGCGCTGGGATATAGGCTCAGAGAGCTTCCAAACAACATAACAAAGGTAACTTCTGCCTTTTTTGAACCATCGCTGGATTATATAGTGGTCAAGATTCCAAGATGGGATTTGAAAAAATTCAGAATGGTGTCCAGGAAAATAGGTAGCCAGATGAAGTCTGTCGGTGAGGTAATGGCAATTGGGAGAAAATTTGAGGAGGCTATTCAAAAGGGCTTAAGGATGTTGCAGACAGGTGCTAACGGTTTGGTATGCAACGATAACATGGAATTTGATAATATTGAGAAAGTTTTAGCTGAGCCAACTGAAGAGCGTATTTTTGCGGTTGCAGAAGCGATAAAGAGAGGATTTTCAACAGAAAAAATAAGCAGACTCACGAAGATTGATAAATGGTTTATAGAAAAAATAAAAAATATTGTGAATATTGAACAGGATCTAAAAAAAGCGGGGAGTAATGTTACTGACCAGCAGATAAAAGTGGCAAAGAAACATGGATTTTCCGATAAGCAAATATCATACTGTACCGGGCTATCTGAGGAAGAGATTAGGGAAAAAAGATATAAATCAGGGATAGTCCCGTTAATAAGACAAATTGATACATTAGCTGGTGAATTCCCTGCGAAAACCAATTATTTATATCTAACATATAATTCAATATGTGATGACATTTCGAGCCACGTTAATAATGCAGTTATAGTGCTAGGTTCCGGAGCATACCATATTGGGAGTTCAGTGGAATTTGATTGGTGCTGTGTAAGTGCAGTGAGAACATTAAGAAATCTTGGTTATCGAACAATTATGCTTAACTATAATCCAGAGACAGTAAGTACCGATTATGACGAGTCTGATTTTCTGATTTTTGACGAGATAAACCATGAAGTCGTGTATGATGTTTACAAGAAAATGAATCCTCTGGGTGTAATTATATCATTTGGTGGACAGGTACCAAACAATATTGCAATGAAAATACATAAGATGGGAGTTAGAGTATTTGGGACTGCTCCTGAAAATATTGATAAGGCTGAGAATAGGAAGAAATTTTCTGATCTTCTTGATAGTCTTGGAGTTGATCAACCGATATGGAAGGAATTAACCTCTATTGATGAAGCTAAAAAGTTCGCACACGAGTATGGGTATCCTGTACTGATAAGACCTTCATATGTATTAAGTGGTTCAGCTATGGCGGTTGCTTCTAATGATGATGAAATGGTTCATTACCTATCAAGGGCTGTTAAAATCTCACCCGAGTATCCAACTGTAATAAGTAAGTTTTACGAGAATGCAAAGGAGATTGAGATAGATGGCGTTGCTCAACATGGAAGGATTGTAATTTATGCGATATCCGAGCACGTAGAGAATGCAGGAGTTCATTCAGGGGATGCCACCCTTGTATTTCCTCCGCAAAGAATATATTTAGAGACGATAAAAAGAGTCAGGCTAATTTCTAAGAAGATTGCCGAAGCATTGAATATAAATGGACCTTTTAACATACAGTTTATTGCCAAGAACAATGAAGTAAAGGTGATAGAATGTAATCTAAGGGCATCGAGAAGTTTTCCCTTTGTATCAAAAGTGACCAAGAAAAATTTTGCTGAAGTTGCAACGAAGGTGATAATGCATGTGCCTGTAGAGGGCTACCATAAATCTCCATTAGAAATAAACTATGTTGGTGTAAAAGCTCCTCAGTTTTCATTTAATAGGCTAACCGGTGCCGATCCTGTATTGGGGGTTGAAATGTCATCAACGGGAGAGGTGGGATGTCTCGGGGAGGATTTCGAAGAGGCGTTATTGAAATCGATGTATTCCGTAGGGTATAAAAATTCTATCAAGAGTGTGCTGCTATCAACAGGTCCTATAGAGTCAAAAGTTGAAATGCTGGAGGTTATAAGGAAGCTGCTTGATATGGGAGTTAAGATTTATGCTACGAAAGGGACTGCTAGATTTTTGAAACAGAATGGAATACCTGTTGAAGTCCTGTTTTGGCCACTTGAGAAAAGGTCACCTAATGCAATAGAATATATAGTAAATGGGAAAATAGACCTTGTAATAAATATACCGAAGAATTATCAGAAGGAAGAGCTTACCAACGATTACTTGATTAGAAGATCTGCTGTAGATTATAATGTTATGTTAATAACGAATAGGCAAATAGCTACAAGATTTATAGAATCAATTAGTAGGAAGAGAGATGATAATTTACTTATAAAAGCTTGGGATGAATATAAGTTTTGATGTTAGTCTGCTATTAAAATTGGAAATCGTAGGTTTAATATTTTAGGTTATAATGCGCATAGTCATTTTTTATTATAGCTAATTGGATTTTCCCAAAATTTTCTAATATTTTATTTATCGTTTTACATTTGTAACTTTTTAATAATCGCTATACTCATTATATAAAGGAGAATTATGTCAAATCTATAATCAATTGGCAATCGTTATACAATATTTAATTATCACTCTGATAAAAAACTTGACAAAGATATCTCTTTAGTATAAATTTAGCACTTAGACAGTGGGAGTGCTAAATTTGATAAAAGAGGAGGAGGTAAGATATGAAAATCAAACCGTTATCAGACAGGGTAGTAATAAAACCATCGGAGCCCGAGGAAAAGACTTCGGGTGGAATTATTCTACCAGACACCGCAAAAGAAAGACCCCAGGAGGGGAAAGTTATTGCAGTAGGACCTGGTAAGATAACAGAAAACGGAACTAAAATACCGATGGAAATTAAGGTTGGTGATACTGTATTATATGGTAAATATTCTGGTACGGAAATTTTAATCGATGGTGAAGAACATCTTATAATGAGAGAAACTGATATTCTGGCAATAATATCTTAAAAAGAAAAGGGAGGAAACCATGGCAGGGAAATTATTAATATATGATGCAGAAGCAAGATCAGCTTTAAAGGCTGGTGTTGATAAATTAGCCGATGCTGTAAAGGTTACCTTGGGTCCGAGAGGACGTAATGTAGTAATTGAGAAAAAGTTTGGTTCACCAACTATCACAAAAGATGGTGTTACTGTTGCAAAGGAAATTGAACTTGAAGAAAAGGGTCAAAATATTGGTACTCAGATGGTAAAAGAGGTAGCCTCTAAGACTTCTGATGTAGCAGGTGACGGAACAACTACAGCTACCGTTCTTGCACAGGCTATAATATCTGAAGGTATTAAAAATGTCACAGCTGGTGCTGATCCAATGGACATTAAAAGGGGTATTGATGCCGCTGTTGAGAAGGTTGTAGAAGGTCTGAAGGAGATCAGTAAGGAGGTTACTAATAGGGAGCAGATTGCACAGGTAGGTGCTATTTCAGCTAACAATGATCAGTTTATTGGTAATATTATTGCTGACGCTATGGAAAAGGTTGGAAAAGATGGTGTGATAACAGTTGAGGAAGGTAAATCTATAGAGACTACTCTTGAAGTCGTAGAGGGAATGCAGTTTGATCGTGGATATATTTCCCCTTATTTTGTGACAAATGCTGATACTATGGAAGCCGTTCTTGAAGATCCATACATATTAATACATGACAAGAAGATCAGTACCATGAAAGATCTACTTCCGATTCTTGAAAAAGTTGCCCAATCAGGTAAAAGCCTACTGATTATTGCTGAAGACGTGGAAGGTGAAGCTCTTGCTACATTGATAGTTAATAAACTACGTGGTACATTAAAGGTTGCTGCTGTAAAGGCACCAGGATTTGGAGATAGAAGGAAAGCAATGCTTGAAGATATAGCAATATTGACAGGTGGTAGGGTAATCTCAGAAGAAGCTGGTTTCAAACTTGAGAATGCAACTATTAATATGCTTGGTACTGCTAAGAAAATAACGATAGATAAAGATAATACAACTATCGTGGAAGGTGGTGGTAAAACTGAGGATATAAAAGCTAGGATTAAACAGATTAAAGCTCAAATTGAAACCACAACTTCTGATTATGATAGAGAGAAACTACAGGAAAGGCTTGCCAAGCTGTCAGGTGGTGTTGCCGTTATTAAGGTAGGTGCTGCTACTGAAGTTGAAATGAAGGAGAAGAAGGCGCGTGTGGAGGACGCACTACATGCTACAAAAGCAGCTGTTGAGGAAGGTATAGTTCCTGGTGGTGGAGTAGCGTTAATTAGAGCGCAGAAAAAATTGGATGATCTTAAGATAGATGGTGATAAAGCCATTGGAGTAAGTATCGTTAGAAAAGCTCTAGAGGAACCATTAAGACAGATTGCAGCAAATGCAGGACATGAGCCCTCAATAGTCGTGCAAAAGGTAAAAGAAGGAAATGATGATTTCGGATTTGATGCTTATAAAGAAGAATTCACAAATATGTATAAAGCTGGTATAATTGATCCAACTAAGGTTACAAGAACAGCTATTGAAAATGCCGCTTCCATCGCTGGATTACTTCTTACAACTGAATGTGTGGTTTACGAAAAGCAAGAAGAGGAAAAACAAGGATCACATATGCCTCCTGGTGGTGGTATGGGCGATATGTATTAAAACTACTTAAAATCAAGCCCCCCTATCAAGGGGGGTTTTTTATTTTAATATTACTTGCTTATCAATTATTAATGAAATAATTTGCGGTGGGAAATAAGGAGGAAAGCTATGTCTAGTATGTGGAAAAGTTTAAAAAGCACAATGGATAAAGTTCTAAAAAAAGCTGGCGAAATTACGAAGGAAGCAGCCGATAAAGCTGAAGAGGTGACAAAGCTTGGAAAAGTTAAGCTCGAAATTTTTCAAATTAAGAAAGATATTGAGAGAAAAGAGGCAGAGCTTGGACATATAGTATATGATAGTATAAAGGGAAGTGAAAATAAAAAGTCGATTAAGGTTGATAAAAATACTGAAAAAATAGTGAAAGAAATCGATGAGCTTCGTAGAAAACTTGAGGAAAAGGAAGTAGAATATAATAAAATAAAGATTGAAGACGATAATACTAAAGACATAGATAAGCCTGTTGAATAAGGGGTAAGTAGAGATTATATATGTTTGTAAGTGATGCAAGACTAAAAAAGTCAAAAGAGATAAAAAGTCAAGTATTAAAGCGCTATTTTGATGAAATAGGTAAAGAAGAGCTCCTATCTCCTGAGGAGGAAATAGAACTTGCAAGACGAGTCAAAGAAGGGGATAATGATGCATTAAACAGGCTTTTAAAGGCTAATTTGAGGTTTGTGGTAACTGTTGCTAAGAAATATCAGAATCAAGGACTAACTTTAGAGGATTTGATCAATGAGGGTAATATAGGTTTAATAAAAGCGGCAAGGAAATTTGATGAGACGCGTGGGTTTAAATTTATATCTTATGCAGTATGGTGGATCAGGCAAACCATACTTCAGGCTATATCAGAACAATCAAGAACTGTTAGATTACCCCTAAATGTTATAGGTAACATCAATAGAGTTTCCCAGATTACATCGGAGTTTGAGCAGGAGTTTGAAAGAGAACCCACTCATGAGGAGATTGAGAATATAGTGAAAGAAGAGAATATTGATATAGATGCTGCTAGACAATTTAGTGAAGGTACAGTAAGCATGGAAACACCGGTTGGCCCTAATAAAGAAACTACTATTGGAGATTTTATCCCTTCCCAGGATGGGGTAGAACCAGATCACTCATTGATGGAGATTTCGTTCAAACAGGAGGTAAAGAAGGCTTTGGAATCACTTGAACCAAGGGAGGCAGCAATTATAAAGCTATATTTTGGAATTGATCGGGAAACACCCTTGACGTTAGAAGAAATTGGTGAAAGATTGAATCTTACAAGAGAAAGAGTAAGGCAGATAAAGGAGAGGGCAATCAGAAAACTGAGACATTCATCAAGAGCTTTAATATTAAAGGGCTATCTTGGTTAAGAGAAAAATATTGACAATTATATTATTTATTTTTAATTATAAATGTATGAAAATGGGGGTAGGAATAAGAGGTAGATTTGGATAAAAATTATAGGCTAGTACTGGTTTGGAATAGATCAAGTGGTGTAAAGTCTTTCACTCTATCTTCGAAAAAATTATATTTGATTTTTACTATTATCATCTTTGTATTAATATCTTTATTTGTAATGGGTGTTTACTTTTTATCTGAATTTGTTTATTACTCCCGTATTGAAAATATAAAAAAGAACAATCAAAAGTTCTTAGAAACCTTTTATACTTTAAAGGGTAAGATAGATTCGATTGAAGCAGGCCTTCAAGATTTGATTGAGAAAGATAGAGCTCTAAGAACCTATGCAGATATACCACAGGTGGATATAGATATTCGAAAACTGGGTATTGGTGGTAGAAGACATTATAAAATAAAAGAGCTAGATATTTTATTCCCTGATACTTTAAGGATATCAGGAATAGTCCATGATATTGATAGAATAGGTAGGCTTTTGAATCTGGAAAAGGCAAGCTATGAAGAGATCTATAAAGCAATCCAGATGAGATCAATTCAGATTCGTTCTACGCCTACTCTTAGACCTTTGAGAAAGGGATATATAAGTGACGGATTTGGATACAGGAAAGATCCATTTACTGGAAAGAGAGAATTCCATTATGGTGTTGATATATCCGCGCCTACAGGTACGAAAGTACATGCAACCGCTGATGGCGTTGTAACAGTTACTAGATACAGCAGAACCTATGGGAAAGTTATAAAAATAGATCACGGTTTTGGTTATTCCACAATTTATGCTCATCTTTCAAAAATTCTGGTGAAAGAGGGAGATGTGATAAAAAGAGGGCAGATCATAGGAGAAGTTGGCTGTACTGGGAGAAGTACAGCTCCACACCTGCATTATGAGATAAGACAATTTGGGGTTGCTAAAGATCCATTAAATTACTTTTTTGCAGCTATATATTAATACAATTTTTATCTTCTTGATTATCCATATAATTTAAAGTAGATTTTGGTGATTATGGATAAGAGAAAAGTTTATATTGAAACATATGGTTGTCAGATGAATGAATATGATACGGAATTGCTTTATAGTATTCTACATAAGGATGGTTTTGATAAAACTGATTCACCTGAGAATGCTGATGTCATTCTTATAAATTCATGTTCTGTTAGGGAAGGTGCTGATAATAGAGCTATTTCAAGGGCTAGTCAGCTCATTTACTTGAAAAACAGAAGAAAAGGATTGAGAATTGGAATTGTTGGCTGTGTGGCACAGAGGGATAAAGGAAATTTACTCAATAAATATAAAGGTATTGATATAATTGTAGGTCCTGATTCTTATAGGAATCTGGGGAAATTATTAAAAAATATAAATGGTGAGCCTGTAATCAAAACATCGTTAAGTAAAGAAGAAACATATGATGATATCCTTCCTTTCAGACAGACTGCAGTAAGTGCTTATGTTTCAATAATGCGGGGCTGTGATAAATTTTGCTCCTTCTGTATTGTTCCTTTTGTAAGAGGAAGAGAAAGAAGCAGGAATCCTGAAAATATAATTAATGAGATTAAAAAATCTGTTGAGTCAGGTTATAGAGAGGTAATTTTACTTGGGCAAAATGTCAACTCTTATAGTTATGATAGAATAAGATTTCCCGAATTGCTGGATATGATTTCAGATATTGCGGGGGTTGAAAGAATCAGATTTACCTCTCCACATCCCCGGGATGTTGATGATGAACTTTTAGAAGTGATGAGAATTAAAAAGAATATCTGTAAACATATACATTTGCCGATCCAGTCAGGTTCGACAAGAATATTGAAGTTAATGAATAGAGATTATTCAAAGGAAGAGTTTCTTGATTTGGTAGATAAAGTAAAATCTTATATTCCCGAGATAGCGATTACAACGGATATTATTGTAGGTTTTCCAACAGAAACCGAAGAAGATTTTCTCGACACAATTGATGTAATGGAAAGAGTAAGGTTTGATAGCGCCTTTATGTTTAAGTATTCTCCAAGACCTGGGACAAAGGCATCAAAAATGGCGGATGATGTACCTGACAGTATAAAATCGAGAAGATTAAATGAGATTATAGAGTTACAGAAGGAACATACTCTATTAAGGAATAAGGAATATATAGGTAAAATAGAAACTGTTTTAATTGAGAGTACAGGTAAAAAGGGGAAGGGAGAGTTAAGGGGCAGAACAGATTCGAATAAAATCGTTGTTATTAAAGACGCTTATGATTGTAAAATAGGTGACTTTATAAAAGTTAAAATATTCGATACAGCTGGTGTATCATTATTTGGGAGTGCACTTTAATAAAGGGATAAATATGAAAATTTTAAAATTAATTATTTATATCATAGTTATTTTTTTAATATTGATTTTCGTGATTCAGAATCTGGGTCAACCTATTAGCATTGTGTTTTTTAGTAAGTCCCATCCTTTAAAAAGCGAAATGATTATAGTGCTTTTAATTACTTTTATAATTGGAATAATGCTTGGATTAGCCTTTTCTACTTTGAGTATTATTGCTTTAAAAGCACGAATTAAAACTTTAACAGCCGAAAATAAAAAATTAAAGGTTGAACTGGATAGATATCGGAATAAGGAAATTAATCAGGTTGTAGAAACTGATGGTATCAATGAAGAATAAAATGGTTGGTCATGTCCTTTCTTGAAATAGTTTTAATAATATTAATAGCTATATTAGCTCTTATGTTGTCTATGTTAGTTAGTAGAAGAAGGAAGGTAAAGGTTAATAAGGTTGATAAATATTATGCTGAGGGACTCAATGATATCATAAATGAGAATTATAAGGAAGCGATTAAGAAACTTCGTTTTGTGGTGGAAAGAGATACTGATAATATTGATGCATATATAAAGTTGGGGTTGGCTTACAGGGTTACAGGTGATCCAAAAGGTGCTGTAAAGGTACATATGAATCTTCTTTATAGAGAAGAAATGAGTAAAGAACAGAAAATTGAAATAATAAGAAATCTCGTTGAGGATTTTGTCTCACTGGGTAATAATGCAAAAGCGATTGAATGGTGTGAGAAGATTTTAGAAATAGACAATAAGAATAAGTGGGCAATTGATAAGCTATGGAATCTATATCCCGCTTCTGGGGCATGGAACAAAGCGATCGAACTATTGAAAATGTTTCCGGGGAAAGACAGGGAGAAAATAAAAAGGCGTGCATCGATTTATAAAACTGCTGAAGGGATCGAACATTTTAATAAAAAAGAATACCATGAAGCACGTTTGGTTTTCAAAAAAGCTATAAAATATGACGAAAGGTGCGAGGCTCCTTATTATTACATAGCAGAATCCTATTATAATGAGGGAAGAGTTCAGGATGCTATTATCTGGTGGGAAAAGTATTTCGATATAGCGCCCGAAAAATCGTTTGTGGTTTTTAATAAACTGGAAAAATTGCTATTTGAGTTAGGTAATTTTGATAGGGTTGGTGATTTATATGAGAAATTGCATGATAAATTACCGAACGATATAAGAATTGTGACTAACTTGGCTCTCTTTTATGAGAAGAAAGGTAAACTGGATGAAGCTATTGATATTATAGATAATCTAAATAAATCCGAGGTAAATAATATTTTGGTAGATCTGATGAAAGCGAAGCTGTTACTTGCTAAGAATGATGTAAGAAATGCACAAAAGGCTCTGGATATTATAATTGAAAAACTAAGCAAAGTTTTTAGATTAAGATGTTCTAAATGTGGTAATGAGTCCGAAGATGTTTATTGGATTTGTCCTGTATGTAACCAAATAGATACATACATTAATGCATAAAGTTGTATTTCTGTTTGCATTTACAATTTTTATTTCTACGGCAAATATCCTGCCTCAGGAATATAATCGACTTGAATGCAGAAAGAAATACATTATAGCCAAGAATGAGATCGATGGTGATAGGGCTATTGAAATTTATAAAGAAATTCTCCAAGGATGTAAAGATACCGAGTATTATGATGAAGCTCTTATGAAGATTATCGAATATTACTACTCAAAGGGTATTTATAAAAAAGCCCTTAATTATACATGGCAAATGGTTAATGAATGTCCTAACTCACCGCTTCTGGAAATATGTATATTTTTTTTGCTTGGATGTTATAACTCTCTGGATTTAAAGGATTCCGTGGATTATTATCTTGTCTATTTTTCCAGAAAATATCCTGAATTTGACATTGGATTTGATGATTATAAAATCGTTTCAATCTATAGCCTGGAGGAATGGAGGGCTGTGAATGAAAGTGAAACCACAAATAACAATGTAAAGCTGGAGAATGATACAGGAAAGGGTTTTTATTATATCCAGGTTGGTGCTTTTGCGAACATTAATAATGCCTTTTCGCTGAGAGATAGATTGGCTGCGAAAGGTTATCATCCCTTAATTCAGAAGAAGGAAGTAAAAGGGAGAAGATATTACGTGGTGAAATTTGGGAGTTTTAATACGAAGGGAGAGGCTAAGGAATTTGGAAGGCAATTAAAGAGGGCTACAGGCGTTGATTACATTATTGTTGACTATTGACTGGAATGAATGTATCCCCGATGGTTATCATTATTTTCAATACCGATATCACCAGATATATAATGGGAAGTTGGGTTCAACTCCCAGGCTCTTCTGCAATTGGTAGTAGAATATAGTATGTGGGTTGAGGTGTGAATAAAGAGAGATTATTTATTGTAGACGGTTCGGCACTCGCTTATAGATGTCATTTTGCGATGATGAAGAATAGATTGACTACATCTAAAGGAATGCCAACTGGGGCTACATATGCATTTTTGAATTCCCTATTGAAAATTATTTATGAAGAAAAGCCCGATTATATAGGGATTGTGTTTGATGCTCCAGAGAAAACATTCAGGCACGAGCTTTTTGAAGAATATAAAGCTACAAGAGAGGCTATGCCGGATGAATTGGTAGCCCAACTACCAAAAATGTTTGAACTTGTAGAAGCACTTGAGATTCCCGTAATAATAAAGCCGGGGTATGAAGCAGATGATGTCATCGGTACAATTGCAAAAAAAGCAGCATCCCAGGGGATTACCGTATATATGGTTACAGGTGACAAAGATCTGATGCAGTTTATTGATGAAAATATATTGATGTATAAACCTGGAGTTGGTCAAAAGGAGACAGAAATAATAGATGTTGAAGGTGTTAAAAAGAAATGGAATGTACTTCCGGAGAAAATCCCTGATCTGCTTGCTCTGGCAGGAGATACAATTGATAATATACCAGGGGTAAAGGGAATTGGACCTGTCAAGGCATCTTCATTAATAAATGAGTTTGGGAATATTGAAGAACTTTATAAAAATATTGAAAAAATTGATAATGAAAAACTAAAAAATTTATTAATCTCAGGTAGGGATGATGCATTTAAATCCAAACAGTTGACAAAAATAAAAATCGATATCCCTCTGGAAATAGACGTGAAGGATCTGAAGCATAAGCAGATAAATGAGGGAAAATTTATAAAGTTACTTGAGGAACTGGAGTTTTATTCTATCCTGAAGAGTTTTAAAAAGCCAAGCGAGGAAATTCGTGAGAAAAAAGACTATAAAGCTGTTATGAATTTGGAAGATTTAAAAGAGCTTACAGAGAGAATGAAAACTGCTGAGCTGATTTCAGTTGATTTGGAGACTACTTCATTAAAACCACTAGAAGCAGAAATAGTCGGGATTGCAATATCTATTGAACCAAATAAGGGTTATTATATACCGATTAGATATAAAGGTAAGAAAGAAAACCTATTTAATGGCAACGATCTTTTAGTTGTAATCAAAGAATTGAAGTCAGTTTTAGAAGATGAAAGAATAAAAAAATGTGGTCACAATCTCAAATACGACATGTTAGTATTGAAAAGAGCCGGTATTGAACTCAAGAGAATAGATATAGATACTATGATTGCTGCCTGGATTTTACAGCCTGATGCACACAGTTATAAAATTGATAATTTAAGTCAACAGTATCTTCATTATACAATGCAACCTATTGAGGAGTTGATTGGTAGAGGTAAGAAGAATCAGATTACAATGGATAAAGTTGAGCTTGACAAGTTGGTTTTCTATTCTGTTGAAGATGCCGATATCTCATTACAGCTTGCCCCAATTTTTAAAAAGCAAATGAAAGAAAATAACACATGGGATGTATATGAAAGAATAGAGTTGCCGATGATTTATGTGCTTGTGGAAATGGAAAAAAATGGTGTGTATGTTGATATTGATTTTCTGAATGAAATGTCAAATGAAATATCAAAGAAAATCGATTCCCTCGCTTTTCGGATATATGATATTGCAGGAATTGAATTCAACATAAATTCCCCGAAGCAGCTATCGGAGATTTTATTTAATAGGCTTGGGCTACCAAAGGTAAGAGGGAACTCTACTGATGTAAAGGTACTAGAGAAGTTAAAATCACAGCATCCTTTGCCGGAATTGATTCTCGATTATAGAGGGCTTGTGAAGCTGAAAACCACCTATCTTGATGCTTTGAAACAGTATGTTAATAACGAGACAGGAAGAATACATTCTTCATTTAATCAAACAGGGACATCTACTGGAAGATTGTCCAGTAGTGATCCCAATTTCCAGAACATACCTATCAAAACAGATTTAGGCAAAGAGATTAGGAAAGCCTTTAGACCTCAATATGATGGTTGGAAGATGTTATCAGCCGATTATTCTCAAATTGAATTGAGAATAATGGCACATCTCTCGGAAGATAAAGAGTTGATGAGTTCTTTTGAAAAAGGAGTGGATATTCATACCAGAACTGCAGCTCTTGTTTTTGGTATTGGTGAAAAGAATGTATTGCCTGAAATGAGGAGGGTAGCAAAGATTGTCAATTTCGGGATAATGTATGGTGCTGGGCCATTTCGTATGTCCGAGGAATTAAATATACCACAGGACGAGGCAAAGAAGCTTATAGATCAGTATTTTAAAACCTATCCTGGAATTAATAAGTACATTGTTAAAACTTTAGAAGAGGCTGAAAAAAATCTGTATGTAAAAACTTTATCAGGAAGAATAAGATATGTACATGATATTAAAAGCGATAATTATCATATAAGAGAAGCTGCGAAAAGAGTTGCCATCAATACTCCGATCCAGGGCACCGCTGCTGATATTATTAAAATAGCGATGATAAATATTTCCAATAGATTTAAGAAAGAAGGGCTAAGGGCAAAAATGATATTACAGATTCACGATGAATTACTTTTTGAGGTCCCCGATAATGAATTAGAAAAAGTAAAAGAAATTGTTAAATTTGAGATGGAAAACGCTATTGAACTAAAAGTACCAATAAAGGTTGATATAGGTGTTGGAAATTCATGGTATGAGGCACACTAATGGAAGCATCTATCACTTTAAAAAATGTTAGTAAAAAGCTGAAAAAAAGATACATAATCAGCAATGTGAGCTTTGGAGTTGAGAAGGGATCAATTTTTGGAATACTGGGACGAAATGGTTCTGGTAAATCAACACTTTTAAGATTGATGTCGGGGATGAATGTGATTGATAACGGTAAAATATTTATATTTGGTAAAGAGATAAGTAATAAAAAACAGAAAGTCAGAATTGGATATTTACCTCAGTATGACATGCATGATCCATGGATGATGGTAAGGGAAGTACTTTTTAAGAGAGCTTCTTTACTGGGAATTAATAAAGATGAATCAGAGGAAAGAATAATATACTTTATTAATGAATTGGAGATTGGCGATTATCTTAATGAGTGTATTATGAACTGTTCGGTTGGGATCAGGAGGAAAATTGATCTTATCCAGGTCTTGTTAGGAGACCCTGAAATTCTTCTTCTCGATGAGCCAACAAATAACCTTGATATTGTGTCTTTGAATAGCGTTTTGAGAGAATTTGTTAGATTAAAGAATAAGGGTGCAACGATTGTTATATCTACTAATAACCTTTCTGATTTTTTATCTATTTTTGATAGATGGATTATATTGAGTAATGGTAGGGTTGTCTTTGATGGGAATTGGGAAAAGTTTGAGTCTATAGATGAGTTGCCTTATCGATGTGAGTTTAGATTAAAGAAGGTAGCTGACGAAAGTCTTTCCTTTGATGAGGTTGAATCAGGTATAATGGAAAAGGAAGAGAGAAATGGTTACTGGATTGTAAAATTTCAATCACCAGCATTTTTTAAGAAATTTGTTGAAAGGGTTGGAATTGAAAACATGGTACTCCTCGATTCGGATATAATTGATTTCGAAATACTTTTGAGAAATATCGGGAAGGATGATATTATCTAACATGTGGAGGGATTCATTGGGCAATTTAAGGCGTTTGCTTGTTGTTGAGTTAAGGGAATTAAAACGGCAGGCTATCATGTCTTTATTTTTCTCAATTGTGGGTCCCGTATTGATATACTTTCTATATAGTAATATTATGAAGTACTCAGGTCTAAGAACAGGGTATTCCCAAATAAATACTATTTTTGTAGTTGTTTCTACCACCGTTGTCTTATTCCCGATGTTAATTGGTATATACTACTGGATGAGATATTTAAATAAATACGGGATAATTTTTTCTGAACTAACAAATGAGTATAGATTATTTGAACTGTATCTTATAAAGTGCTTTGTTCATATTACCCATAGCTTTGTCAATGTTGCAATTTTTTCCTTCTTGTTGCTTATATTATTTAAAATATATCTAACCTTTAACGACTTTGTTCTAATTGCCTTACTTATTTTTCTAATTTGTACTACACAGTATATTGTTGGATTATTTTTCTCTCTTATTTTTCAGAAAAGAGCAGGAAGTTTGATCCCGGTTATTATAGCATATCTGGTTATTTTTGTTTTACCTGGTTTGTTGGGTACTGACGCAGAAATAAGAGGTGGAATGGGGTTTTTAGGTGTATGTCCAGTTTTATACATACCCTTTTTAAATTTACATAATCTATTCAGGTCTTTATTTTTGTTTAATGAGATCAATTTTTGTCTTTTGTGGTATACAGTCGCGATTGATATAATACTGATATTTATTGGATATTTTTGGTTCAAAAAGAAATTGTTAAGATGAAAAAGGAATTAATAGAAGTAATTGAATATGCTATATATAGTAGGAAAGGAATGGCCTAACATTTTTGAATCTTTTATTTTAAATAGATTTGGACACTTTGTCTGTAATCCTATGAATGAAGAAAACAAATTCCTTCAGGAGGAAATTTATACTAGTTTTTGTCGTTTAAAAAAGATGATCCAGAAAAATTTAATTTTTTATTGGAAAGATTATTAATCATGATATATATGTTAATATCAAGGATGTGGATTATATTATCTGTCTGTAGGATGATCATATAAAGATGGGTGTTGGAACTTATGGTGGGCTAACAATGGCGTATTACTATGGTGAACCGTTTTATATGGTTACGAATTTGGATTTGGACAGTATCAATAGTTGGATTTTGGGATGTATTACAGAAGTGCATCTCTCTTTAGAAAATTTTTTTAATTACTCATTTAAAAAATATAATGATTAAGCCTTATACTTATGTAGAAATAAATCTCCGTAACCTGGTTTATAACTTGGAAAAGGTGAGAGAAAAGGTTTACCCTGCAGAAATAATGGCTATTGTAAAAGCTGATGCATACGGGCATGGATTGATAGAGGTTTCGAGGACACTTACTGAAAATGGTGTGAAATTTTTAGCGGTTGCAAGAATTACTGAGGTCGAAGAACTTGTAAAAGCTGGAATAAAAGCAAATATTATACTTTTTGGAGCTTTACAGTATGATGAGATGGAATATGCGATAAATAAAGGAATACGGATAAGCATTGTAGATCATAGTGATGTAGATAAGGTAGCAAAGGCTGTTGAAAGGGAAAAAACTAAATGTGTTGCCCATGTAAAAGTTGATACTGGAATGAACAGAGTTGGTATCAAGCCTGAATGTATTGATGAAGTGGTAGAAAAGTTGAAAACGATAGATAATCTGATACTCGAGGGCATTTATTCTCATTTCTCTACTTCCGATGAAAAGGATAAAACTTTTGCAAATCTTCAGTTAAAAAGATTTAAAGAAGTATTAAGTAGATTGATAGCAAAAGGATACAATTTTAAATATATACACATGGCGAATAGTGGTGCTATACTGGATCTGCCGAGTTCGTATTTTAATATGGTGCGGCCAGGTATTACATTATATGGCAATTACCCGAGTCTTGAGACTACAGAATCAATAAAGTTGAAACCTGTTATGAAATTTATCACCCATGTAAGTATTGTGAGGTTTGTATCAAAAGGCTCTTATATAAGTTATGGTAGAAAATATAAGGCCAATAAGGATACAAATATTGCAGTTTTACCTGTTGGATATGCCGATGGATACAGCAGAGCTTTTACAAATAAGGGTAGAGTGCTTATAAAAGGGAAGTTGTATCCAGTTGTTGGTGCTGTAACGATGGATCAATTGATGGTTGATATTGGCAATGACAATATTCAACCTGGAGATAAAGCAGTCTTGTGGGGGAATGATAGCTTTAGAGAGATTAATGTGACAAATCTTGCTGAACTGATAGGAATGGTACCCTATGAACTTACTTGTTCTGTTTCGAAGAGGGTGGCAAGAATTTATAAATATTAAGAAATCATACTCTTATAATAGTGTCATATTTTCTGTGATTACAAAAAAATGAGTTTGGACCCTGTGTTGATCGGGATAGATGGAGGAGCCAGTAAAGTAAGCGCATGGAATATTACAATTCTTGAAGATGGTCTTTTTAATACTGGTGAGTATAATGTTAAATATCGGTATAAAGAAATTGGTGGATATAATGAAAATTTTAAACCAGTTGATATAAATACCCAGATGGGGCAGTTTATAAATTCTAACTACTCAATTAGTGAAAGTGAAGAAATGCAAAGTAGAGTATACATTTCTGCATGTGTAAAGGCAGTATTATCATTAGTGGATTGTTTGAAGAAAAGAGATATCTTGATTGGTTTCTGCATGCCTGGAATTAAAACTGCTGATGATAGAGGTATAGCTGTAATGGCAAATGGACCGAGGATATCTTCCTTTTGTGATATATTCAAGGGAATGATTGAAAAGGAAGGAATAAATCTAATCTGGAAGCCGATGAAAATTGGTAATGATGCCTATTTCTGTGGGTTGGGTGAGCAGTACGGGAAAGGTGGCAGCTTCAGAAAGTTTCAGAATGTTTACTACTGTGGTGTAAGTACAGGTATTGCCGATTTGCTAAAAATAAATGGACGGATTATTGAAATAGATGAAGTGAGTGATTGGTTTGTTAAGACATGGGAGCTTGCATCAGAGGATAACGTAGCGATAGAAGATTATATATCAGCAAAAGGGGTGATGAAACGATTCTTAGAAAAAGTAGGGGAAAGTATAAAAGACGTTGAAAAAGAGGATATATATGTTCAAAAAATAAGAGATATAGCAATAGGAGGAAATATATCTACGCAGGAGGTTATTGATGGCTTTTGTTATTACCTGGCAAAGCTGGTATATGAAATAATAGTAACTCTGGATGTCGGATACAAGGGAATATTCAAGATCCGAAATATTTATAGAAAATGGCCTATAAAAGAGCATAAGTTCATCGGTACAAAACTGGGTTCTGTTATTTTTGGTCAGCAAATTGGTGAATTTTTGAAAGAGTCTTATGATGATGAGCTTATCTGGGCTAATTTTATAAGTAATTTGAAAAATTTTATAAGTAAGAGTTTATTTATAGAGAATGATACTAAAGATTATTATTTTACGAAGATTGACAGAGATGAGTTTTTTGTTTTTTCTAGACTCATAGAAGCGCCTTCAATTGGTGCGGGTGTTTATGCTTATTTTAGTTATAGAGGGGGGAAGGAATGATGGAACCAGGGACTATTCCTCAAAAGGAACCAATCATAAAAGTAGCTATTGTTTTACCAGATGATAATTTTAAAAAAATAGTTATCAATACTCCCGAGAACGGTAGATATGTATTGGTTGATGGTTGCGGTGTTTCAGTAGATCTGTTATTAAATGAAAGGTATGAATTTCACCTTGATGATAATGAAATTGTGGTCGTTTTACCTAATAAAGAAACACTGAGATCTTCAAAATGGGTAATAAAAGATGATAATAATCCAGCTCTTTTTGGTCCCCGTTATGGGATAAAAGTGAAAAATGTGATAATAGGGAGGAGATTCCATTGGCGGAAGTTAATGGACATGTATGTACCTGGTGATGTTGCATTTTGTGTACATAACGGACACCTGCTTGTTATAAATGAACTTAGTCTGGAAAAATATATAATGTGTGTGGCAACTTCTGAGATGGGAGCAAAATGCCCAAAGTCGTTTCTTGAGGCACTTACGATCGCTGCACGATCATGGTTTCTGGCAAATACTGGAGTGAAACATAAAGAACTCGGAGTTGACGTATGTAATGATGACTGCTGTCAGAGGTATCAGGGCACAACATTTTTAACAAAAGAATCGATTGATTCTGCTTCATGTACATATGGAAAAATATTATTTTATGACGATAAAATTGTAGATGCGAGATATTCTAAGAGTTGTGGTGGTATCATCGAGACGTACCATAATATATGGGATGGAGATCCAATTCCGTATTCGAAATCTAAAATAGATGGGCCTCCAGGTTATTCTCATCCAGGATATCCCATAGATAGTGAAGATAAATTTTTGTTATGGTTGAATGATAAACCGCAGACCTATTGTAGCTCGTATTATATACCTGAGAAAGAATTGGCGAAATATCTTGGTGGTGTAGATGTAGAGAGTAGATATTTTCGCTGGTTAGTAAATTATTCTCAACAGCAGTTGAACGAGGTGGTTAAATCCAAGCTCGGAATCAATAGTAAGTTTATACTTGATATGATTGCTTTGAATAGAGGAGCATCGGGTAGAATTACTAAATTGCAGATAGATTATATGAATTTTAAGGGTGAGAAAGATTCTGTAGTATTAGATGGAGAATCAAAAATAAGAAATAGTTTAAGTAAAAAATTTCTATATAGTTCAGCCTTTTATGTTGAGAAAAAGCCGAATGGTTCAGATATTCCACGTGAATTTACAATTAAAGGAGCAGGATGGGGGCACGGGGTTGGCATGTGCCAGATCGGAGCCCTTGGGATGTCTTTGAAAGGCTTTACTGTTGAGGATATATTATATCATTATTACACTAATACAGAAATAGTAAAGGTTTACTAAAGGCGAGATCTATATTTGGATAAAATAATTAGAAAAGCGGAATTATCAGGCTGGATGTGGGTCCCCAGCCTGTATTTTGCAGAGGGTTTACTGTATGTTATAGCAATGGTGGTAAGTGTAATAATGTTTAAAAACTTGGGTATATCAAATACACTGATAGCTTTCTGGACAAGTGCATTATATTTACCATGGGTAGTTAAGCCATTTTGGAGCCCTTTTATTGATATATTTCTTACAAAGCGGAGCTGGGTAATTTTGATGCAAATTGCTATTGGGTTTGCCTTTTTTATTGCTATATTTTTACATCTTCCATACTGGTTTCCCTTAACAATTTTCTCCATGTGGATTCTTGCTTTTTCTTCAGCTACAAATGATATTGCAAGTGATGGTTTTTATATGCTTGGACTTGATAACCGTGATCAGGCGTTTTTTGTTGGTATTAGAAGTACATTTACAGAATAGCTATAATTGCAGGTCAGGGACTTGTCGTAATGCTGACAGGTTTTATTCAAGGCCGAACTGGATTGGAGCCTGTATCTATAGATATTAAGGCTATAAATGAAGCATCTTATAAAAATTTAAAGGAAGTAGTGGTAGTAGGTAACCGTAGAAGAAAAGGAATACCATCTGTTATAATAGAGGCTGATCGGGGTTTTATTGTAATATCCGATTCATTGAATAAAAGAGATACACTTGATATTGAGATTCTGCTATCAGAAAAACCCAGCGATAAAAAGGTAATAAATTTTGGTTTAGAAGTGGGTGAAAAGGATATCCATCTTGTTACGGAAGGGTTTCTCACTTTTGATTCAACAAACTGGAACGAAGCACAGGTTGTAAGGATTACCACTGCTCCCAATTTAAAAGATCCCGCTATTGCTACTTTCAGGGCAATTGCTGTGAATGTACCGTATAGCTGGTCGGTTTCTTTTGTTGTTTTAGGATTGCTATTTATTCTGTTTGCATTTTATCACTGGGTTATGTTGCCCAAACCCTATGATAAAAGAAATGTAAAAGCAAATGAAGCTTTCAAATTATATATAGATGTTTTCCTATCCTTCTTCAAGAAAAAGGGTATAGCTGCTGGCATACTTTTTTTGCTACTTTATAGGTTTGCTGAATCACAACTGGTGAAGATTGTTCCACCATTTCTTATTGATTCAATTATGTTGGGCAGATTGGGTTTGACCGTATCCGAGGTTGGGTTTATTTATGGAACGGTTGGTGTTATTGCTTTAATGTTAGGAGGTATTATTGGTGGTATATTATCTTCTATCTATGGTTTAAAGAAACTTATCTGGGGGATGGCTATAGCGATCAACCTCCCTGATTTTGTTTATATCTATCTGTCATATTTTCAACCGGAAAACCTTGAGGCAATTGGTATTTGCATTATTATTAAGCAATTGGGTTATGGTTTTGGTTTTACTGGATATCTGCTTTGCATGATTTATTTGTCAGATGGTGAGTATAAAACCGCCCATTATGCAATAGCTACAGGCTTTATGGCACTCGGAATGATGATACCGAGTATGGTAAGTGGTAGGATTCAGGAATTATTGGGCTAACGGGACTTTTTTATTTATATATCAATAAGCACTATTGTAAGCTTTGTAACAGTCGGACTTATTAAAATACCTGCAGATTTTGGTAAAAGGAAGGTGTAAATTCTGAAAATTTAATCTATATTACCAGAAGATTGCTTTTAGTGAGTGTGCAGGAAATGAAAGTTAAGACACTGTATGAAGTTTTCTTGATCGTTGTACTATCGTGTCGAATAATTCTTGCGGCGGATTTAAAATATACAAAAATAGTTGAAAGTCAGAACGAAGATTTATCAACTCTTCAAACTGGTTTGGATATTGTTATTGAAATGAAGGATTCTTTGCTAAGTGAAAAAGGTATTTGTTTTATAACAAATTTGAAAGCCCTCTATTATAATTTTGATAAAATAATAAATATTGCCTCTATATTAAATAAAGTGAATGGAAAAGTTATTATTATCAGCGGGAGAAAGTATCGGCATGACGGTATAAAGTTTTTTAAGGTGTTGAAAACTGTGATAGATAAACTTGATTATGTTTTTTATGATAGTGTTTTTTCAAGGATTATAATAAATGATCAGAAGGTTTTTTTGTTTTTACCGACTGTAGATGTTGCATACTCAGAGGATGTACAATTGCTTTCAAAGATTTTGAATTTCTCTTCCGTATTGAAGAAAAAGGTATATATAGTTGATTTTCCTAACATTTTTTCCTGCAGTAAAGTTGATATGCCTTTTATAAAATTTAGCTCTCTTGACCTTACGATACCTTATATATATGGAATGACAACAGGTGAACTGGCTATAATGATTAATGAAGAGTATCTAAAGTCGCCTGTTGATTTAACAGTGGTGAAGATGAATAACTACGAGAGAGAAATGTGGTATGATCATACCGGATTGAGATGGTATCTGGATTATATGGGTTTACCATCGATAGAGGTTTGCATGTTTTATATTGGTAGCAAAATATTAAGGTCATCAAATGTTGAGACCGATACTTTGGGAATTTACCATTTCAATCTATTCGGTGCACCTTGGATTAATAGAGCTGAGTTGATACAGAGGTTTGATAGACTCGGACAGAATGGTTGTATTATGTTTGAAAATGATATCGAAGGTGTGGGCTTGAGTTTGAGGATTAAAGATAGAAGGCGGTTTAATCCAGTGAAGATCTATGCTACTATTTTATCTCTTATTGGGAATTTATATCCTCATCATGTAATTTTTTATGATTGGAAAGATTTAAATATCCCTTTTGATAATGAGTTAAGGGTAGCTATCGAAACGGGTATTGATATCGATATTTATCTTAAACACAAAGAAAATGAGCTTAATAGGTTTCTGTCAATGAAGAATAAATTCACTATATATTAAGATATTGTTATTAAAGGTTTGTGTAATTATATTTTTACGTGAAAAGAGGGGATAGATAATAGATTAAAAATAAAATTAGAAAGGGGATCGGAATGAAAGTAAAGCCATTTTTATTATTATTTTGTACTGTATCATATCTTTTTGGTGGTGGACTTGTAACAAATACCAATCAGAGTGCGGAATTTATTCGTATGATGAACAGGAATGCATCCATCGATGCTGATGCTGTTTATTTCAATCCTGCGGGGACAGCATTTATGGAGGAGGGAATGCACTTATATGTAAGTAATCAATCGATTCTTCAAACTAAAATAATTAATAACAATTATCCTTATCTGCATAATGGTAAATACGAGGGGCAGGTTAAAGCATTGGTATTCCCAAACATTTATTCTGTTATAAATAGAGGGAAATTAGCTTTTTCACTTGGATTTGGACCTATAGGAGGTGGTGGGAGTGCAGAGTTTGAAAAAGGTTTACCGTCTTTTGAATTACCATACTCAGATTTGAAACCTGGGTTAGGACAGTATGGTGTGACAGATTACGGTATAGACTTATATTTTAAAGGTTCCTCTGTATATTATGGGATTACTTCAAATATAGCATATAAGATCAATGATATGCTGGCTATAAGTATCGGTGGTAGATATGTAAGTGCTGTTAATAAATATGAGGGGTATTTGAAGAATGTCACAGTGACTCAGGGTGAAAATGTTAATCCAGCACCAGCTCAGGATTTTTTCAATAATTTAAGTGGAAGTGCTGCCCAGGCAGCCCAGTATTATAGTAATATAGGAATGCTAGATAGTGCTGCTTATTTTGCAACGGTAGCAGCTCAGATGGCGGCAAAAGCAATTCTTATGGCTGATCAGGAAGCTGATGTAACGCAGAAAGGATCAAGTGTTATACCTGTTATTGGTTTAAATGTTAAATTAAATGATAATCTAATGGTTAGCTTCAGATATGAGATGAAAGGATCGATGAAAGTAAAGAACGAAACAAAAAAGGATGTATTGGTGGGATATACTCAAGACGGAGATCCCATTACTAAGTTCCCTGATGGTGCCGAAATTGGTTCAGATATTCCATCAATGGTTGCTTTTGGTGCATTTGCAAAGTTTTCACCAAAGTTAAAAGTAATGAGTGATATAAATTATTTCATTAATAGTGATATTGATTGGGATGGAAAAGAGGAATATGTAAATAATGAATATGAAGTTGGAGTGGGTGCTGAATATGATTTTCTTGACAAATTATCTATAAGTGCTGGATATCTGTTATCAAGAACAGGGGCGATGGAAAATTACCAGAGCGATATGACCTATGGACTTGATTCACAAACAATTGGGGTTGGTGGGAAGTTTATACTGGCGCAAGGCGTTTTCCTTTCTGCTGGATTTTCTACAACGTTTTATAGTCAATCAGAAAAGAATTTTACACATCTTCTTGACACACAAAGTATCCCTGTTGTTGAAAAATATGATAAAACTGCTTCTGTATTTGCAGTTGGTCTCGGTTTTTCATTTTAATGGCATTTTTTTAAAAAATTGTAAAGGCATGTATTCACTGTGAGCTTTATGTTTACTCTAAAGTTCTAAGTTAATCGCTGGAGAGAGGATGGTGAAATTAGTAAGATATTTTATTGTGGTATTATTTATTATTAACATTTGTAATGCAGGAAAAGTCAAAACTGGCTGGGGATTTGGTGGAGTACCTGCAATAAATTATAATGCTGATGATGGATTTGGCTATGGAGTGGTAATGAATTTTTTCAATTACAAAGAAGGTGGTTATAAGCCTTATTACTATCAAATTAAGCCAATTATATTTTTCACAACTGGTGGGAAACAGGATCACTCAATATTTTTTGATAGCCCATTTATACTCGGAAAAGGTTTCCGAATAAATTTTTTGGTGAAATATTTAAAGGAAAACTATTATCCCTATTACGGAATTGGAAATGATACTGAATATAATAAAGAGTTTATAAGGACGGATGATGATGGGAATCCGCTCGATACACTTCATGGGAAGCATTATTATAGATTTCGGACGGAGCAGGTAAGGAGTATTACGAATTTGCAAAAATTAGTTTACCAAAAGATGGACAGGAAGATCTTTTTACTGCTTGGTTATGGTTTTTTTAATGTTAGAAATAATTATTGTAAGAATGATGGTATCAGAACTAAGCTTCAGGGAGATGTAGAAAGTGGAATTATTAAATTATACGATATTGAGGGGGGATTTAACAGTTTCTTGAAACTGGGTATTGTCTGGGATTCAAGGGATAATGAACCATCTCCCTTTGGAGGAGTATGGACCGAAGCACTGGTTGAGGTGTATTCAAAAAGTCTGGGAAGTTACAGAAATTTTAATAGACTAACCTTTACAGATAGAAGATATATCCTTGTATTCAAGAAACTTGTATATGCTCAAAGGATACTTTTTGAATCATTATCCGGTGATGTTCCATTTTACATGATGTATCCATTGGGAGGCTCATTCAGAAGTGATGAGGGACTTGGTGGATATCGCACAATAAGGGGTGTTTATAAAAATAGATATGTGGGTAAAAAGAAATTTATAGGGAATTTTGAGGTAAGGTATAGATTCTGGGAGAAGCAAATTTTCGGGCAAGATGTATATACTGCGTTAAATGTTTTCTATGATATCGGGAAAGTTTGGGCAGAAGAGTTTGAATTTGATTTCAGTAATTTACATTCTGGTTATGGAGCAGGACTTAGAATAGGGCTAAATGAGAATTTTATTGTTTATGCAGAGATGGGATTTTCTAAGGAAGCAGGTGGACAACTCTATCTTGATCTTGGATATTTATTTTAATATCTGGGAGAGGGGCTATGTCGTTGCTTAGGGATAAAAAAATATTTGGATGGGTGTTTTATGATTGGGCAAACTCGGCTTACGTTACGACCGTAATGGCAGGATTCTTTCCCGTATTTTTCAAAGAGTACTGGAGTAGGGGTGTTGATGTTACCGTATCGACAGCCAAACTTGGTTTTGCAAATAGCATAGCCGGGCTTACTGTTGCCCTACTCTCACCTATCCTCGGGGCAATAGCTGACCGTGGAACCATGAGAAAGAAGTTTTTGTTGTTTTTTGCTTATCTTGGAATTTTAATGTGTACAGCGCTATTTTTTGTTGGTGAAGGGGAATGGGTTTTTGCAAGTTTGATATATGTACTTGGAGTAGTGGGTTTTTCAGGTGCGAATACCTTTTATGATGCTTTATTACCCTCAGTAGCAGATGAGAAAAAGATTGACTATGTATCATCATTGGGTTTTGCTTTTGGGTATCTTGGAGGTGGATTACTTTTCGCCATAAATGTTATAATGGTTCAAAAACCTGATATATTCGGATTGCCTTCGGCTGCGGCTGCTGTTAAGTTTTCGTTTTTAACAGTTGCTATATGGTGGTTAGTTTTTTCCATACCTTTAATATTATGGGTTCCTGACAGGGCTGAAAAAAAGGAAGAGAAATACATTGTTGGAGGGTTTAAACAGCTGACTACCACTTTTAAAAAGATAAGACATCTTAAAGTTGTTTTTCTTTTCCTTGTAGCATACTGGCTATATATAGATGGAGTTGATACAATAATAAGGATGGCGATTGATTATGGTCTTTCAATTGGATTTGAGTCTAAGGACTTAATTCTTGCACTGTTGATAACGCAATTCATAGGATTTCCGTCAGCTATAATAATGGGAAAGATTGGTCAAAGAATAGGCAGTAAAAAAACAATTCTTATTTGTATTGCAGGCTATATTTTTATTACTGTATGGGGTATAATGATGACAAAGAAATACGAGTTCTATGTGCTGGCTATTCTTGTAGGGCTATTCCAGGGTGGTATCCAGGCATTGAGCCGTTCTTACTATTCGAGAATTATACCCCATGACCAGCTGGCGGAGTTTTATGGCTTTTATAATTTATTGGGAAAATTTGCCGTAATTCTTGGGCCGGTTTTAATTGGTGTGACAGGATTAATTTCAAAAAGCCCCAGAGCTGGTATTGGTTCAATTTTGATTCTTTTTATAGTTGGTGGTATACTTTTATTCTTTGTTAATGAAGAAAAGGGAAGAAGAGAGGTAGAATATTTAAGATATAAGGGATAGTTTTTTATTTAAGGATTCATTAAAAGACATCCTTTAGATAGATAATATAATAATAGATACTACCTTTGTGAAACCACAAGTTGATGAATTTGTTTAAATCACTGTTAGTTTATTCAGATTGATTATTTTAAATTTTGTTTGAAAGATTGAGGACTTTTGTAAAATATGAGAAAAAGTTTAATTCTTATTATAATTTTGCTTCTTACTATACCAGCTGTATACACGCAGAATGGAGTAGAATATGTAAAAGTGACTCTTGCCCTTCTAAAATATGGTGGAGGTGGGGACTGGTATGGAGATAGAAATGCTCTGCCTAATCTTGCAAAATTTGTAAATGAGAATTTGCCTATAAAGGTTAATCCCGAAATAAAAATAGTATCGCCAATGGATGAAGAGCTTTTTTCTTATCCATATATTTTTATGGCAGGACATGGAAATGTTCGTTTTACAGATGAAGAAGTTTTAAGACTACGTAAATATCTTACCTCAGGTGGTTTTCTACATGCCGATGATGATTACGGAATGGATAAATATTTTAGAAGGGAGATAAAAAGGATTTTTCCTGAAAATAAACTTGTAGAGCTTCCTTTCACTCATCCAATTTATCATGTATTCTATAATTTCCCTCATGGACTGCCAAAGATTCATGAACATGATGGTAAACCTCCACAAGGATTCGGTATTTTCTATAAGGGAAGGCTTGTAGTTTTTTATTCCTATGAAACTGATCTTGGAGACGGATGGGAAGACCCTGAGGTACATAATGATCCAGAAGAGAAGCGTTTACAGGCATTAAAAATGGGTGCAAATATTTTACTTTATTCTTTATTGTATTGAAAAACATGGATCGTTTTAATATCATATCATCATTTTTGGATACATATAGAAAAAAACTTGCATTGAATAGATTGGCTTATTCAATAGTTATACTACTTATATCATCTATAATAGCATTTTTCCTACTACTTAGTCTGGAAGGAGTATTATATTTTTCTCCTAAGGTTAAGACAATTCTAATATTATCTTTAGTTATTTTGTTTTCGGCTGCTCTCCTGTATTGTGTTATTGTTTATTTATTTTCAATAAGTGGCAGGTGGATGGGATATTCTGATTTAGCTATCGCAGAGCTAATTAATCTGAGAAACAAAAAGATAGGTCAAAGATTGATAAATGCGATACAGCTGAGATCCGGTAATGAAGAGAAAAAAAGCAGTTTTTCTTTAGCCTTGATAAATCTTTATATTAAGAATGCAGCTGAGCTCATTAAACAGGTTAATATAAACGATTTCGTTTCAAGAAAATTTTTAACAAGGGCTATCGTTTTCGGATCAATCTCTATTATAATTATAAGTTTAATTTTTATGATAAATACTCATTTCTATATAAACGCTGGATACAGACTTCTCTCTATTAATAGAGAGTTCGAACCAACACTGCCATTTCAAATTTGCTCTGAGACGGGAAGTATAACAGTATTGACCGGAGATACAATTCGGCTCAGGTTTAAAATTAGAGGAATTTTACCAGACAGAATATGGCTTAAATTAAAGAATCGGGACGGGGAATCTGTTGAAAACATTAAAGTTGGAGACTCAGTAATATCCTATGAATTGAGAAACCTGAGAAAGTCATTTTTGTATGAAGCATTTGCAAAGAATACTAATATTTTCAAAAGTTGGGATATGATAACTTCTGGCCTAGATACAATAAACGTTATAACAAGACCTGAGGTACTAAAATATGCTTTCACGATTGAACCACCTGACTATACCAGATTGGGTGATTTGACGGTTGAACCAAGTATCCCTGAAATAAAAGCCTATCCTGGTTCAAGGATTAGATTGCATATTGTTACAAATAAGGATATTTCAAATGGCTTTATCATTTTCGAATCGGGAATAAATAGGAAATTGAATGTTAATGGTAGAGAAGGGAATGGAACATTTCATGTATACAAACCGGATAACTTTATCGTTAGAGTTTTTGATAACCAGGGTAATCCGAATATTTCTCCTATTAAGTATAGACTGGTTGTATTAAACGATGAGTATCCTATGGTTAGTATTGTTTCACCAACTGAAGAATTTGAACTGGGTGAAAATCTTATAGTCCCTATAATAATGAGAATAAGTGATGATTTTGGTTTTTCAAAGTTAAATCTGGTTTATCATTTTTTGAATAAGCTTGAGCAGTTCGACACTTTCAGGGTTGAATATCCCATTGCTGACAAAAATCTTACTCTTCAACAGATTACATACAGATGGGATGTTTCGGAATTGAATATTGTACCCGGTCAGGAATTAGAGCTGTGGGCAGAAGTTTTTGATAATGATATTATTTCTGGCCCTAAAAAATCTGTATCCGGAAAGATAAAGATCAGATATCCTACTATTGTTGAATTATTCTCACAGGTTAGTGAAACCGAGGATGAGATTATAAGTCAGACAGATGAGGTCCTTAGACAGTTAAGGGAATCGAAAAAGGTCCTTGATGAAATTTCACTAAAGCTAATTAAAGAGGACGAGGTCAAATGGGAGAGAAAATCGCAGATAGAAAGAGAAATAGAACGTACGAAAGAACTTGCTGAGAAGGTAAAAAAAGTCTCAGAAAAAATTGATGAGATAATAAAAAAGGGCGAGGATAATTTATTATTCAGTGAAGAGGTAATTTCAAAATTAGTAGAGCTTCAGAGAACCTTTTCAGAGATTATGACGCCAGAGTTGAGAGAAGCGATTGAAAAACTCCAGAAATCAATAGAAAATCTTAACAAAGATGAAATAATGAAAGCGCTGGATAATTTCAAAATAAATCAAGAACAGTTTGAGAGAGAACTCGATAGAATGTTGAATATAATGAAGCGGGTAAAGATAGAGCAGGCAGTAGATGAAATGGTAAAGCGAATAAATGAGCTAATTGAAAGGCAATCAAAGGTAAATGAGGAGCTAAAAAATGTAGATTCCTTAGACTTATCGGATATTAAAAGGTTATTCAATGAAGAAGAGAAGATAAACTATGATATGGAGAATTTACACGACCTGATGAGAGAGACGATTGAGGATATGTCAAACTTTCCTATGATGCCTTCTAAAGAACTAAGCAATATTTTAGATGAATTTGAGAAGATGGATATAAGTAGTGATTTGAAGTCAGCTATTGATAAATTAAAGTTACTCAAACCCGACTCGGCAATGGGTAATACTCAGGCTGCTCAGGAAAAAATGAAGCGGCTTTCAGAGATGCTGAGCGGTTTCAATGAACTATTTAAAAAGAGGAATCTTGAAGAAGTCATGTCAGATTTCCAGAAAATATTAGCTAATGTTTTGCAGATATCTAAATTCCAGGAGAGTATAAATCGAGAAATTAACGGTTCGTTAAATAGTAATGAAACTTTGAATAGACTAATGATTGAACAAAACTGGAATCTTGAGAGTCTCTCGCGAACGGCATCCGAATTAGTAAAACTTTCCAATAAAACATTTGCAGTTAGCCCTAAAATCGGGAGATACCTGGGTATGTCATACAATAAAATGAACGATGTTTTACAAAACCTTGAAGAGAGAAATACCAGGTTTGCCGAGCGTGATGCTAAGGAGGTTTTTAGAAGTTTGAATAATCTAATACTGGAATTATTTTCCTCTATGGAATATCTTTCAAGAAGTGGTCAGGCATCGGGCTTTGAAGAATACCTAAGACGGCTTAAGGAACTTGCACAGCAGCAGCAGACTCTAAACCAACAGACAATGAATCTGGGTCTTGATCCACAGGGTAATCAATTAACTTTGCGGCAGATTGCAGCTAGGCAGGCTCAGATAAAGAAATCCTTAGAAAAACTACAGCAGCAAATGAGAGGGAATCCAAATCAGGTGGGTGATCTATCAGGAATTGCAAAGGATATGGAAGAGGTGATAAAGGAGTTAGAGCAGGATGAGAGGTTGAAGAAAATAATACAGAGGCAACAGAAAATTCTCACAAGGATGCTTGATGCACAAAAATCCCTGAGGACACAGGGGTATAAAAAGGAGAGAAAATCACGAACCGGGAGAGATATAGTCAGGGAATCACCCTCGGAATTACCACAAAATCTCGGTGAAAGGGATAACTTTCTCAAAAGGAATCTTGAGGAGGCGTTATCCAGGGGTTATAATATTGAGTATGAGAAAATTGTACAGCGATATTTTGATTTTCTATTACGAGAAGAAGGATCAAATGGGAAAAAGTAGTACACTTCTATCTTTCATAATATTTATTTGTTGCATATGTGCAATAGCTCAATCACCTCCGGATAATAGGCGGGTGGATTTAATGCGCAGGTATAGAACCGCCCTTTATTTTGAGCAGATGGGACAGATTGATAGAGCAATTGAGATTTATAGATATTTATATAATCAAGCCCCAGGGAATTTTGCTTTCTTTAAAAAGTATATTGATCTATTAATTCAGAGTAAAGCATATGATGAAGCACAAAATGTCATATTGAAGCAAATAAATCGTTATCCTGAAAATAGAAACTTACAAATTGAACTCGGGAAATTGTATGCACTGAAAGGAGACACTCTCAAAGCTATTGAGATATTTAATGATTTTATTGAATCCCAGAGATATTCTAAGTATTCTGTCTCGAGAGTTTTTAATTTACTTATCTCTATTGGTATGTTTGATTTAGCTGAAGAAGTTGTTTTCAAAGCAAGGGAACGATTAGGCAACCCTGTATATTTCGCAATTGAACTGGGTAACTATTTTAAAATGAGAAAATTTTATAAAAGGGCTTTGACTGAATACCTTGAGCTATTGAAAAGAAATCCAGAAAGTAAGAATGTTGTGGAAAGATATATATCTACATTTCCAGTAGATAGGGGTAGCGTTCAATCATTTGATAAAATACTAATTGACTACAAGCAATCGATCAGTGAGAATATAATTGATGGTATTCGCTCACAGCTTTATTTCAATGCTGGAATTTATGATAGCTGTTTTTCAATAGTAAAGGAATTGGATAGGAATATGGGGACAAAAGGGCAGAAACTTCTGGAATTGGCTGAAAAATTATACAAAAATGAGCATTATAATTGGAGCAAAAGAATTTATAAATTTTTGCTCAATGACGAACAATACAGTTCGTTAAACATATCTGCGCTTATTGGACTTGCAAATAGCTACTATCAATCCTTAGTCAGTGCGGATAATTTCAGTATTCTAGATTATTTTTATAATGGGAACAGATTTTTTGCTATTGACTTTGTTTATTATGATACTGTTGACGTGGAGGGTATGCATATTGCTCGTTCCTTGTATAGCTCCATAATTGACAAAGTTAAAATAGGCGAAGAAAGAGCTGAAGCTATTTATAGGATAGGGTGTATGGAATATGGAATAAGAAAAGATTTTGATAGTGCCCTACGGTTTTTTAAGCAGGCTTTTGATTATTATGTAGGCTTGGAAAAAAAGGCTCAGGTACTGGATGATATAATTGATGTGAATGTATCAAAAGGTAATATAGATATTGCTGAGAGGGAGTGTTATAAATGGTGTAAATTATTTGAAGGAACAGATATTGAACTGCTGATGAAGATGAAACTTGTGCAGGTATGGTTTCTCGCTGGAAAGATAGATTCATGCTACAAATATAAATCAGAGCTTCTTGCTCTTGCCAGCGGTGATGATGAAAATTTGAATGATATAGTTGAATTTTATCAGTTTTTTGACAGGTATTTTAATAATTGGAATAAAAAGGGAAATACTGCGCTCACCAAATTCATCGAGGCTGAGAGATTGATGAGGATGGATAGATTGAGCGAGGCTTTGGCAGTATTCGAGCTAATAGTTTCAGATTTCCCTGATGAAAAAATCACAATAGTTTCAAGATTTAGACTTGCTCAAATTTATTTGATCTTTGGAGATGAGGGAAAAGCTATTGATAATATTTCTGAAATTATAACAAGTGCAGGTTTATTACCACAGCTATCAGTTCTTATGATAGGAGATTATTTTTATTTTCATAAAGATTATGAGAATTCTAAAAAGTGGTATCTATTTTTTATAAACAACTATCCTGAGTCTGTTTTTATTGGAAAGGTGAGGGATAGATACAGGAGTATACAAAAAGTATCCTAGGTTGGATTATGCGTGGAATATATAAAATTGTATTTATACTGGCTTTTGTTATAATTATAGCTATGGAAATTCATGCCCAGGAGCAGAAGATTTTAATTCCAATGGACTTCTCTCAAACAAATCATTTGAAAGCCTATGGTATAGCGTATTGGGTTTTAAAGAAAGGAGTCAACGTTGAATGGCTTCTTAATTATCGCGGTGGATCATTTATGTTCAGATATTTCCCAGAAGCAGAAAGGGAGATGAAAGTAAGGGGAGTATATTACGAATTGCCATCTATAAATCAAATTATGTCAATTTATGGCACAATAGAAGAGAATAATATGGATGTTGTGCTTCTTGAGAAGGCTGCAAAGATTGCTGTGTATTCTCCACCGAATGCTCAGCCCTGGGATGATGCAGTCACGCTGGCATTAACTTATGCTGAAATTGATTATGATGTTCTGTGGGATGAAGAGGTATTAAAGGGTAAGCTATCAGATTATGACTGGTTGCACCTTCATCATGAGGATTTTACCGGTCAATATGGGAAATTTTGGGCAAATTATAGAAACCAAGAATGGTATATAAATCAACAAATTGAATTCGAAAATATGGCTCATAAATTGGGATTTAAGAAAGTTTCACAGCTCAAACTTGCTGTAGCTCTTAAAATTAGAGAGTATGTAAACAGCGGAGGATTTTTATTTGCAATGTGTTCTGCATGTGACACATACGATATAGCTCTTGCGGCTCTAAAAGTTGATATATGCCCAGCTGTATTTGATGGTGATCCTGCAGATCCGAATGCAAATGAAAAGCTTGATTATTCACAGACACTTGCATTTACTAATTTTAAGCTGTATTTAGATCCTTATATCTATGAATTTTCTGATATAGATTATCCCCCAAGTTTTGAAGCTACAGCTCCTGGCCCTGATAAAGATTATTTTACATTGTTTGAATTTTCTGCAAAGTGGGACCCAGTTCCAACAATGCTTACTCAGAATCATGTTCGTGTTATAAAAGGCTTTATGGGTCAGACCACAGGGTTTAGAAGGGACAGAATAAAAAAGCATGTTGTAATTCTTGGTGAAGTTGAAAACAGTCCTCAGGTAAAATATATTCACGGCACATATGGGAAAGGAACATTTACGTTCCTAGGTGGACACGATCCTGAGGATTACAGACATTTTGTAGGTGATCCGCCGACAAACCTTGATTTACATAAAAATTCTCCTGGATATAGATTGATTTTAAATAATATACTATTCCCCTCCGCAAAGAAAAAGGAGCGGAAAACATAAGGAAATTCTTTAGATAATTTTTGTTATAACAGCCTTATTTTTCCTCTTCTATTACTACTAAACTTGTTGGTCCGTCGCCTACTAAATAGCTGCTTACCGTTCCGTTTTTTATTATATCAACGTAATCTTCTTCAAAACATGCTGCATAAATTACACCCTCAGAGTCCACTGCAATGTCCATAATACCTCTATGGGTAAGTATAGGATTTTTATCATTGTGATAAATTTCGTAAGTGTATGTATTGTAGGAATATATATATCCATTTTCATCACCACTATACTCCCATCCACCAGCGGCAAGATAAGCTACTCCATCATCACACACGCAAAAACTACCGGGAGAGCCCCCTATGTTTAGAACTGTATCCACCTTTAAAGTACAAGGATTTACGACAGTAATGCTTCCGAAAGTTGAAGAATAATCACCGGTGCACAGGATATGTAGTTTGTTATCTTTTCCAATTTCAATATCCTGAGGATTTATACCTACCTCAACGGAATCAATTAAACTATAATCATCGACTGAATAAACATAAAGGTATCCATTACCATATGAAAAGTCGTTTAAGTTAAAGTTTACTGTTGTTATATAAATTCTATTGTCACTTACGTAAATTCCTTCGGGATTTCTGCCGCAAGGTACTTTTGTAATTGACTGCTTTGAGTTAAGGTTAATAACGGAGAAGCTATTATCCGCATAATTTGTTACAAATAGTATTGAATCATAATACACATAACCACTCCATGGATTGAGGTTTTCACCCAGTATAATATTCTCTACCTCCTTGAAGTTATTCCTGTTTGCAATAGTTATACTATTTGTACCCGAGTTGATTACAATTATAAATTTTGAGTTGAACAGAATTTTATTAGGGATGTCCCCGGTAGTAAACACATCGTTTGTAACATCGCCGGAATTAGGGTCAATTACCGAGACAGTTCTTGCATTACCGTTCAGTACAAATACCTGTTTTCCGGTTTTTAATTCTTCATCGCCTTTGAATGGATTCTTTTCACAAAAGGATAGGAACAGTGATACAGTGATCATTGCGGTAATTAAAGTTTTCATTTTCATTGCTTTTCCCCCTCTAATTAAGATTACTTTTTAAGAGGGGAAGAATTAACAAGTGGCTTTTGATAGGAGAAGTTAGCACCTGTTAATCCTCCCTCACCCTCGAAGTTTGGATTAACTTAAGGGGATAGGCAGGTTTCCTGACTCCCGGATCAACAACCATCCAGCGCCTTCCCATCCGCCTAAGGCGGACAGTGGCATAGTGCTGGTGGTCTCCCCGGTCACAGTAGCGGGGCTGTGCACGATTTTCACGTGCTTCCCTATCCTATTCCCCAATCAAAAATCTGGTTAAATATAAATCTATTTATTTCAAAATTGAAGATTAATTGTTATTTTTTTTAAGAGTGAAGTTTTTAATTATGAAAGTTAAAGTAATATTAATATTGGTCGTAATTGGCTTAAATATAAAATCGCAGACAATTGATCAGATAGTGGGGTATGTTTATGATGATAAAAGTTTTAATCCTATTGAAAATGTTCAGGTTTATATTGAAAATTTAGGTATAGGAACGTTTACAGATAGGAATGGTTATTTTTCTTTAAATGGAATATCACAGGGACGTTATAAAGTTATTTTCAAACATGTTGCATATAATGAGAGAAGTGTAATTGTAAATGTATACGCAGATAAACGTATAAGCCTGAAAGTTTACCTTGAACCAAAAGTGATAGAACTTGAGCCTGTTTATAAAATTTCTCCATCATATCCTTCGCTTTTCAGTATTTCTGAACAGGTAAAAATTATTAGAAATGATGGCAGAGCTAAAAATCTGGAAGAGTTATTAACAAAAGATTCGAGAATCTTATTGAGAAGGGATACATATGGTAATACAGTAATCCAAATATCCGGCAGTTCACAGGAGGATGTCGTTTTGATGATCGATGGAAATCCAATCTCTGATACTAAGAAAGGTTATATTAATTCTGATGTTATACCGGTGGACATGATTGAATGTGTGGAGATTATACAGGGCAGTGTATCTGCAATTGCGGGCAATAGTGCAATAGGAGGTGTAATTAATATTATTACCAGACAAAAGAGTGAGGACTTTTTTGAATTTAACATATCTAAAGGGACATTTGGATATAATAAACAATTTTTTTCAATATCGAAGAATTTTGAAAATATCGGGGTAGTTTTAGGTGCTGGTCAGGAATTTTGTAAAAATGATTTTCCATATAGAGATATATATGGTGAGATTATATCAAGAAAGGGTAATGAATATTTGAAGAATCGTTTAATTTTTAAATTAAAATGCCCTGCTAAAAAAGATATAAATATAGATTTGATGGCGATTTTTGAAAAATCAAATTTTGGAGTTCCAGGAAATATTTATAACCCGACTATTGGTACTGAAAATAAGAATGAGAATACTATTTTTTCAATCAATGTTGGAAATATTTCTAATAAATTAAAATTCTTATATAATCAATTTAATAATTCTTATACTTCACCCAGAAGTATCTTTGGAAGAATAAATACAACATATAAAATTGAATCTACCAATCTTGAGTTAAGTAGAAAGTACAATTTCAAATCTGTTGATATAAATTTAACTTCGGGTTTGAGGTATGAAAGAATGTTTTCTGAAGACCTTGTCAGACCTTCTCTATCAATGGGTTCAAAGAAGAGATATATTTTCTATTCGTCAGTAAATACAGAATTGAACTATCAAATGGGCAATAGTATTATCAGCTTCTCTTTACCTTTAAGGATTGATTATGCCAGTGATTATAAAGAAAATTTTTCATTGTATTTTGAATCTTCATATAAGAAATATATAGGGTCAGTTAATCTAAAATTTGTAGTTGGATATGGTAGCAGTTTCAAATTGCCAACTTTTAACCAGTTATATTGGATTGGTGATATATATAGCCAGGGGAATCCTGATTTAAAGCCCGAAAAAGGTAGAGGACTGAGCGTTAGTGGTAGTATTGATTTTAAAATTTTAATATTGCCATGTCATTTTGAGATTTCCTATTTAAATAACAATGTGAGAGACGTAATAATCTGGCGTAGGGCGTGGAGTAATAAGTATATACCTGTTAATAATGATATAGCAAAAATAGAGAATCTTTCGAGTCATTTAAATATCAAGTTGGGTCAGCGATTAAATGTATACTCTGGCTTTTCAATCAATAATGCTATTAATAAGACAAGACAACCGAACCTATACGGTAAATACCTTCCGTATAGACCACTAAGTCAGGGGGATTTAACACTGGAATTTATTTTCAATAAGTTTTATTTTAATATTGTGAGTCAGTATTTTGGGAAAAATTATGTTACAGAAGCAAATACGGTTTATCTTAATAGTTCTTGGTTACTTAATTTAAATATGGGGTATATGATAAAAGTTTTTAAGAAATACAAGCTGGATATTAATATCGGAGTAAATAATGTCCTTGATACTGAATATTATATGCTTGAATATTACCCTATGCCTGGTAGACAAATCACTCTTGCTATTTCTATTGGAGGAAGTGAAAGGAGTGTAACATGGAAGAGATAAGCATTTCAACATCAAAAAGGATTGAGTTTATCGATATTACTTCAAAAATAAGAAAAGCAATTGAAGCTTCCGGAGTAAAAGATGGGATTTGTGTAGTATACTGTCCTCATACTACGGCTGGTTTAACTATTAATGAAAATGCGGATCCAGATGTCATTCAGGATATAAAAGATAAATTAAATGAACTTGTACCTGCAGGTGTAGGATACAGGCATATAGAGGGAAATGCTGACTCTCACATCAAATCCAGTTTAGTCGGGAATACTGTTAATTTGATCGTTAATAATGGCAGATTGATGCTGGGGACATGGCAGGGAATATTCTTTTGCGAGTTTGATGGTCCAAGGACAAGGAAAGTTTGGGTGGCTGTTAAATAATAAAGAAGTTGTATAAAAGGGGGAGAAAGAAAAATGAATTTCAAAATTGTATTTTATATCTTTTTTATCGCAGGAGTTGTTTCACTTATAGTTGGTATTCTGGCAAAACTTTTTGTCTTTGAAATTTTTACTTTGAAGCCATTGTCTTATCTACGTTTTGCGGGTATATGCGGAATATACTCGATTGCTTCACTTCTGTCACAGAACCTATGTAAGAAAGAATAATTTATCTATATTTAATTTAGAGAATTTATTAACAAGAAGCCCTGGATGGGATATCCAGGGCATAAGCTGTGCCGCAACATTAGTTTAACGGCTACTCTTTTTTAGAAATGATTTGCCATAAACCGAAAGCTAAAGCAAATAATAATGCTGTCTGAGTAAGATCGTTCCATGCTGCAGCTGAAATTATAAGTGCGTGCCCAACAAGTTGAGTGATAATTCCAAGAATAATAGTAATTACCGCAATTATCAATGCGACAACGAATAGATTTTTCATTTTTTCCCTCCCCCGTTCAATTGACAATAATGATAATATAAAATCTTATTAAAAATGGCAAGGATTTTATTTTAGAAACTACTTGGTAAATTTAATAAAGCTTGTGCTTTTGAAATTTGTCGGGGCGACTGGATTTGAACCAGCGACCTCCTGCTCCCAAGGCAGGCGCGCTAACCGGTCTGCGCTACGCCCCGAATTCTACTGAAAAAATCGTGCTAAATTTTTGCCTTAAATACATAAAAGTCAAATAAAATCTTGGAAGCCTTTTTTAGAGTTTTTAGGATTTTAATATAAAATAGTTGATTTTTTGTGAATAATACTTTTTCTTTATAATAGATTTTATGTAGTTATTTATATAGAATTCCTATTTATAAAAAGGGTAATTGGTTGCTATGGAAAATAAAAATAATCCTATTAAAGAGATTACTGAACCTTTTGTCGCATTAATTCACTCTCCTCGAGAACTTTGGGGAGTTAATATATCTTACTTTTTTGAAGGACTATGTTACTTTGGAATTCTTACGCTACTGGCAATATACTTTAATAAACATGTGGAGTTAAATGATCAGCAGGCTGGATGGATAGTTGGAGCTTTCACAGGTGGTATTACTCTGGCTATGTTTTTCCTCGGAGAAATGGCTGATAGAGTGGGAGTTAAGAAAGCACTGATAATTTCATTGGGTATGATGGTAATTGGCAGATTGATATTATCCAATAGCAATATATTTGGTTCCACAGGGATGTGGTCAGGTAGATTTTTTGCAGCTGTAACCGGATTGTTTTTCGTTGTAATTGGTTATGGCATGTATCAACCAGCAGCATATTCAGCAGTGCGCAAATACACAAGCGAGAAAAGTGCAGCTGTGGGTTATGCAATGCTGTATGCTGTAATGAATCTGGGTGGATTTTTACCTGGAATAATTTCACCTCCAGTCAGACATAGATTCGGAATACTGGGTGTTTACAAAGTTTATACGCTTATTACATTTGTTGGATTATTGATCATTTTAATCTTACTTAGAAATTTTAAAAATGAATCAGATATAGATTCGAAAAATTTTGAAAATCAGGTTAGAGAAGAGAAGAAAAAAAACTTTAAGCAGTGGTTAATAGAGCACCCATTAAGGGATTCTCGATTTGCCTTTTTTATATTTATTCTTATTCCAGTGCAGACCTTGTTTGCACATCAGTGGCTTACATTGCCTCAGTATGTTTATAGGGCATATCCGGGCTTTGTGAGTAGAAATATGGAGTTTTTTGTTAATTTGAATCCTATATTAATTTTCATTCTGGCTCCTTTTATTGCCTCTATCACGAGCAGAGTCAATATCTATAAAATGATGATAATTGGTACCTCAGTTATGGCGTTGCCTACCTTTTTATTGGCTCTTGGAACAAATGTGATATTTTTGATATCTTATATTTTATTAATGTCTATTGGTGAAGCGATGTGGCAACCACGGTTTTTGCAGGTGATAGCTGAGCTTGCTCCTGAGGGTAAAACGGGACAGTATATGGGCATTGGTCAATTTCCGTGGTTTTTAACAAAATTGATAACGAGCCTATATTCGGGATATTTTTTGAGTAAATACTGTCCTGAAGTGGGCGCTAAAAATACTCAGATGTTATGGTTTATTTATGGGTGTATTGCTACAGTAAGCCCAATTGCACTAATTTTGGCAGGAAGATGGATGGGTGATAGATTGGAGAAAAAGAGTAATGGATAAGCAGGCGTTATTTGTACTATTTCAGGGATTGTTAATATCCTTATCAGGTGTACTTGCACCGGGTCCATTGACGGCTGTGGTAATTGGTAAGGGAGCACGTTCACCCTATGCTGGTGCTTTGATTGGCATAGGTCATGGAGTTGTGGAGATACCCCTCATCATTCTAATATATCTTGGAATGTCAATAATATTTAAGCTCGAATGGTTACAGATTATTATTTTCATCATAGGAGGGATATTCCTGGGTTTAATGGCGTATGATATGTTCAAAAGTATTTATACAAATAAGGTTGGTAATAAGGACTATAGAGGTAGTTCTATTTTTGCAGGTATAGCACTAAGTGCAGGGAATCCATATTTTATATTGTGGTGGGTCACTGTAGGTGTCGCTATTATAACCAAGGTAGCGACCTATGGTAAGCTAGTTCTGGCAATATTTATAGTTCTGCATTTATCATGTGATGTCTTCTGGTATTTTGTACTATCTACACTTACTTATAACGGCAAAAGATTTTTCGGGTTGACATTCCAGAAAGTTCTTTTTGTAATATGTGGTGTTTTTCTTTCGTTTTTTTCTATTAAATTTGTATATGAAGCAGTTATCAAATTACTATGAATAAGAAAATTTTAATAGTTGATGATGATAATTTAATACTAGAGCTTTATTCAGAATTCTTGTCTCAGCATGGATATGAAGTGTACTCCGCTGATAAAGTCGATGAAGCGATTGAGATATTCAGAAAATATGACCCTGATGTGGTTATTTCAGATGTAATAATGCATGAAGATACGGGTTTTGATTTGTACTATAGATTAAAAATGATAAATAAGACCTTGAATTTCATTTTCATGACAGGATATGAATACGATAGGAAAATAATAGAAAAGATAGAATCCCTTGGATGCAAGTGGATAGCAAAGCCAATTAAATTTGAGGATTTACTAAATTTAATAGAATCTTTTTAAATTCTTGTATCTATTCCAGCTTTAATCCATCTGCCGGGTAATACAACGCCAGGGTAATCTTCGTAAATTTTATTAAAAACATTTTCAATTTTGATAAATATATCTGATCTCAAAGATTTCAAATGTTTTGTGAAGGTTATGTCAACAAGGTTCCTTTGCTCTCCCTCTTTTCTTTTAAATATATTAATGATAACTGAAGTAGTGTTATATTTTGAAAATGAGAGATTTGCCCCAACGGTCAATTTATATCTCAGATTATTTAATGTGTATTTTGATTGATATTTTTTGTTTGTGTAAATCTTATAAAAATTGTGGGTATAAGTTGAAGTGAATGATATGTAACGGTTTAATATAGCTTTTTGTGAATATTGAATACCGTAAATTTTTATTTTTCCGGTGTTTATTGCTGTCCATGGTTCATCTTTGTTATATCGTATCCAATCTATTGTATTATAAGCATTGTTATAAAAAGATGAAAGATTTATTATTATCTTATTTGATACGTATCGGTAACCAGCTTGAATAGAGTTTACCTTTTCAGGTTTCAAATTGCTATTACCAGCGTTTGCGGGGCTTTTATAGTATAATTCGGTAAAGGTGGGTACTCTGAAAGATTTATTGAAATTGATATAAAATAAATTGCTATTATTGATTGAATAGCTGAGTGCAACGCCAGGCCATACTTGTGGACCCCACTTTTCATAATAATTTATATAAGTAGAGAAATTTATTGTAAAATGTTTGAAGATAGGAAAACTGGAGGTTGTTGAAAATCCATAGAGTGATTTATTGTGGTTTCCCAGGGAATTACTGTTTATTATATCGTTATCTATCCTTAATGAAATATTTGTTATTATATTTTTATAATTAAACAGATAGTCGGAGGTAATACCATAAGTGTATTTCTTATGTTCATTTTCGTAAAACGAGGGATTGAGGTAGTCGAGTAAAAAGTGATCATAGTGATATTTAGTATAGATGTTAATTTTTAGTAAACTACCATTGATGTGTTTTTTTATATTAAATAAAGCCAAGAATGAACGGGTATCTTCTCTCTGGTTAAGATATTTTTCAGAATAGAAACTATTTGCACCAAATTCTTTTTCCTGATATCCTATTGAGAATTCAATCTGTCCACCGGGAATATTACATGATGCAGAAAGATTTAACCTGTTTATATTAAAGTCGGTATTGTACCTATGACCATTGGAAGAGGTGTGATTATATTGAATATTTAGTACTTTGTTATTTAATGGTTTATTTAATCCAAAATCTAAAATTTTATATTTGTGACTTCCCACAGTTGCATTAAACAACAGTTTATTTTTATCAATGTTTTTGAGGATTATGTTTATCGTGCCTCCAAAGGCATTTTGTCCATTTGTTGGTGAGCTCCCACCCGAAATAACCTCGATTCTTTCTACATTCTTTATATCAATTGGGAGATCAAGATTATGATGTCCAGTTTGAGGATCATTCAGAGGAATTCCATTAACCATAATTAGAATCTGCTCAAAACTGAAGCCATTTAAAGAAGGGTCTGCCTGTATCCCTTGAACACCCCTTGTTTTTAAATCGATGCCAGTTAAAAATTTTAGTATTTCATTTATGGTAGTAGTTTTGAAAGTATTTAATTCTGCTTTGTCAATTACAGTTACGATACCGGGATATTCATTTATTCTTGTTCCGATTTTTGAAGAATATACAATTACTGGTTCGAATTCATAAACCTGATATATTTGCGGGTATGTAGGTACTGTTTTTAGTAGAATTATCAATACGATACAAAAATATGCTAATCTCATGATCGAGTCCCAATCTTTTTCCACTTTACTAATTTAACACTGTTGAAGTTCATTCCTTTATTGAATAAATTAATTCCTCGATTTTTGAAAACTGCCCAGGTGGTGAAATTGGCAAACACGCTAGGTTCAGGACCTAGTGCCCGCAAGGGCTTGTGGGTTCGAATCCCACCCTGGGCACCTTCTTTAAATTTTTGATTTTATCTTTTCGTTTATCTCTTTCAATACAGTGATGCATTTTTCCGCTTCTTTTAAATTGAAATAGTAATTTTCCAGTTTTCCCTCGAAATATTCATCGTAAGCAGCCATATCAAAATGTCCATGGCCACTAAAATTAAATAAAATGGTTAAAGGTTTACCATTTTTGTCTGTTTCTTTGGCAACGTCAATAACACATTTTATTGCATGACTTGTCTCTGGAGCTGGAATTATACCCTCGGAGCGAGCGAATTTAACAGCTGCATCAAATACTTCAAGCTGAGGATAAGCTCTTGCCTCGATTAAGCCAAGTTTTTTCATATGGCTGAGCATTGGAGCCATACCGTGATATCTGAGGCCTCCCGCATGTATCTTAGGTGGAATAAAATCATGACCTAAGGTATGCATTAATAATAGTGGTGTCATTTGTGCAGTATCTCCAAAATCATACATGTATTCTCCGCGCGTCAGGGTTGGACAGGATGTGGGTTCTGCAGCGATAGCTCTCAAGTTTTTTCCTTTTATTTTTTCTCTTATAAATGGAAATGATATCCCAGCAAAGTTACTTCCTCCACCCACACATCCAATTACTACATCAGGAAAGTCTCCAGCGATTTTCATTTGACTGATTGCTTCTTCTCCAATTATTGTCTGGTGTATAAGAACGTGGTTCAGAACTGATCCGAGGGAGTAGTGGGCATTGGCATTTTTTACAGCTACTTCTATGGCTTCTGATATAGCAATCCCAAGGCTACCAGGACTATCTGGATTTTCTTTCAGTACTTTTTTACCAAAATCTGTTAGGTTACTTGGGCTTGGGTTTATTTCTGCATTCCATACTTTCATCATGGATTTTCTATATGGTTTCTGGTAATAGCTTACCTTTACCATAAACACTTTGCAGTTTAATTTGAAAAAGTTACATGCAAAGGCAAGAGCACTTCCCCACTGACCAGCCCCTGTTTCAGTTGTGATAGTATCTATGCCCTCCTTGTAATTATAATAAGCCTGAGCAACAGCTGTGTTTGGTTTATGTGAACCAGGAGGGCTTACACTTTCGTTTTTATAATATATTCGGCATTTTGTATCTATTGCTTTTTCGAAATTTTCAGCTCTTACCAGTGGAGTTGGTCTCCATAGTCTATAAATATCAAGAACATCAGCAGGAATTTCTATATATTCCTGATTGCTAACCTCCTGTTTTATCAGCTCCATTGGGAATAGCGGTTTAAGGTCATCTGGCTGTAAAGGACGTAGTTCAGCAGGGTGTAAAGGTGGCGCTGGTTTTTCAGGTAGATCGTGCATAATATTATACCATCTTTGAGGCATTTCATTTTCCGATAAAAATATTTTTTTGTCCATAGTTCCTCCGATAATTAGTCATATATTTATTATAAAAAACCCGCCATTTTTAAGGCGGGTCTAATAAATTTTTTTGTTTATATTTCACTGACCCGCCTTATTATAACTTCTATACCACCAAATAAATTTATGGTAAGAGTTCATTTTTATCAGTTAATTATTCTTATTTTTAAAATCGGTTCAGGTTTTTTTTGGTTTTTATTAAGATTTTCATTTTTTTCTACTTTTATGCCAAAGTTTATCAGGCTGCTTTTGATTAAATCATAATTTACAACACTAGAATCGTATCGTATTGTACATGTATTTGATTTTTTATCAATATAAACAGGTCTTATTCCCTCTATATTTTTTAAGGCATCGTTAATTTTTGATACCAGCTCTTGATTATTTATGCCATTGAGCTGGATTGTGACAACGCCAGAAGGAAGGGTTTTACTTTTTCCCATAAATATTATTAAGATGGCAAGAATTGCTGTAATAAACGCTATGTAAAATTTATCCTGGATTTTGTTCCTCAGAACAACCCCTTTCAACTAAAGCATTAATAATATATAACTTTTTTATAAAAAGTCCAGAAAAAATAGACTTTAGTTAAAGTTTTCATAAATTAAGTTCGTTATCTGTTAAGTTAGATAGAAAATTAGGACTTACAATCAATATATTTAATGTTTAATTTAAATATGAAATTTGAATGGAGTGACCTATGAGCCGGTCTATGAGTGAAGAAAATTTAAATGCTATTAAAGAAAGAGTTAAAATTGAATTTGACATTCTAAAAAGAATAATCGATGATGACACACTTGTCACTAGTGATATATTCGCTGCCATTGAAAAATATGTTAGAGATATAGACGATAGACTTGGTATCTACTTAATAGTGGTTGGACTGATTGAAGAAAACAAATTGATTGTAAAAAGTAAGTTTGACGAAAAATATAAAAATTTCGAGCTTGGAAAATATTTTGGAAAACAGAATATCGATGAAATTTTCAAACTATTGAGAAATAGAGCATACATACAATTGTCTCGTGAAGAGATTGGTTCTATAAGACTAATAAATGAGTTAATCAGAGACTTCGCTGAGATATCAGATTTTATTATTGCAAAGAATAGATATAATAACAAGGACTACGGTTTTATAATATTTGGTGGAAATTCAAAGATCACATCTGGCGACGTTATAGAATTTATAAAATTTATTTCATCACTTGTTGGGCATATTAAAAGGAGAATTGAGTGGATAAAATTAAATAGGAAGTATGAGACTGAGAAAAGTATGCTAGATGTTTTAATGAATAATCTACCTGATCACATTTATTTCAAGGATACAGAATTAAGGTTTATTCGTATCAGTAAATCCCATGCCGATAGCTTGGGTTTAAAAAGACCGGAAGACGCAATAGGCAAAAGTGACTTTGATTTTTTTGATTATTCTCATGCTAAAGAAGCATTTAAAGATGAAAGAAAAATATTATCAACTAAAGAATCTATCATCGGGAGGCCTGAATTAGTTTCTTATATGGGCAAAAAACGATGGATGCTAACAACAAAAGTTCCATATATTGATAAAGATGGTAATTTGAGGGGACTGGTAGGTATTTCAAGAGATATAACAGCAATAAAAGAATATGAAGATAGAATAAGAGAGAGCGAATCTCGTTTAAAGAAGCTTATCGAGTACGCCAATTTTATCATTTTTATTATTGATGTAGCGGGAAATATAAAGTCCACAAACTCGGCAGCAGAAAAAATGCTCAAAATGGATCGAAAAGATCTAATTGGTAAAAAATTGCAGTCTCTTATGTCTGAATCTTCGCGAGAAAAATTTGGGAATTTTTTGAAAAATATAAACAAAGAAGGTATGTTTTCCTCAGAATTAGAACTTATTCGTAAGGATGGGGAGATTATCATAGTTGATTGCTCTGCTACTGCTATAAAAAATAGAGCAAATGAAGTTGTTGAGATAAATGTGTATCAACATGACATTAGTGAAAGAAAGATGGTAGAAGAAGTCCTGCGAAAAGCAAAAGAAGAATCTGAAATGGTCAATAGACAGCTTGAACTTGCAATACAACATGCAAATCGGATGGCTCTCGAAGCCGAGCTGGCAAATCAGGCTAAGAGTGAATTTCTTGCCACAATGAGTCATGAAATCAGGACACCTCTTAATGGAATTATTGGGATGACAGATTTGTTACTCGAGACAGATCTAACAAAGGAGCAAAGGGATTATGTAGAGATTATTAAAAAGAGCGGTGAAATACTATTAAATGTTATCAATGAAATTCTTGACTTTTCTAAAATTGAAGCTGGTAAGATGGAAATTGAATCAACAGATTTTAATATATATGATATAATAGAAAATGTAGTTCAATCCCAAGCAATTAAGTCGTATGAAAAAGGACTTGAAATTGTTAGTTTTATTGATCCAGCTGTACCAGAGATTGTAATTGGCGATCCGGGTCATTTACAGCAAATACTAACAAATCTTATAGGCAATGCAATTAAGTTTACTGGTGAGGGAGAGGTAAGTATTACGGCGAGGCTGCAGAGTGCAACTGATAGTGAATGTGAAATCTATTTTGAGGTTAAAGATACTGGCGTAGGGATACCAAAGGATAAGATTCAGGAAATTTTTTCGCCATTTAAGCAGGCGGATTCTTCTACAACAAGAAAATACGGCGGTACGGGTCTTGGTCTGTCAATTTGTAAAAAACTTGTAGAGATGATGGGCGGTCAAATTGGTGTAGAGAGTGAGGTTGGGAAGGGTTCAAAATTTTGGTTTTTTATAAAAGTAAAGCTACCCAAGGAAGTCAAAAAGAAGAAGATTTTACTTAAATATGATTTGAAAGATAAACGTGTTATTGTTGTTGATGATAATCACACAAACCGAAAGTTTTTATCCATGTTGCTTGAGAAATGGGGTATGAAACATGTTGAATTTGGTGATCCAAAGGAAGTAATACCTTTTTTAAAGGAGGAATTAAAGAAAGGAATAAAATATGATCTCGCAATACTGGATATGGCTATGCCAGGAATGAGCGGGGATGAGCTTGGGAGATTAATAAAAGCTGATAGTCAATTAACCGATATGAAGTTAATAATGCTATCTTCTCTTGGTAAAAGTGTCGATACAAAAAGGTTAGAAAATATAGGTTTTTCTGCATATCTAATCAAACCTGTAAAACAATCTCAACTTTTTAATAGTATTGCTTACGTTTTTGGTAAAGAGGCATTGAAACCGATCGAAGAGGATTTGATAAAAAGAACAGGGTATACTAAGGGTGGCAGGAAGGTCAAAATTCTCGTTACCGAGGATAATGAGACAAATCAAATGGTTGCAAAAGCGATGTTAACCAAGCTTGGTTTTGATGTCGATATTGCAGCTAGCGGTAAAGAGGCTATTGAGAAGTTAAAGTCAGATGATTATGATCTGGTGTTTATGGATATTGAAATGCCTGGATTAGATGGTTTTGAAACTACAGAGAGAATAAGGAAAAGTAAAAAGGTAAAGAATCCCAATGTGCCTATAATTGCAATGAGTGCTCATGTTCTTAAATGGGAGAAAGATAGGAGTCTTGAAGCTGGAATGAATGACTATATCACAAAGCCAATTCAATCCGGAACCCTTATAGATGTGATCAATAAGTATCTGAAACTTGATAAAGAAAAGAAGAAAGAAGAAAAAAGAAATAAAGAGGGTATCGTTGTATTTGACGCGAATCGATTTAACAGTTCGGAATTATTGGAAAAACTTATGGGAGATGAAGATGTACTACTGCAGGTATTGGATACTTTTAAAACTGGTGCACAAAAAAGGATTGCAAAACTTGAAAAATTAATTAAAGAAAACAAGTTTGAAGAGGCCAGAAAAGAGTCTCATACACTGAAAGGATCAGCTTTTAACATTAGCGCATATGGATTTGGTAACATTGCAAAAAATTTGGAAAATGCCTGCATAAATAAGAAATTTGATGAAGCAATGAAGCTGCTAACAGAATTAAAAGAGGAGTTTGACTATTTATTAAAGGTTTTGAAATAATTAGGGGGGAATATGAAAATTTTAATAGCTGAAGATGATTTGACTTCTCATACAATTCTTAAAACTATTTTAACTAAATGGGGACATGATGTGATATCTACATACAACGGCAAAGATGCTTTAGAAAAATTAATCTCTAATGATAGTCCAAGATTGGCTCTGCTTGACTGGATGATGCCAGAAATAGATGGCATTCAGGTGATAAAGAAAGTAAGGGAAAGTCAAAAAGTCCGAAGGATCTCTGTCGAGAAAGGTTTACCAACATATATTATACTCTTAACTGCATTAGCAGAAAAGGAAAAAATAGTTGAAGGATTGAATGCGGGTGCTGATGATTACGTAACGAAACCCTATGATAAAGATGAATTAAAAGCAAGAATAGAAGTTGGTATTAGGATAATTCGGTTGCAGGAAGAGTTATCTAAAAAAATTGCTGAGCTACAGGATGCGCTACAACATATTAAAACACTTCAGGGGATAATTCCGATCTGTTCGATTTGCCATAAGATACGTACCGATGCCGATAGCTGGCAGAGACTGGAAGCTTACATCCAGGATCATTCTGATGCCCAATTCAGTCATGGTATATGCCCTGATTGTTTGAAAAAATATTATGGTGAGTATATGAAGGATGAAGAAGATAAAGAATAAGTTGTTTAGATAATTTAAATCAGAGGTTTGAAGTCAGATTCGATAATAAATTGAATTATTTTAAGGACTTTTTTTATATAAAAACTTTAATAATTAAAATATATGCTATTTCAAAATTATTTTATTAAGTATAAGAATTAATAATTTTTACCTTTACCATTTTTGGAAAGAATCAATAGTTTTTTATCAACTCTATCATGGGAGTTAAGAGTCATTCCAGAAAGTTTTAAAAGGATGTTTTAATTGGCACATGTTTTGACCTATGTTTAATTGTTGATATATGGAGTATCTATGCCAATAGTTGATTTTAAAACTGGTAGAATAAAAAAAGAGTATAGCGCTGATGAGATTAAAGAGGTTGCTAATATAATGCGCGGGTATAATCTTATAGCTCTTTGCGCAGCTGGATCAGGTCATCTCGGGGGAACAATGTCGATTATGGATATAGCTGCAGTCCTTTACTTAAAAGAGATTTGTCATGATCCTTATAACCCAGACTGGGAAGATAGAGATAGGGTAATATTCAGCACCGGTCATAAGGCACCTGCACTTTATATAGCTCTTGGGATAAGTGGGTACTTTAATGTGGAAGAAGTAGTTACTCTCAGGAAATTATTCAGCTCTTTTCAGGGTCATCCACACTGGCTGAAATGTAAAGGGGTGGAGTTTTCGACTGGTTCTCTTGGACAGGGCTTGAGTCTTGCGGTAGGTCAAGCTCTGGCTTGCAGGCTTGATAGAAGGGATTTTCGCGTCTATTGTATAACTGGAGATGGAGAGCATCAAGAAGGGCAGATATGGGAAGCGATAATGGAGGCAGGGCATTACAAACTGGATAACCTTTGTAATATCATTGATTTTAATGGACTGCAAATAGATGGCCGGGTAAGAGGTGTAATGAATATTGAACCTATTGAGGAAAAATATAAAGCATTTGGATGGGAAACAATCAGGATCAATGGGCATGATGTTAATGAAATTATAGATGCTTTTGAAAAAGCCAGAAGCATAAAAAGTAAACCGACCGTTATCATTGCTGAAACAATTAAGGGAAAAGGTGTTAGCTTTGCTGAAAATGTAGCTGGCTGGCATGGTAAAGCTCCGAATTATGAGCAGATGTTGCAGGGCCTGGCAGAGCTGGGATTGAGAGATTACTTTGATCTTGATAGGCTTTTTAAAAAAGCTAATGAGTACCAGAAGAAGATTAATGTGTTCCTTGATGAAAAGACACCTAAATTTTCAAAGAACTACTGGTGGAATTCGCGTGATAAAATGAAGGTAGAAATGAAACCGACAAGACAGGGTTTTGGGAGCGCTCTTAATAGGTTGGGAGATGATGATAGGATTGTCTGCCTTGGTGCGGATATATCAGGATCAATAACAATCAGTAAATTTTATGAAAACCATCCTGAGAGAAAAAAGAGGTTTCTGAATATGGGTATTGCAGAGCAAAGTATGACATGTGTTGCCGCAGGATTGTCTAAAGAAGGTAAATTGCCGGTAATTGGAACCTATGGTGTGTTTGCATCTGCAAGAAATCTTGATCAGCTCCGGACAACCGTATGCTATGGTAATCATAATGTCTTTATAGCAGGTGCTCATGGTGGTGTATCTGTAGGACCTGATGGTGCTACCCATCAAGCGCTGGAGGAATTTTTTAATGTATGTGGATTACCGAATATGCATGTTGTCGCTGGATGTGATGTGATTGAGACTGAGAGAGCAGTAGAATATCTTTTGTTCAATGTAGTGGGACCAAAATACTTGAGGTTTGCCAGAGAAGCAACGCCAATAGTTACAAAATGGGGTACGGTATGGGAATTCGGGAAAGCAAATATAATTAGATTTAGAAAAGAGTCAGAAAACTTTATAGATGCCTTTGAGCATATAGTTTCCTATAAATATAAAAGTGAAAATGAGGACTTAACTATTATTGCCTGTGGCCCAATGGTTGCAGAAGCAATGCGTAGTGCTTATATTTTGAAAAAGGAATTTGATATTGAGTCAAGAATTGTTAATATGCACACAATAAAACCAATTGATAAGTATGCGATTGTTAGATCGGCTCAGGAAACTAAGGTGATTTTAACTGTAGAGGAACATCAGAAAGGTGGTTTTGGAAATTGGGTCTCATCAGTATTGTCAGAAAGTCCTGAAATAAGTTCCTCTGGATATTTATTCCAAATGATGGGTATTAATGATAGATTTGGTGAGAGTGGAGAACCGTGGGAACTAATTAAAGAATTTGAGTTAAGTGCAGAGTTTATTACAATGAAAGCAAAAAATTTATTGGAAGAGAAAAAGAGGAGATTTTAGATGGATTTAAAAAATATTGATTGGGCAGAACTTGATTTTTCCTATAAAAATCTGCCGTACCGATTCAGAGCTTACTGGAAAGATGGGAAATGGGATGAAGGTAAACTGGTAACAGATAATAATATAGTTTTAAATGAGAGTGCGCCATGTCTTCATTATGGACAGCAATGTTTTGAGGGATTAAAAGCCCAGAGATCAAAAGATGGTAGAATATGGCTATTTCGTCCCTATGAAAATGCAAAAAGATTTCAGGATTCAGCAAAGCGTCTTATGATGCCAGAGGTTCCAGTTGATCTTTTTATGAAAGGTGTAATTGATACTGTCAAAGCTAATGCTGACTATGTACCTCCATACGGATATGGGGCAAGCATGTATATAAGACCATTACTTATTGGTATTGGAGAAAATCTAGGAGTAAGACCTGCATCTGAATATATCTTTTCAGTGTTTGTTTGTCCCGTGGGTCCTTATTATAAATATGGTTTTAAAACAATCAGTTTAAAAGTTGATACCAACTTTGACAGGGCAGCTCCAAATGGAGTAGGTCATGTAAAGGTTGGTGGTAATTATGCTGCTTCCCTATTGCCTTTGAAACTGGCAAAGAATGATGGTTTTGATGAGGTTCTCTATCTTGATTCCAAGGAGCACCAATATATAGAGGAGACAGGATCTTCCAATGTATTTTTTATATTTGAGGGGAAAAGACTTATCACACCAAAAAGTAATTCCATTTTGCCAAGTATAACAAGAAAGTCTGTTGTTCAAATTGCTAAGGAGGAGTTTGGATTTGAAATTGAAGAAAGGAAAATCCATATAAGTGAGATCGAGAGAGTAATAGAAGCTGGGGCGTGTGGAACTGCGGCTGTGATCACCCCCATTGGAAGTATTTATTATAATGAAAAATGGTATAAATTTTACGCCGATGGTAAGGAACCAGGTCCGACTGTTAAAAAATTATATGAATATCTAACCTCCCTTCAGGTTGGTGATGTAGAGGATAAGTGGGGGTGGCTGGTAGAGGTTATCTGATTTTTTGGAAATTTAAAGTTGGTGAAAAAATGACGGAAAATTTTGAATGGGAAGATTTAGATAAAGATGGGCTTACTTTTTTAATGGAAAATAGGAAAGAAGTTGTTAAAAATTATCAGAAGATGGTTTTGTCCCTAGGTAAAAGTTTGGATGATAAGACGCGTCAACTAATAATGCTTGCGATTCAGGTTAATAGTCCATCTCCGGAAGCGATAAAAATAATAATTCCAAAAGCTCTTAAGGCCGGCGCTACAAGAGATGAAATTATAGATACTATAATTCTTACAATACCGATCGTTGGCTTATCAACGGTTCTTAAGATGCTTCCCTTTGTGCTAAAAGAGCTTGAGTCCATGGAAAAGATTTATAATGAGATAAATGGCGGATAATTTGAGATTTGGGTAATCAATTTTACTTGTAATGACTAGATATCAAATTTTATAAACATTCTGGATTTCACGCCTATTTTTAAAATAGACTGCTTCGCTAGCGTTTGTAGTGACCTTGTTTTTCAATATATTTATTATCCAGTCTGGCTGTGTATATAGAAACTAAAGGTTGTGAGATAACTTTATTCTAATCTTATAATTAAATATTACGCCAATTTAGATTAACAAGAGTATAAATGAAGGCTGAATTTTCTATAAAAAATATTAATTTACAGCGGAATTTTATCTAACTTGTTTTTTCAATGGAAACACATGTAATAAAAATAAAAGGGATAGTTCAAGGGGTGGGTTTTCGTCCCTTCATTTACAATCTTGCAAAGAGCCTTGGGCTTAATGGTTACGTACGGAACGACACAGGAGGGGTAACTATTGAGATACAGGGGAATGTGCAGAAGCTTAAAGAATTTGAAAAAAATATCGTTTCCAAAGCTCCCCCCAGAAGCAGAATAACTGATTTAGCAATTGAGATCAAGAAAGACGGGAAAATTTTTAAAGATTTCGAAATAATTTTTAGTGTAGAAAACGAAGCAAAGACAGTTCCTATTTCACCAGATCTTTTCACTTGTGATGATTGCCTTGCAGAGCTTTTTAATCCTGAAGATAGAAGATATCTTTATCCTTTTATAAACTGTACTAACTGTGGTCCAAGGTTCACAATAGTAGAAGATATTCCGTATGATCGGGAAAATACCACCATGTCTGTCTTCAAGATGTGTAAACAGTGTCAAGATGAATATAATGATCCAACAAATAGAAGATTTCACGCCCAGCCAAACGCATGTTTTGTTTGTGGTCCTCATTTATACCTTGTTGATAATAGAAGCAAAATACTTTTAGATGGTAAATGCGCTGAGAATGTTGATAAAATTTTTAAAAAGCTACGAGAGCTTATAAATGCTGGTAAAATAATAGCGATAAAGGGAATAGGTGGTTTTCATCTTGCCTGTAACGCGGAAGATGAAAAAGCTGTAAAGGCATTGAGATGTCGAAAATACAGAGAGGATAAACCCTTCGCGGTTATGTTTCCTGATATTGAAACGGTAAAAAAATACTGTTATTTAACTAGTAAAGAAGAGGAGTTACTTCTAAGTGTACCTCGACCTATAGTCTTGTTAAAGAAAATTGGAGGAAAAGACCTTGCGTGGTCGGTAGTACATAGCAATAAATACCTTGGAATAATGTTGCCTTATACTCCAGTTCATCATTTATTAATGAGATATATAAACAAACCTCTTGTCATGACAAGCGGTAATTTCAGTGATGAGCCTATTGTATACAAGGATGATGATGCATTATTACGACTGAGAAGTATAGCTGACTATTTCTTGCTGCACAATAGGGAAATCTATATTAGATGTGACGATTCTGTAACTAGAGTATGGGCTGGTAAAGAGTATATAATCAGGAAATCAAGAGGATATGTTCCTGGTGAGATGTTACTTAAGAACTGGCAGTTTGAAAAGCCAACACTTGCGTTAGGACCAGAACAAAAAAATACATTTTCTTTTGGATTTGAAAATAAAATTATTACCAGCCATCACATAGGGGATATGGATAATCTTGCGGTTTATAAATCATTTATAAATGGTATTAATCACTTTAAAAAGTTGTATGAAATAGAACCAGAAGTGATAGTTTATGATAAACATCCTGAGTATTTATCAACAAAGTATGCAATGGGTCTTTCTGGTAATGTTGTAAAAATTGGTGTACAGCATCACCACGCTCATGCTGTCTCGTGTATGGTGGATAATCAAATTACTGGTCCTGTGATTGCGGTTACCTTTGATGGTACAGGATATGGTGAAGATGGTACAATCTGGGGTGGTGAAATACTTATTGCTGAGTTCAGCAGGTATATGAGGGTTGGATATCTAAGCCCTGTGCTTATGCCAGGTGGTACATCGGCAATTAAAAATCCTTGGCAGATGGCGATATCCTATCTTTATGGTGTTTATGGAAAAGAGTTTTTAGAATTTCCTTTGCCCTTTCTTGAGGGTATACCTGACGATAAAGTTAAAAATACTGTTAAATTGATCGAGAAAAAAATAAACTCACCTGTTACAACCAGTTGTGGTAGGCTTTTTGACGGTGTTGCTTCCATTGCAGGGATACGGAATTCGGTTAACTACGAGGGGCAGGCGGCGATTGAGTTTGAGCAGGCGATTGATGGTATTACGAATGATTCTTACCATATGTATTTTGAAAGACAAGGCAATGAATTTGTAATCATGTGGGATATGTTGATAACCGAGGTAGTTGATGATGTATTGAGTGGAAAGAATGCTGGATATATTTCGGCGAAGTTTCATAATGGACTTGCGAAAATTGTAACGGAGGTTTGCCTGGATGTATCTAAACAATCAGGTTTATCTGATGTTGTGCTTTCTGGAGGGGTTTTTATGAACATGTATCTTCTTGAAAGAGTGGTAAGAGGTTTAAGAACTGAAGGATTGAATGTTTTTACTCACAATTCCATTCCGACGAATGATGGAGGCATTTCAGTTGGTCAACTGCTGATAGGTGATGCAATTTTAAAAGAAAGGGGGAAGTGATATGTGTCTTGCCATCCCCATGAGAGTAAAGTCGGTAAAAGGAGATGAAGCGATTGTCGAGGTTTCTGGTGTAGAATACAAAGCCAATATTCAGTTGCTGGACGATGTTAAAATTGGTGATTATTTGATTGTTCATGCAGGTTTTGCAATTGAGAAATTGGATGAGGAAGAAGCCTCAAAGAGTCTGGATGCCTGGGCTGAGGTGATTGCTACACTTGAAAAAAGGAATAATAAGAGTGGTAATGATTAATTTTATCAATCAATTAGATGCGAATAAAAATTGCTGTTTTAAATAATATGGAGATTGTTGTTGATTAACTATATTGATGAATTTAGAGATATCAAAAAAGTAAAATATTTTGCAGAAAGGATAAAGGAAGTAAATCCTGATAAAAATATCAATTTGATGGAAGTCTGCGGAGGACATACTATAACTATATTAAAGTATGGTATTCAGGAGTTATTACCTGGTAATATAAACCTTATAAGTGGACCTGGTTGCCCGGTGTGTGTTACAGCGGTTGATTTTATTGATATGGCAATTGAATTGTCACATAGACGGGATGTTATCGTAGCAACATTTGGTGATCTGATAAGGGTTCCGGGGACAAATAGCAGTCTTGAGCTTGAGCGAGCAAAGGGAGCAAATATAAAGATTTGTTATTCTCCAGCGGAAGCTTTGAAATATGCTACTAAAAATCCCGAAAAGGAAGTTGTGTTTCTTGGTATTGGATTTGAAACGACTGCACCTTCTGTTGCCGTTACAATATTAAATGCATATAGCAATAAGGTGAGGAATTTCTCTGTTTTATCATCTCATAAAGTAATGCCTCCGGCTATGAAATTTCTACTTGATTCTGGGGAGGTGAATATAGATGGATTTATCTGTCCTGGCCATGTTTCTGCGATAACAGGACCCCGGATTTACGAATTTATAGCGAAGGACTATGGTGTTCCCTGTGTCGTCTCAGGATTTGAACCGATGGATTTGATAGAGACAATTTATATGCTTGTACTACAGATTAGAGAGGGTAGAGCAAAGGTTGAAAACCAGTATAAAAGAACAGTTAGACGTGAAGGTAATAGCAAGGCACAAGAAGTGATGTCTGAGGTGTTTGAACCGGTCAGTGTTAGATGGAGGGGTATAGCAGAGATACCTGAAAGTGGTTTGAAAATCAGAAAAAAATATTCGGATTTTGATGCTGTTGAGAAGTTTGATCTAAAGTTTAAAAGAGGTATGGAAAATCCATCATGTATCTGTGGAGAAATCCTTAAGGGTGTAAAGACTCCTTTAGAATGCAGACTTTTTAAAAAAGTATGTTCTCCCGAGAATCCGGTTGGTGCCTGTATGGTCAGTAGTGAGGGGGCGTGTGCTATCTATTATAAATATGGAGCAAGGTAAAGATGAAAGGAAAGATTACTAGAGCTGATGGTGCAGGTGGATTAAAATCTCATAAGCTTATAAATGACCTGTTTAGAAAATACTTTTCGAATAGATATCTAGACCGACTTGACGATTCTGCTCTTATTGGGAATATCGATGGAAGGCTTGTTTTTACCACCGATTCTCATGTTGTAAAACCAATATTTTTCCCGGGTGGTGATATTGGTAAACTTGCTGTTACTGGTACTATCAATGATCTATGTGTAATGGGGGCTAAACCACTTTTCTTATCATGTGGATTTATATTGGAGGAAGGTCTCGACTTAGATATACTTGAGGAAGTTGTAAGGTCTATTAGCCGGGAAGCAGAAAAGAATGGAGTAAAGATTGCAACAGGTGATACAAAAGTAGTTGGTTCAGGAGAGGCGGATAAACTGTACATAAATACATCTGGTATTGGAATTATTTATGATGGATGGGATCCAGATGTCAATAGAATTGAACCGGGGGATCAGATCCTAATTAGCGGTCCGGTTGGGGATCATGAAGCCTCAATTCTTGTTTCAAGAGAGGAGTTTGAAATATCAGCTGAGATAAAAAGTGATTGTGACAGTATTAAACCAATTATAGAGGAGTTATATAAAAATTCAATTGATATAAAATTTATGAGAGACCCGACAAGAGGTGGATTGGCAACTTTGTTAAATGAGGTTGTTTTGAACAAAGAATATGGAATAAAAATATATGAAGAAAAAGTACCAATTCGGGATGAAGTTCGGGGCTTATGTGAGCCACTTGGATTTGATCCATTATATATGGCCTGTGAGGGAAGAGTAGTAATATTTGTTTCAAAGAAAGATGCACATAAAACGCTTCAGGTTTTAAGAGACTCAGATAGTACATCTCAACCTGCAATTATAGGTGAGGTAACGGATTCTAATTGTGGAATGGTGATAATGAAGACAATTGTTGGTACAGAGAGAATTCTTGATATGATGTCTGGAGTTATGCTGCCGAGGATTTGCTGATATGCATGAACTTACAATAGCAAAGAATATAGTTGAAATTGTTGAGGAAGAGGTAGAGAAAATAGGTAATGTTATAAAAGTAAAGGAAATTTACTTTAAAGCAGGAGCCCTGAATGCAGTTATCCCTGAGTCACTGATTTTTAGCTTTGATATTGTAAAAAGTGAAAGCAAAATCCTAAGAGAAGCTGTTTTGAAGTTTGAAGAAATACCTATAAAAATTAAATGTAACAATTGCGATTATGAGGGTATTTTAAAAGTACCTGAATTTTTTTGTCCGGAATGTGGATCGACAAAACTTGATGTGTTGTATGGGAAAGAAATGTATGTGGAAAGAATAATTGTTGAGGAGGAGAAGGATGGAGATAAAAATAGTCAGGAAAGTTTTGGAAGCAAATGAAAAACTTGCTGCACAAATCAGAAAAAGAAATCGCAGATATGGTATCACAATGTTTAATATTATGAGTTCACCAGGGTCTGGAAAAACATCGATTATAGAACAGGTGCTTCCGAAATTAAAAAACGAAGGGTATAAAATTGGCGTAATAGAAGGAGATATCACCTCCTCCCTTGATGCTGAGAGAATGTTGAAATTTGATGTGCCTGTGTCTCAGATAAATACAGAACCCTTCGGTGGTGATTGTCATCTCGGGAGTGAGGTAATCCTACCTGCTTTGGAGCAGTTGGATAGTAACCTGGATATAGTTTTTATTGAAAATGTTGGAAATCTTGTATGTCCGGCTGAGTTTGATACGGGAGCTGACTTTAATATTGTTGTTTTGAGTATCACTGAAGGCGAAGATAAACCATTAAAATATCCATTGATGTTTAGAGTTTGTGATATTGCAATAATTAATAAAATCGATCTTTTACCATACCTGGATGTTGATCTAGATGTGATAAAAAAGAATATTAAAAAAATAAAGCCTGAAATTGATATTATTCCATCATCTGCAAAGAGTAAAGAAGGCATTTATGAAGTTGCTTCCTGGATTAAGATTCATCTATTAAAAGAATAAAAATTCTCAAATATTGGAAAATGTTGAACATTATATTATGAGAAAATTGATTGATTTCCGAAATTACAGGCTATTTTTAATGTCTGGCATTATCTTTGTAACTTATTATGTGAATTTTTTTAAAAGAAGAGGGAATGAATGGATAAAAAGAAACTTAGTTTAGTTCAGTTTAAGAGGGTCAGGTTAAATGAAAAACAGCTACGTAATTTTACAGGATTTTTAAAGACGAAGGGAAGAGTGTATGCACCCCATAGAAAAGGTGAAAAATCATTTTCTTTTCAGGAGGTGGACGATCCTTCAAAAGTAGTTTTTAATTATCCAAGAACAATACTGCCATTAAAGAAATTTTTTCAGCCACCAATAGAAACTCTGCTTGAGTTTACAATAAATGATAACTCATATGAATTACCTGATATAGATAATAAAAATAAAATATTCTTTGGGGTACATTCCTATGATATGCAGGGAGTTCTAAGGCTTGATTATGTTTTCTCAAGAGGTGAACCAGAATATAATTATTTAAAGAGACGTGAGAACTCAACTTTCATAGGTATCAGTTTTGAACCTGATGAATATCATTTTTCAGGATCTGTCGGGATAGATGTTGAAAATACTGAAGGATTTTCAATTTTTATAGATATTGTTGATGAAGATAATTATGTGGTGTTTGCCTGTGACAATACTGGTGAAGAGTTATTAAAAGAATATGGCATAAAGGATTTTGAATCGGGTGAATATAAGCTAAAGGAAAGAGAGTTTAAGGCGAAGTTAAAATACCACTATGGGAGGTTACCGCAGATATTTGAGAAGTGTTATAATTATGATGTATGGAAAAAGGTATCAGAACGGTGCCTCGGTTGTGGAAATTGTAATCTGGTATGTCCAACATGCTACTGTTTTGATGTAGAAGATGATGTGGACTTGAAAATTGAAATGGGGAGCAGAACAAGGCGCTGGGATTCCTGTATGTTAAATGAATTTGCTATGGTAGCAGGCGGGGAAAATTTTAGGAAAGAACTATATCAAAGGACTCGTCATAGGTTGCACAGAAAATTCAAATACATTACTGATCATTACGGATATCCATTTTGTGTTGGCTGTGGAAGATGTTCTCAATACTGCCCAGCTGATATAAACATGGTTGAAGTTGTTAATGACTTAATAAAAGAGCATGAGGAAAGAGAGAAAGTATATGTATAAATGAGGTCTGTGAGGAGATGGATATGGATACCGTGTTAGCAAAGGAGAAGAAAATTTTATATGCCCCCGAGATTTCTGAAATTATAGAGGCAAAGTTTCTAACTGCAACAGAAAAATTTTTCAAGATAAAACTTCCAGGTGGTAGAGATTTAAAGCACATTCCTGGTCAATTTGTTCAGGTCTCTTTATTTGGGGTAGGTGAGGCTCCGATTTCCGTTTGTTCATCCCCTACACAAAAAGGCTTTTTCGAGCTAACCATTCGAAAAGTGGGTATGCTCACTGAAAAAATACATGAATTGGAAGCAGGTGATAAAATTGGTATTCGTGGACCCTATGGAAGAGGCTTTGATGTAAATGCTTTTAAGGGGAAAGATATCCTAATAATTGGTGGTGGTATTGGAATTGTTCCGCTGAGGTCTTTGATAAACTATATAATTGATAACAGAAATGATTATGGTAGATTAATAATTCTCTATGGTGCAAAAAGTCCATCAGAGTTGTTATATAGAGACGAATTAAAAATGTGGGAGGAAAGAGAGGATATTGAATACCATGTTACCGTTGACAGATCAGATGAAAATTGGAAAGGCAATGTAGGAGTTATCACCACATTAATACCACCTCTTGAGCTTGATCTTGAAAATACAATTGCCGCAATTGTGGGACCACCTGTTATGTATAAATTTGTCCTGCTTGCTTTGAAGAGCAAGAGATTTCCTGAAAAGAATATCTACATGTCGCTTGAAAGAAGGATGAAGTGTGGTGTTGGAAAGTGTGGTCACTGTCAGATAAACAATCTATATGTATGTCAGGATGGTCCTGTTTTTAATTATCTTGAGGTTAAGGGTCTTGAGGAGGCAATATGAAGAAGAGGGGAAAAATAAAGGTGGCATTTTTTGATTTTACGGGTTGTGAAGGATGTCAGTTAAATAAGTTAAACTTGGAAAATCAGTTACTGGATATACTTGAGCATGTTGATATAGTGGAGTTCAGGGAGGCAATGGATGATAAAGCTGAATTTTATGATATTGCTTTTGTTGAGGGAAGTATTTCCACTCCAGAATGTGTCAATAGGATAAACGATATACGCAGAAGGAGTAAAGTGCTTGTTGCTATCGGTGCATGTGCTACAAATGGTGGAATAAATTCTTTGAAGAATATTCACGATATAGATGAGGTTAGAGAAACCGTTTATCGCGAACATAAGTATCTTTTTCCAACTCTTCCAGCGATGCCACTTCATGCCATTGTAAAAGTAGATTATAAAATCTACGGTTGTCCGATGACTCAGGAAGAGTTTTTGAAGGTTTTTAAATCACTGGTGATGGGGAAGAAGCCTCAGCAACCTGATTATGCTGTATGTGTAGAATGCAAATTGAAAGAAAATGAGTGTTTATTGCAAAGGGGTATTTTCTGTCTTGGTCCCGTAACGAGAGCAGGTTGTGGGGCAAGATGTCCAAGCTTTGGGCAGTCGTGTATAGGGTGCAGAGGATTTGTAAGCAATATAAATCAGAATGCCTCAATAGAGGTTTTGAAAAGATATGGTTACTCAGTAGAAGAGGCTGTTAAGAGAATGAATATGTTCAATGTAACAGAGATGAAGATGTAGCTAAGTTTGGAGGTTGCTGAATGGGTGTAAATCTTGATATAAATGTTCATCATCTGACTAGGGTAGAAGGACATGGTAATATTGTAGTCAATGTTAGAGAAGGCAGGCTTGAAAGAGCATATTTGGAGATTGTAGAGGCTCCCAGATATTTTGAGGCTATTCTGAAAGGGAGAAATTATAAAGAGGCAGCTATTATTACATCGAGAATATGTGGTATTTGCTGCCTCGGGCATCAGATGGCATCTCTTAAAGCAACAGAGGAAGCACTAGGAATTGAAGTATCTGAACAAACTGTGCTTTTACGGAAACTTTTGACTGATGGTGCTACTATTCAAAGTCATATTCTGCATGCTTTATTTCTTGCATCTCCTGACTTTGTGGGAAAATCAAGTGTATTTGCTATGATTGGTGAATATAAAGACGTGGTTGCAAAAGCGTTGAAAATAAAATATGTAGCAAATTTGGTAAGCGAAGTTGTAGGCGGGAGAGCTGTTCACCCGATAACTCCAGTGCCAGGAGGATTTACTAGAATACCAGAATCGGGTGAGTTAAAGGCTTTGCGTGAAAAAATTCAGGAGATTGTGCCGGATCTCGATTTTACTGTGGAGTTGATGAGGCAGCTGATTGATTCTATACCGAATTTTGAAAGGGAGACAGAATATATAAGTTTGCAATGTGATGATGAGTATGCGCTGTATGATGGTGATATTTACTCTTCGGATATAGGAAGAGTTCCTGTTGAGGAATATAAAAGAATGACAAACGAATTTGTAGTTCCACATTCCACGAGTAAACACTGTAGGGCAAATAGAGAATCATATATGGTTGGAGCTTTAGCGAGATTTAATAATAACCATGAGAAACTGAGTGAAAAGGCTCAAAGAGCTGCAGAAAGAATGAACCTCAAAGCACCGTGTTATAACCCTTATATGAATACCATAGCTCAGGTAGTTGAATGCGTGCATTGTGCTGAGGATGCGATAAGGATTATCGATAGACTACTCAATTGCGGTTTGAAAGATGAAAAACCAGATCAGGAACCGAAAAAGTATGGGCGCGGGATAGGAGCTACGGAGGTACCGAGGGGGATTCTTTATCACGATTATATCTATGATAGAAAAGAACAAATTATAAAGGCAGACTGCATTATACCAACGGGTCAGAATCTTGAGAATATAGACTATGATATGAGAAAGCTTGTACCTGAAATAATTGATGAGCCTAGAGAAGAGATTGTAAAAAAACTTGAAATGCTCGTGAGAGCTTATGATCCTTGTATATCCTGTTCTGTACATATGCTTGATGTGGAGTTTGTTGAGTAGATATGATTAAACCTATAATTATTTGTTTTGGAAATATATTGTACGGTGATGATGGAATAGGGGAGATTGTCCTGGAAAAATTGAGAGAATCTGAGGTTATTGACAATGATGATATTATATTTGCAGGGAATGATGGACTGTTGTTATTGAAAGTGCTTGAAGAGAATAGACCGGTAATAATTGTTGATGCAGTAAGAGCTGGATCGAAACCTGGTACCATACATAGATTTAATCTATCTAAAAGGAGTAAATTAAGCCTGATTGAGAATCATTTTACTACACACAGTTTTGGATTAAGTGAGATAATAGAGCTGACTAACGATTTTACCGATATAAGCGAAATAATTGTGCTGGGCATTGAGCCTGGGGATACTACCCCAGGTAGGGAGATGACCGATGAGGTAAAAAATAAATTAGATGAATTGGTAAAATTAGTAGTAAAGGAGTATAATATTTATGAAGAAGAAAATATTAATTATTGATGACGATATTGATCTGGTTGAAGCTTTACGAATTGTTTTAGAAAAAGAGGGCTTTATAGTAATTGATGCACAAGATGGTGAGAAAGGGTATGAGCTGGCAGTAAATGAAAATCCAAATCTGATTATCCTTGATGTGATGATGGGAACACAGGACGAAGGTTTCTTCGTAGCTTATAAAATCCGTCAGACGGATAATTTAAAGGAAGTACCAATTATTATGCTTACGGCCGTGGGGCATGAAACTGGATTTAAATTTAATAAGGATAAAGATGAAGATTTCCTACCTGTCGAAGAATTTGTAGAAAAACCTGTAACTCCCGATAAATTATTGGATTTAATAAGAAAACATCTGGGAACTTAGTATATTATTTCATCCCGCATAGATATTTATAATACTAAAGAGTTAGTTAAAATAAGTTTATTATCCTTTAACAATTATTTATATTACAATGGTTATGTCTGGTAGTAACAAGATAAAAATTAGCGGAATAGTAAAGATAAAGGACTTGGTACTTATTTCTGTGCTTGGTGTTTCAGATAGACCAGGGATAGCCGGTGAAGTGATGAGTGCACTAGGAGAAAATAATATCAATGTTGTTTATATTTCTGAAGGGAGTAATGCAGATGATAGTGCTGATATCTATTTCTGTATAAAAAAGGATGATCTTGATAAGGTAAAGAATATTTTGAAAGATTATTTTGAAAAAATAAAGACGAGAGATATAAAGTATGATACTGATGTTGTAATTATTGGTGTGTATGGACCACATTTCAGGGAGAAGCCAGCTATTGCAGGTAGATTTTTTAGGGCTCTCGGTTCAGAACACGTAAACATTTTGAGTATATCAACAAGTATTTCGACAATATCCTGTGTTATAAGTAAAAATGATTTAGATAGAACAAAAAAAGCTATTGATAAAGTTTTTGAGATACCGAAATAGGTTTTGGTGGTTCTAAATTTTGTTACTATAAATTGAGTGCAGTGAAAAAGTGAGGAGAGCCTTAGATAACTTATATTAATTCATCTTGATTTATATAGAACAATAAATTAAATTGAATTGCTTTTTATGGGGCTGTAGCTCAGTTGGGAGAGCGCTTGAATGGCATTCAAGAGGTCGTGGGTTCGAATCCCATCAGCTCCACAAATCTTAATTAGCTAAGTATATAATAAATAATACAAACATAAAGGATGGCATTCGAAAGATTATTTAGTACTAATTTGCATTGAGTCCAATTGTTAAAATAAAAATTAATTGAAAATGTAGAATGTATAATTGAGAATGCTTAGAATTTAAGAGATGATTATTAATGAAGTAAAAAAGCTATACTCCCTTTTCTATTTTTAAAAATTCTACATTGTACATTTTCAATTCTAAATTGTATGAAAAGTTGTGGGTTCTCACGTAAGTATTCTACAGAATTTTCATGCATACCTTGGAGGGATGAGATTATGCCTGTTATTGGTAAACAGGATAGTGTACATTTTTTATAAAAATTCAGTGTCAATAAATTGCATATGTGAGGATAATAGTTTAATTTTAACATGGTTTGAATACATCACAAGGTTTTTATTATGTCAATAAGTAATGAGGAAAAAGCAAAAAAGATTAATCTTGTCCCTCAGGGGACACAAATTCACATTCAATCTGCGCATTGTCCAAATGGGTGCGATCTAATGAATTCAGATGTAAGGATAAGGGGTATGAAATCAATAGGTGTAAAATTAGTTTGGAAAGATAAATCAGGGATGATTTATTTAGATCCTGAGTTTGGTAGTTATAAACACATTTCAGAAGTTGACGTTCCCGATGGTGAAATAGTTGAATTTTACTGTCCCAACTGTAGTCTATCTTTAAAAAATGAAAAAGAGCTATGCAGGTCCTGCTCAGCTCCAACATTTGTATTCGATTTACCAGGTGAGGGACAGATTGTTGGATGTCTTAGGAAGGGGTGCTTTGATCATACTTTGAAAATTGTAAGCTTTGATTTCATGCAATTAGAGATTGATCAAAACTTCATAAAGATGATTTTATAAAAGGGATGGGAATTTTAGATCGGGCAGTTCTTGTATTAAATCAGTCGTATGAACCGATTCATATCTGTAATGTAAAAAGAGCTATTGTTCTTGTTGTAAGTCAGAAGGCTGCAATAGTTAAGACAGTAGACCATCGTGTTATTCATACTGTTAGCTCTGAATTTCCTGTCCCAAGTGTTATAAGAATTCAGAGATATATTAATATTAAATATTGGGAGCCAGTTCTAAGTAAGGAAAATATTTTTAAGAGAGATAGGTATACCTGCCAATATTGTGGTGCTACCGGAGTTGAGCTGACTATTGATCATGTCATACCAAAAGTTCTTGGCGGGGAAGACTCATGGACAAATCTTGTTACAGCTTGTGTAAAATGTAATAACAAAAAAGGGAATAAAACCCCTGAGCAAGCAGGGATGAGGTTGCTGAATAAACCAAGGAAAGTTCACAGAATTCATACATTACAAAAGTTTCTTGATTCTCCAGTTGACGAATGGAGGCCATATCTGTTTATGGAATAAGACGGGAGTATATTAATGGGTAAAGGAGGAAAGAAGAAAAAAAGAATTCTTAGCGGAATGAGACCAACTGGGAAAATGCATCTGGGGAATTATGTAGGGGCGCTTGAAAATTGGGTGAGATTGCAGGGAGAATATGAAAATTTTCACTTGATTGCTGATTATCACGTACTTACAACGAATCCTGATACCAGCGAAATCTTTAATAATACTATTGAGATGGTAATTGACTGGATAGCGGTTGGGATTAACCCCAAGGTCAGTCCGATTTTCCGTCAAAGCAAAATAAAAGAGCATTCTGAGTTATTTCTTATATTTTCCATGTTAATAACGACTGCCAGGCTGGAAAGGAATCCTACTTTAAAAGAGCAGATAAGAGACCTTGAACTTGAAACTATTACCTATGGTCATCTTGGTTATCCTGTACTGCAGGCGGCAGATATTTTAATATATAAGGGTGAGGTGGTACCGGTTGGTGAAGATCAGGTTCCACATATTGAAATTACAAGGGAAATAGCAAAGAAATTCAATTCTACTTATGGGGTTGTATTTCCACTTCCAGAGGCGAAGTTGACTGAGACAGCAAGATTGCCAGGTCTGGACGGACAGAAAATGAGTAAATCAGTGGGGAATACAATTTTACTTTCTGATGATTATGAAGAGGTCAAGAGGAAAATGAAAACTGCATTTACTGATCCTCAGAAAATTCGACTTGGAGATCCAGGTAGACCATGGTTGTGTCTTGTTTACACTTACCATAAGAAATTTAATAAGGAAAATGCAGAAGATATATATAATGGATGCACAAGTGGTAAACTTGGGTGTGTCGAATGTAAGATGAAGATAGCAGAGGCAATAAATAAAGAAATTGCTCCATATAGGGATAAAAGAAAAGAACTCGAAAAAGATAAAAATTTTATCATAGATATAATAGTTGATGGAGAGAAAAAGGCGAGAGAAGTGGCAGAAAATACGATGAATGAAGTTAGAAGTGCAATGAAACTTGGATAGACATGTCATATAATATAAAGCTTGAAGTTTTTGAGGGACCATTAGATTTATTACTTTATTTTATCAAACGTGATGAAATAAATATCTATGATATACCAATAGCAAAAATCACAGAGGAATACCTCAATTATCTTCAACTTATGCGTGATATGAATCTGCGTATTGCCGGAGAGTTTATATTAATGGCTGCAGTTTTAATTAAGATAAAATTACAAATGTTGTTACCGAGCAAAGAAGAAATTGAAGAAATAGAAGTCGAGGATCCCAGGTCTGAACTTGTTCGAATGCTGGAAGAGTATCAGAAATATAGAAGGGCAGGAGAGTATTTGAAAATACTGTGGGAGGATAACTTAAAATTTCATCCTGTATCTGTTGATAAGGGAACTCAGGGGATAGACCTTGATTTATTTTTATCAGATGTTAATTTATATGATCTTGCTGCCCTTTTTAAGAGATTTTTAGAGTCAATGCAGAAAAACACACTTTATGAAATTGAAGGTATAAAAATAAGTGTATCTGATAAAATCCAGCAACTGAGAAGCTTCTTTGTTGGAAAGAAAGAATTAAAATTTAGTGATTTGAGAAATAGTGTTGAGAATAGATTTGAAATAATTATCACATTTCTTGCCATACTGGAAATGGTTAAAAATGGTGAGGTTGTGTTAAAGCAGAATAAAAATTTTGAGGATATAATTATAAAGTGTAATAAGGAAAAAGAGGTAGATGCTGTCGCAAACACATAGGATTGTCGAGGCTTTACTTTTTACGGCTGAAGAACCGCTAACGGAGGAGCAGGTAAGAGTTAGCATAGGTGAGGAGATAGATTTAACCAAAGTTATTGATGAAATTAAAAACTACTATGAGAAGGAGGGAAGCCCTCTTACTATTAAAGAGGTAGCGAATGGATACCGCATGGTGGTAAGAAAAGAATATGATCCATGGATAAGGAGATTATACCAGAAAAGAGGGCAGCTACATTTGACCAGATCATCCTTGGAAACGCTTGCTATAATAGCTTACAAGCAGCCAATTACTAAAATAGAAATTGATTCAATAAGAGGTGTTAACTCAGATGGGCCAATTAGTTCCCTTCTTGAGAAGAAATTGATTGAGATAAAGGGACGGAAACAAGTACCTGGACGTCCTTTGTTGTATGGGACCACAAAGAAATTTCTTGAGTATTTTGGTTTGAAATCTTTAAATGATTTACCAGATATAAAACAAATTGATGAGATAACACAATCAGCATTATTTGATAGTGATAATAAAGGAAAGTAATAATTGTCAATTTCTTAAATTTATAAATGGTTTTTTTGTTGATCTTCCTTAAATTAACAGGCTTTTTTAGATAAGGGAAATAAATGGGAATCATTGTAGCTATTGATGGTCCTGCAGGAGCAGGGAAAAGTACTACATCTAGGGAAGTCGCTAAAATCTTAGGTTTTTTGTATATAGATACAGGGGCTATGTATAGAGCGGTAGGATTAAAGTTAAAAGAGTTGGGATTAAGTTTATCGGATAAAGGAAAGATTATTGATATAGCTAAAAATTCTAAGATAGATTTCAAATGGGAAAATGGAGAGCTAAAGGTTTTCCTGGATAATAGGGACGTGACTATCGATATAAGAACCAATGAAATAGGTCAGATAGCTAGTGCAGTGAGTGTAATACCTGAGGTAAGAGACATGTTGGTGGCTCAGCAACGGGAATATGGTAAAAAGTATGACATTGTGATGGAGGGTAGGGATATAGGGACTAATGTTTTTCCTGGTGCCGATGTAAAAATTTATATGGAAGCATCTGTTGAGGAAAGAGCTAAGAGACGAATGTTGGATTATAAAAAGATTGGGAAAGAAATTTCGATGGAAGAAGTTATTGAGGAAATAAAGGAAAGAGACCATAGAGATTCTTCAAGAAGTTATGCTCCCTTAAAAAAGGCAAAAGATGCTATTGTAATTGATACAACAAATATGTCATTTGATGAGCAGGTAAAAAAAATAGTGGAGATTATTAAAGATAGATGCCTAAAAGGAGGTGAATAAGTAATGACGGATATTAGAAGAGAAAGAGAAGAAGCCATAGAAGAGGTAAATCCTATCAGAACTGAAAAAATAAAAAGTGGTCCATACGAGGCGGAAGTAAAAGTAGTTACACTTGATGAGTTGAAGAAAATTGAGAAAAAACTTGATAAAGAGGAGTTTAAAATATACGAAAGTAGTTTGAGGGAGGTATCGGACGAACAAAGATTGATTGGAAGGGTTGTTTCTATTGGGGAAGATGTTGTAGTCGTTGATGTAGGATTTAAGACAGAAGGTATAGTTCCAAGATATGAGTTTGACGAGAGTGATCTTCCAAAAATTGGTGACCAGATAGAAGTGTTTGTTGAAGTTCTTGAGGATGAAAATGGACAGATGATACTTTCGAAAAGAAAAGCGGATTTTATGAGGGTATGGGAGCGAATTCGTGAGATATATGATAAAGGTGAAGTGATTGAAGGTAAAATTGAAGGTAGGGTAAAGGGAGGTATGGTTGTTAAGGTTATGGGAATTGATGCATTTCTCCCGGGTTCACAGATTGACGTTCGCCCCGTTGTTGATTTTGATTCCTATGTAGGAAAGACTTTCAAGTTTAAAATTGTAAAACTGAATGAAAAGAGAAAAAATATTGTTTTAAGTAGAAAAGTACTGCTAGAAGAGGATCTTAAGGAAAAGCGTGAAGAGTTATTATCTAAAATAAAAGTTGGACAGACACTAACCGGTAGGGTAAAGAATATAACTGATTTCGGTGTTTTTGTTGATCTAGGTGGTCTTGACGGGTTGTTACATATAACTGATTTGTCCTGGGGAAGAGTAAATCATCCGAGCGAAGTTGTTCAGCTGGATCAGGAAATAAAAGTAAAAGTTATTGATTTTGATCCTGAAAAACAGAGAGTTTCTCTTGGTTTAAAACAACTTCAGCCACATCCGTGGGAAGGTATAGAGCAAAAATACCCTGTTGGATCAGAGGTAAAGGGAAAAGTTGTCAATATGACTAATTATGGTGTATTTGTTGAGCTTGAAAAAGGCATTGAGGGCTTGATACATGTTTCCGAGATGTCATGGACGCAGCATATAAGGCACCCATCTGAGCTGTTTAAGATAGGTGATGAAGTGAAAGCGAAGGTATTAAGTATTGATCCTGAAGAAAGAAAAATTTCATTGGGATATAAGCAGCTATTTCCAGATCCCTGGGAGGGAATTGATGAGAAGTTTAAAGTTGGTGGAATATATAAGGGTGTAGTTAAAAAAATTCTGTCAAGTGGTACTTTTATTGAACTGGATGAAAATATTGATGGATTCCTGTCGATCGACGATATTTCTTGGACGAAAAAGATCAATCACCCCCGTGAGGTACTAAAGAGAGGACAGGAAGTAGAAGTGAAAATTTTAGATATAAATAAAGATGCAAGAAGAATTACAGTTGGAATGAAGCAGGTCGAAGAGGATCCATGGCCAACTCTTGAAGAATTGTATGTGCCAGGGGCAATAATTGAAGCTGAGATAGATAGAGTCGGTGAGCAAGTTGCCTGGGTGAAATTGCAGTTTGGGATAGAAGGTATTGTACTATTGCCTGAAGTTATTACTGGGAAAAAAACCAGTAAAAAGTTAAAAGTTGGTGATAAGGTAAAGTTAAAAGTTCAGGATCTAAATAAAGAAGAGAAAAGAATTATTTTGACATTGGTTAGCGGGGGTAGAAAAACTAGAAAATCAGATATTGCAGATATATTGGAGGTAAAGGAAGCTACCAGTAAGATAGAGATACCACAGGAAATAATAGAGAGAATTAGGAAAGCTGAATTAGAGCAAGAGAAGAAAGCATCAAAAGAGAAAGCGGAGAAGCCTAAGGGAAAAACACGTGCACAAAAGGAAGAAAAACCTGAGGAGAAAAAGAAAGGAGCAAAGACCACCCGAAAGAAATCTACAAAGAAGGTGAAAAAAGAGTCCGAAAATAAAAATAAGGACAAAGAAGATAAGGATAAAAAATCAGAAAAATGATTATGGTCAAAATTGAGTAAATGATATTATAAAAGGGCTTGGTTTTTCCAAGCCCTTTTCTTATCATTATTTATGGCAATTGACAAAAGTGTAAAAAGAAAAAATAAACTTTATCAGATAGTAAAAAGCTTTTTTACGATTGATATAAGAGCAAAGATTACTATTCTTCTGATAACTTTATTTATCTGGGTTATTACAGCACTGAATAATGAATATTCCTACACCTTTGATGTTAAATTGGATGTGGTCAATGTTAAGGAAGGGAAAATACTGAAGAATCTTGTCCCCGGTAAAGTCAAAGCTAAATTTACCGGAAGAGGACTTGATTTAATATACCTACTTATAGCACCAAGTTCTTCCTTTAAATTCGTACTTGATATTCAAAGGATAAATTATTATTACAAGTTTGATTTAAACTCTTATTTTGTAGGAAATCCAGAAAAGATCATATATCCAAGGAAGTCGAACATAGCTTTCAATCAGATAGTGTGGCCTGATTCCGTTGAAATTGTACTTGACAAGTATGTCAGGAAGGAACTGCTCATTGTTCCCGTGATCAAAATAAATGTAGCTCCTGGTTATATGAAGATTGGTGACCTTGAAATTAATCCTGATACTGTTACCGTTGAAGGACCGCATAGTTATTTAAAGGAAATCGTGGTGCTTACTACAGAATCAAAAGTTATAAATAACGCTATAAGAGATGTTAAAGAAAAGTTAAAGATAATAAAACCAGTTGGTTATAATATTAGATTGTCACATGAGTATGTAGAATGTTACCAAAAAGTCGATTTGATCAGTGAATTGGTTGTTAAAGATATTCCCGTAAAAATATTAAATAAACCTGCGGATGTAGAAATCTATTCAAACCCCCCTGTAGTCAATGTAAAGCTTGTATCTGCAGTTAGTATTTTAAAGGAAGCAAACAAAGATGATATAGAAGTTACATGGGATTATAGGAAACAATATAGGAGAGGTGTTATTTCGTATCAACCACTGGTAAAAGTTCCGAATGATATTATCTCCTATGAGGTTATACCAGATAGCATTGAATTGAGGATAATTAGGAGTAGATAAATATGATTGTTTTGGGCATAGAGACATCTTGTGATGAAACATCTGTAGCTATTGTAGATAAGAATAATGTTTTGATAAATATTGTAGCTTCTCAGATACTGCATAGGGAATATGGGGGTGTTGTACCTGAGTTTGCATCTCGAGAACATATAAGATTAATCGAAGTGATTGCAAGGGATGCAATCAATGGAGCAATTAAAGATATAAATAGAGTCGATGGAATAGCCGCAACATATGGTCCGGGGCTAATGGGAGCGTTATTGGTAGGTCTTTCTTTTGCTAAGGGGATAGCATGTACTCTAAATAAATCTTTTATTGCTGTAAATCATATTGAAGCCCATATTATGGTAAACTTTCTAAGTTGCTATGATTTAAAATACCCCTTTATGTGTCTTCTGGTGTCCGGTGGGCATACAATGCTAATATATGTTGAGGAGTTTCGTAAATATAAATTGATAGGACGTAGTGTAGATGATGCAGTGGGTGAAGCCTTTGATAAGGGTTCAAGAATTCTCGGTCTGGGCTATCCAGGTGGTCCAATAATAGATAAATTGGCAGCATCTGGTATAAAAGATTTTTATCCATTTCCAAGAGCAAAATTGAAATCATCGGAGTTTGATTTTAGCTTCAGCGGGATAAAAACCAGTCTTTTATATCTTGTTAAGAAAAAAGGAATGAATTGGGTAAAAACCAATATAAATCATATATGTGCGTCGTATCAGGAGGCTATAATTGAGATGTTATTAACCAATACAATTAAAGCTATTGAGTTTACAGGTGTAGATAAATTGGTTTTAGCAGGTGGAGTCGCTGCTAATTCCAGGTTAAGAGAGATGTTTAATACAGAATTAAAAAATAGAGGCGTGAAACTATACTATCCACCTCTTGAATATTGCACCGATAACGCAGCAATGATAGCTTATACAGGATATGAAATGTTAAAGAGAGGATATACATCACCGCTTAATATATCACCATTTCCCAATTTAAAACTTGGTATTTAATTTTTAATGAAAAACTTTTCTGTTTATTTCAATTATAATGGTATCTTTGCTTTTTTAATAATTCTCTTATTTATTTTCTCTTTATGGCTGTCATTCAAAAGAATAAAGGGGAGATATTATCCAAATTACCATATAATTCTTATTATAAGATTAATTACTGCGATATTAATCATTTTTGTCCTTTTAAAACCGGACATTTTTTTTAAATATAAAAAGAACCAGGTACCGGAAGTCTGTATTTTTATTGATAAATCAATGAGTATAAGGGAACATAAAAGTTTTAATAAAGATGATTTTATACGAACATTAGAGTCTATTAGGGAACTTTTATCTAACAAAAAGGCTCGAGCTAGATATTTTACTTTTGCTGACACAGTCGAAGTATATGATAGAAATCTTAAAGAGCTAAATTTTGATGGTAATGTAACCAATCTGTCCTCGGTGTTAAAATATCTTGATAAAAGTGCTAATGATAAGAATATATCAGCTGCAGTATTAATAAGTGACGGTAATTATAACGCCGGTGAAGCGCCTGAATTTTTTAACGCTAATTTGAAATTTCCCCTTTTTACAATAGGTATAGGCGATACGATTAAATTGGCTGATCCATATATAGATAGGATTATTGCGCCAGGTGCAATAAAACTTGGTGATACGCTTTTTATGAGAATAATTTATAGTGATGACGGCGCTACCGGAAGAAAATATCTTATAATATCCGAAGATGGTAAAAATTTAGTTGATTCGTTAATATTGAGAAATAAAACAGGTAAACTCTTGGGAGAAATAAACTATAGATTATTTCCCAGCAGAACTGGAATTATTAAATATCACATAGCTCTGAAAGTTGAAAATGATAGAAATCCTGGTAATAATGTGAAAAAAATTGTAGTAAATGTAAAAAGGAATAATAGAAGAATATTTTTAATTAATTCGTATGCTGATTTCGACAGTCGTTTTATTAAACTAATTCTAAAAAAAATAGATGATACGGAAGTTCTGAACATTGTTGATAATGGCAAATTGATACCAGATTATGCAAAAGAATTTTTTAAGCAGAAGCCTGATCTAATCATTTTAAATGGATATCCAGGTCGAAATTCCTCAATTTTTGTGATCAATTTTATTAAAAAAAGTATGAGAAATGTCCCGATTGTATTGCTAATAAATTCTAATATAGATCCTGAGACATTAAATAGAGAGTTTATAAAAAATATAAAACTAAAGACTGGTAAAATGAATTTTGTATATCCCTCATTAAGTAGTGCCGATCATCAGATTGTGAGGAATTTGTCAGTTAATTACAACGTTCCTAAAGCGATAAAAAGACTTCCTCCGATTGGTTACTTGTTTAGTTATGTATCACTACCTGATGATTTTATATATTTTTTTGAAACCCAGGGCATAAAAAAGATGCCTATTATTGCAATAAGTAGAAATAATAGACTATTGCTAATGATAGGTGAAGATTTCTGGAGATGGTACTTTATGACACTGGAAACTGAAACTGAGGGATTTTTTGAAGACCTGTTAATAACGACAGTGAAGTTTATGATGGATTTCAATCGAAATAGGCAGGTGTATTTGAACTTAGACAAAAACATATGCTATACTGGCGAAAAATTAAATGTGGCTGGAGTTATTTATGGGCTTGACGGGAGTCCAGTAAATGATGGGAGATTTAAAGTAGAAGTGATTGATCAAAAGGGAGAAGTTGATTTTATTCAGGAACTTAAATTAAATAATAATATGTACAGAGGAACTTTGAGCTTATTAAATCCCGGCGAATATAAATTAATTGGTGAAGGTTACAGAAATGATGTGTTACTCGGAAGAGATACTGTATTAGTAGAAGTAATGAATATTCAAATTGAAAAGCTAAAGACAGGCTTGAATATAAATGTGTTAAAAGAAATAGCAAAAAGGAATAAAGGAAAATTTTATTTTTATAAAGATAATAGTTGGATTAATGGGATAGAATTGGAAACAAAAACAGTAAGTAAATCGAAAATTGTGAGATTTTACAATTCCTTGTGGATTATGATAATTATAGTTGGTCTTCTTGTTGTGGAATGGGTTGTGAGAAAAAGAACAGGCTACTTATAGGAATTTTTTATAAATTTCGCAGATTATTATGAAATTTATAATGAGTAAAATATGAGGTTGCAATGCAAAAAATAGCAATGATTGGTGTTGGATATGTTGGCCTTGTGTCCGGAACAGGACTTGCAGACTTTGGCAATGAAGTAATTTGTGCAGATATTGATGATGAAAAGATTGAGAAATTAAAAAATGGGATTTTACCTATTTATGAACCTGGATTGTTAGAGCTTGTTAAAAATAATGTTGAAAAGGGAAGGCTTAAATTTACTACTGATGTGGCTGATGCAATCAATAAATGTCAGGTTATTTTCATAGCCGTACCCACACCCTCCAAGGATGATGGAGATGTGGATTTAAGTTATGTTTTTAACGTTGTTGAAACCATTGCAAATGTTATTAAGGATTTTAAAGTAATAGTAACTAAGAGTACAGTTCCTGTAGGAACGGGTGAAAAAATTATTAATATGCTTTTAGAAAAGGGTGTAAAACGAGAATTATATGAGATTGTATCGAATCCTGAATTTTTAAGAGAAGGTTCTGCAGTTGGAGATTTCATGCGTCCTGACAGAGTAATAATTGGGACTGAGTCAGAAAAAGCACTTGAGATAATGAGAGACATTTATCGTCCTTTGTATCTTATTGAAACACCGATTGTTGCAACTGATATAAAAACCGCAGAAATGATTAAGTATGCCTCAAATGCATTCCTTGCAACCAAAATCTCTTTCATAAATGAGATTGCCGATATTTGTGAAAAGGTAGGAGCTGATGTGCAGGTTGTTGCAAAAGCAATGGGACTGGATGGTAGGATTTCACAAAAATTTTTACATGCTGGTCCAGGTTTTGGTGGGTCGTGCTTCCCAAAGGATACACTGGCATTGACAAAGATAGCCGAAAGAGCCGGGACAAGGGCAAGAATCGTAGAGGCTGTTATTGAAGTAAACAGGTTGCAGAGGCGAAGAATATTTGAAAAATTACTCAAATTTGTTCCCAAGCTTAGAGGGAAAACTATTGGTATTCTTGGGCTATCTTTCAAACCAAATACTGATGATATAAGAGAATCTCCAGCAATTGATATAATCAGGGAAATAATTTCAAGGGGTGGAAGGGTAAAGGCTTATGATCCAAAGGCTATGGATGAGATGAGAAAGTTATTTCCTCAAGTGACTTATGTTTCTTCAAGTTATGATGCTTTAAAAGATGCTGATGCAATGATTATTTTAACTGAATGGAATGAATTCAGAAATATGAACTTGAAATTCATTAAATCAGTTATGAAAAAATCAATAATGATAGATGCTAGGAATATTTACGATCCAGCAACAGTTTTAAAGGAAGGTTTTCTATACGATTGTGTAGGGAGGAATATTGAAAAATACAGGAGTCAATAAATGAATGATAGAACTTACTTTGTTACAGGTGGATGTGGTTTTATAGGAAGTAATTATATTCATTATATATTTGAAAAATATGATGATATTAAAGTGGTGAATCTTGACAAGTTGACTTATGCAGGTAATCCGGCAAATCTTAGAGATCTTGAGGAGAGAAAGGATTACATCTTTATTCGTGGCGATATATGCGATTTTGAAATTGTTGAGGAAATTTTTAAAAAATACAGACCCAATTTTCTGATTAATTTTGCTGCTGAAAGCCATGTGGATAGAAGTATAGGTGATCCAGGGAGCTTTATCAAGACCGACATGTATGGGGTATATGTTCTTCTTGAAAATACCAAAAAGTATGGTATTGAAAGATTTATTCAGATAAGCACTGATGAAGTATACGGTTCCATAGAAGAAGGATCATTTACTGAAGAGTCTCCGTTAAAACCTAGTAACCCCTACGCAGCAAGTAAGGCTGGTGGAGATAGGCTTGCATATTCATATTATGTTACTTATGACTTGCCAGTAATTATTACAAGAGCTTCAAATAACTTTGGTCCTTATCAATATCCCGAAAAGTTGATTCCTCTATTTGTAACCAATGCGTTGGAGGATAAACCATTACCTTTATATGGTGATGGTAAAAATGTCAGGGACTGGCTATATGTTAAAGATCATTGTGATGCGATAGAATTTATTTTGCATAACGGGAGTGTAGGTGATGTATATAATATTGCGGGAAGGAATGAAAAGCAGAACATAGAAATCACAAAATTAATTTTGAAATATTTAAATAAATCAGAGAGCCTTATTAAGTACGTAGAGGACAGGTTGGGTCATGATAGGAGGTACTCACTTAATGATTCGAAGCTTCGTTCGTTGGGCTGGCAGAGCAAACATAGTTTTGAGGAGGCACTAAAATATACAATCCAATGGTACGTGGATAATGAAGATTGGTGGAGACCTTTAAAAAGTGGTGAATTTCTCGAGTTTTATAGAAAGCATTATAAGATGGAGCTGTAGAAATGGAATTAGAGAAAAAAATTAAAAGCAAAAAAGCAAAATTCGGAGTAGTAGGTCTTGGATATGTGGGACTTCCCCTTGCAATTGAATTTGCGAAGGAGGGATTTAGTGTTATTGGTATTGATGTATCAAGAGAGAAAGTGGATAAACTTAATAAAGGTGAGAATTATATAATTGATGTCAATGACAGTGATTTAAAATTGGCAATTGAAAAAAAGCTTTTTAGGGCTACCACTGATTATAGTGTGATAGAGGATATTGATGCAATTTCAATTTGTGTGCCTACTCCACTGAGAAAGACTAAGGATCCTGATGTCTCATATATAATAGCTGCTACTGAAGAAATTGCTAAGTATATCCACAGAGATTTGATAATCGTTCTGGAAAGTACAACTTATCCTGGTACGACACGGGAGCTTGTCTTACCAATGCTTGAAAAAAGTGGATTGAAAGTTGGTAAAGATTTTTACCTTGCTTTTTCACCTGAAAGGGTTGATCCAGGCAACCCGATTTACAAGACTAAAAATACCCCAAAAGTTTTAGGTGGTATTACAAAAAGTTGTACAGAAATGGCAAAATTGCTTTATGAGCAAATTATTGAAAAAGTGGTACCTGTTTCATGTACAGAATCAGCTGAAATGGTGAAATTGCTTGAAAACACATTCCGCTCTATAAATATTGGACTCGTTAATGAAATGGCACTGATGTGTGATAGGTTGGGTGTTGACGTATGGGAGATAATTGAGGCGGCGGGGACAAAGCCATTCGGTTTTATGAAATTTTATCCAGGTCCTGGACTGGGTGGTCATTGTATTCCAATTGATCCTTTTTACTTAAGTTGGAAAATGAAGCTGTTAAATTATAATCCAAAATTTATAGAACTGGCTGGTGAGATAAATTCATCAATGCCAGAATATGTTGTGACATTAGTTGCCGATGGTTTGAATTTAAAGGGTAAGCCAATAAATGGTTCGAAAATACTGATAATTGGCGTGTCTTATAAGAGAGATGTTGATGATACAAGGGAGTCTCCTGCGCTTGATGTTATGAAACTTCTTGAAGCAAGAGGTGCTTCCTTAGAATATCATGATCCATATGTAGGGAAATTTATTTTAGATGGAAAGGATTTAAGATCAGTTGATATAGATGAGGATAAACTAAAATCATATGATGCTGTGGTAATAATAACTGACCATTCTAATATTGATTACCAGATGATACAAAAGTATAGTTCAATTGTTATAGATACCAGAAATGCTATAAAAGGTAAATACAGCAATGTAATAAAACTCGGTGCAAGAGGTTTAATAGCTTATAAATGAGCATTATATTTTTATTGAAATTATAGATAATTCAGATTAATTTTACGCGATTTTTATAGAGGGCCTCTAGCTCAACGGTAGAGCGCCGGACTCATAATCCGTCGGTTGCAGGTTCGAATCCTGCGGGGCCCACAAAAAATTTTTCGTCGATAAATCAAAGAACTTTGTAAAAGTTAAGTCTATAAAATCGCTTATTTTACCTTGCAAAAACACGCAAAAATATGAGATCTTTCCCCGTCGATTTAGTTGCGTATATCCATTAGGTATACCCATAATGCATACCCATAATTTCTAAATTGTTTTTGTTAAGTTCGAAGGATTTCTTTTGAGATAAGATATTTGCTCTACATGAAGAGAATCTTTTCTATTACTATAATTTCCCCTTTGAATATAGACATCGGCTAAGAACCGTTAATATGGCGGCTCGTAGAGTCCCTTTCGGGAAAGGTTTTTTTAAACATTATTTTCTCCCACAGAGATCCTTTGGATTGTCTTTTAACTTGTTATTTGTTATGATACTATCCATAGGAGCCCTAATCGGGATAGGTCATTTTTTTATATCCTTATCTTTGATTTCTTTTCCAAAAATCTCACAGAGCATAGCCTGTCCACGAGCTATGCTTTCATCACTCATTACCCTTAATTTAATCAATTCTACTGTACCACCATGTGCATGAACTTTTCCGTATCCCACTAAAAAAGAACTTGACTTCTTTAAATTTTTAATTAATATTTACAAATGAGATGTATAGGTAATGTAGTATATGTAGGTAGTTCGGTTATATTACCAAGAATGATAGTATAGGTAAAAAGTTCGTATATACTCGATTTATCGAAAATGGCAATAGAAAGGTTTAAAACTGATTTAACTTTACGGAAGTATGGTGATGTCAGGAAATAATCACATCGGTAAGGAATTGATAGAGAAAATAGAAGAAAAACGAAAAAGTAAAGTAATAGTGTATTTCACAGGGGACAGACATCCTTTTGGGTCACGTATTGCAGAAGACGCCGTGAGGCCATTGTATGATCATTTATTAAATTTAGAATTTAATGAAAATGATAAACGAATAGATATTTTTCTATATAGTAGGGGTGGAGATGTCAGTGTACCTTGGAGAATTGTAAGTATGATAAGAGAGTTCTGTGATGAATTTAACGTGTTGATACCCTACAGGGCGCAAAGTGCTGCTACTTTGTTATCTATGGGTGCAGATAATATAGTAATGGGGAAGAAAGCAGAATTAGGTCCGATTGATCCAACATTAGTTAAGGCTACGATAGGTGAAACTGCAGTGCCACCCCAGGAAATTGCTGTTGAAGATGTCAGTTCATTTTTATCATTTATAAAAGAACGAGCAAACATTAATGACCAAGACGCCGTGGCAAATATATTAAATTCACTGATCAACCAAATAGGCCCTCTGACATTGGGAAGTGTAAATAGACAACATCATCATATTAGACTTGTTGCTCGAAAACTTCTAACTTCACGACAAGAGAAACTTGATGAGGAGAAAATATCCACGATTATAGAAACATTAACGGAGAAGATCTACTCTCATGGGCACGCAATAGGGAGGCGTGAGGCAAAAGATATTGGCCTTCCTGTGGAATATCCGGAGGAAAAACTTGAAAATCTAATGTGGGAATTATATTTAAAATATGAGGACTTCTTAAAACTCAGAGAACCAATACATCCGGAGCTCATCCTCAAGGATAAGTATCAGTGTCAAATAGAAAATATGCCTATAGCGATTATCGAAAGTGCCAAAAAGCTCCATATCTTCAAAACAAATATTGAATTAAATAAAGAGAGAAATATACCACCAAATCCACAAATGAACATAAACTTGGGTTTGCAGCTACCGGCAGGTGTAAATATTCAGGAAATACCTCAACAAGTACAGCAAATTTTAAATCAACTATTAAATCAGGTATCACAGATGATACCAGGCATTGTTCAGCAGGAAATAGAGAGACAGTCTCCAGTTATAGGAATAAAAGGAAGAGCATTAGGGGGTAAATGGATTGAAGAGATATAAAAAGGAGGTGAAATCATGATAGAAAACATAAAAGTCTCTGTAAATATATTGCCTTTTGGCCACATGAGATTGATGATTAATTCAAGGAAAGAAAAGTTTGAGGAAAAGGAAATACCAATTTATGTAGAGCCCCAGTCAACAAATATAGAAAAGATAGAAATATCCTACGAGGAAAGCCTGAAAGAGTATAAAGTAGCTGAAACCACAGATGGCAGATGAACACCACTTCCGATAACAGCGGACATATGGCTACGCTTCACTCCGCCCAAATTCGAGGTAACCAAATTTCGCATGTTCGCAAAACGTTATTTGAAATCTCTATATAGTAGGTGTAAAACCAATGGATTATAGTGAGATTGTTAAAATTCTGAGTAATGAAAAAACTTGGGCGATAGTTGCAGCAATCTCGGGAGCTATTGCAGCAATAGCTGCGTTATTGACTGTCTATCATGCGAGAATTGCGTGGAAAGAACAGATAGGATCTAACCGACCATACTTCACAATCGCAGAACCTGGCATTAAACCACTGCCGCAAAGTCCACCGTATCGCATCCAAATCACTATGGAGAACATTGGAGGTCGTCCTGCATATGATTTATTGGGAAAGATTTACATCATAAATAAGAATCTGAAAAGCGGACCTCAGTTCACATTTGATTTCTCTGTTGCTAACGAGATACCAGTTAAAACGCCTACCCCATGGTATAATGACAGTCTTCAATTACCAACAAATGTGCCTCCCCAGTATATTATATTCGCAATCAAATATAGGGATCCAGTAATTGATAGATCCTTTACTCAGGTCTTTTTCATGAAGTGGGATGGTGTAATCAACGGACAGACTCATCCAGATTTTGTGCATGTGTCAAAGAATGAAAAAGAGAAGATAGCAGATCATATAAAAGATTTATTACGAGACTTTACATAACAGCGTGTTTGCGATTCGCTTCTTTCGCCAAAACCAACTTTGATGACTTCACCTATTTGCCTGCCGTTAAGCATCACTGCCCATTTAACAAGTTAGTATGTTTATAAGTGGACATAAGTGTTAATTTTCTTATTGGAAGAATTATTAATTGTTTTTTACATTTAAACAACATATTGATATAACAATATAAAGGGTTTGAAAATGAAGTGGCATGCATTAGTATTTTTAATTTTTATAATTTTTTGTATATCAAATTGTTCAAAAATTTCTTATTCAGAAGCAGAATTTAATTTAAAACCAAAGGCAATCGGAGAACAAGTTTTGGTTTTTAGGTATGGGAAAGGAAGTATATATTCAGAAATGGAAAATAGTGCCGTCATATTTACTATATATAAGAAGATTATAGATTCTAAAATGATTTTACACGTAGTTTTTGTAAACACAGGATACGATATGGTAAATATTTTTCCAGAAAATATTAAAGTCATAGGATATGATTCATTAAAATCTAAAAAAATATTTGAGATTCTTTCGACTGATGAATGTATTGAAAATATTAAATGTGATAAAATTTTAAATATTCTTTATAAATTTTACTTAGAATTCGGTAACCCAAATTTTGTAAATACAATATTAGAAGAGGATATTAAAATTAATACTGGATTAGGATCGAAATTTAAAGGCCAATTCTCACGTAGAAAAGATCTTTTGGAGGAAGGATTTACCGGTACTTTTAGTATCGAAAAATTTGATTATAATCCGTGGAAATACAAAAGAATGTGGAGTAATGTCAAAGAACTTGAGGAGGAAGCACGATATGAATATCTTGATCAGTTTTTATTTACATCAAATACTCTACTGGAGTATTCTTACATAAATGGTTGTATTTTGGTGAAAGTAGACTATAATTATTTATCCAAGTTATCGATAACAATTCCAATTGGGAATGAAAAACATACTTTTATTTATGAATAAAAGTGATTATAAAAATAACACTTCAATGACTGTTGTAAAATCGATCAAAGCCCATACCCCGTCTTTTTTGTTTTTCATTTCAAGAATTACGTTGAAAAATTTTTATAGTAAGAATTGGAATTTCCATTACCTGACAATCAATAAGTTATAAACACTTTTGATTAAATCTGTGCTTTCAGCTGTTTAAATCAATTAGTATGAAGAATTGAAGTTTTTCGGTAAATTTGCGAGGTGGGAGTAGTTGTTGCCGTTACAGGGGCATCTGGACATGTTGGAGTAAATCTGGTGGCTAAGCTTCTGGAATCTGGCTTTAAAGTAAGAGCCTTAGTGCATAAATCCATGCTTGGACTCGATGGGATTGGTTGTGAGATAGCAAGAATAGATGTTCTTAATAAGAAAAGTCTGGTTGATGCACTAAAGGGCGTTGATATAGTAATTCATACTGCGGCTACTATAACTGTCACGAAAAGCAAAGGCGAATATGTAAAAAAAGTAAATGTAGAGGGGACCAAGAACCTTCTCGAAGCAATAAGAAAAACCCACGTAGAAAAATTAATCTATTTTTCCTCCATCCACGCTTTTGATTATAAGAATTATGATGTGATAACAGAGTCTACAGGTTTGATAGAGGGAGGTAATTACCCCGATTATGACAAAAGTAAGGCTGAAGCTACAAAAATAGTTAGAAACTTTCAGAGAGGACATGATTTTGATGTGAATATTGTTTATCCAACAGCTATAATTGGTCCAGCAGATTGGAGGCCATCCTTCATTGGTCGGTTTCTAATTTCTCTTTATAAAGGCCACTTTCCGGCCCTGGTAAAAGGGGGATTTGATTGGGTTGACGTGAGGGATGTTGTAGAGTATACTGTCAAGCTGGTGGAGAGAGATTATAATGGGCAGGAGTTCATCTTCTCCGGAGAATTTCTATCTGTCAAAGAATTAGCTCAGTTGTGGGGAGATGTTAGCAATATTAAAGTGCCCAGATTTTGCTTTCCAATTACCTTTGCGGAGATTGGCGGTTTTTTCAATGAATTCTGGCATTCGGTTTTTAATGGGAAAGAACTGATTTTCACGCGAGAATCATTGAAAGCGTTGAAATGGAAAAACCGCATAGATAATAGTAAAACAAAAGAAATTCTCAGATATAAACATACGCCTATAAGAAAAACTATTGAGGATTTATTTAAATGGTTCAAAGACAAAGGGTTTCTAAATGGATAGTTTAGTTACTAAGCTGATCTGGATATGGATTGCTTTGGGGGCAGTTGTCTTTTTTGTGCTGCTTTTCAAATATACTGCTCCTTATGGGAAGTTTTATCGGGGAAGAAGAAGTGCAGGCTTACCTTCCAGAGTTGCCTGGTTTCTAATGGAGTTGCCATCATTGGTTATTCCTGTTTTATTTATTATAGTGTTCAAAGAGAATATAAATTTTTACATCTTATTAGTATCAGGTTTGTGGATAGCGCACTATTTTTACAGATCGCTTGTATTTCCACTGATGATAAAAAATAGAAGGAATGTTTCTCCAGCAATTGTGGGTTTAGGGATATTGTTTAATATCATAAATTCATTTTTCAATTTTTACCTGCTTTGCTCAAGCAATAACGAGCCCGTCCTTGTGAATAAAATTCCGGGGGTCATCCTTTTCATTGTTGGTTTCTACATCCATTTCAAATCTGATAAAATACTTATTGGGTTGAGGGGATATAGAGAATACGGCTACAAGGTCCCGCAAGGTTTTTTATTCAGATATGTATCGTGTCCGAACTACTTTGGTGAAATTCTGGAGTGGTTTGGTTGGTTTTTGATTGTTTCGAATGTGGCAGGCTTTTCCTTCTTTTTCTGGACGGTTATTAACCTGCTACCGAGGGCTTTGTCCAGTCATAAATGGTATAAGGAAAACTTTGAGAATTATCCTGAAAATAGAAAAGCTCTTATTCCCTTTTTGATCTAAAGGCTTCTGGCAAAATTTTTTGTCCAATAAAGTTTCAGGCATGAGAGAGGAGCTTAATAAAATTTCTTCGTTTTAGAGATCAGGGGTCAGATTTAATGTTATTTCATATACGACACAGGATGATTTAGCATTAGCTTTTGTGAATCTTTTAGTTTCAATATTTTTCTTAGTTTATCTTTGTCCATTGTCGCTCTTGGTACAGTTGCAAGGTTTCTGGATGCACAAAAGATCGATATATTCTGGGATACAATTCCCGCATCCATCGCTGCCCAGGTTAATTTCGTTGATTCATCTCCAAACCTAAATCTTGATAAGTCGGATACAAGTACGAGAAACACCGGAGCTACAGCCATATTTTCCTGTCTTCCAGCAACAATGTTCCTGTAATCACCATCAGTAATCTTTTCTAATTGATTTTCAAAAGCATTATAGAGATATACTGCTTCTTTTGTGACTACATATATGTCTATATCCTGCGCATTGATTGCAGATGGTGCAGTACGTTTTTTCTCTTCAGGGCGATTTACCCCGTTGGCAGCCCAGAGAAGATCTGATAGATCCTGAAGGCTTAAATCCTTTGTGTCAAATTCTCTTGTAGATTTTCTTAATTTGAATGCTTCCATTGTTAAACTTCCTTTCTTCATATCGGGTGGGTTTAGTTTGATGATTTCTGGTGCTTTAGAAAATGCAATTGATACAAATATGGATATAATTAGCAATGAGCAAAAATTTAACCTCATTATCACCTCCTGTAATTGTCATAGATTTTAAAATAATTTTCAGGTTTTTCAAAGGGATTGAGATACTTTTTCCAATCAATTCTATCCTTTTTTAATTTAAAACAGTTTTATATTTTATGTATGGAATGAATAAATCAATATTAAAATTAGCAGTAATTACACTTTCCATTATAGGAACAATATATCCATGGGAAAAGTATGATATTTTTTTTAAAGCCTCAGATATATTTAAAAGTCCGATAGAATACCGTATCCCATTTACGTATAATTTAATCGATTTTAAAACCGGATTCCTTTTTATGCCTTCTGTGAGAAGTTCCTTAAGACTTGATTCTACTGAGACGGAATTTCCCGGCTTCAATAATTTCAATTCAAGATTTTTAATATTTGCGGAGCTTGAACCTATTAAATACAATATTTTAAATAGACTTTTCAAACAAAATTTTATCGATATATTAATTGGCGTTGGTTTTTTTTATGGAGTAGGCCCAAGCAGGGTTGGTCTACCTTCTCACTGGCATAATAAAATCCCGGTATCTGGCCATGAAATGTTTTTTAAATCTGAGGCATATGGTTTCAAATTGACTCAGAGTTTTATATATCAGCTAAGTTATGTTGATATAATATTTACAAAATTGGATTATGCTAGCTTAATGGCATCGTTTTATAGAAATATTGAGGGGAAAAAATACCTGACAACAACGGGAAATTTACTATCTATTTCCTTCGGTTATCGTAGACTTTCATCTCAGGAATATGAATCAGGTTTCAGGAACTCAATCGGAATTGAATTCAGACTGAATTTTGATAAAATGAAGGAGGTTAATGATAAATATAATATTTCCCCGATCGATAGGATTAAATTGAACTCAATCTCTCTATTACTATCAGTTAGTTTTCTAAAGGGAGGTAAACCAACTGTTGGTGACGAAGGCAGAAAATTATATATATCCAGTAATTATTCACTTGCTAAAGCAAAATTTTTGGAATTTATAAAGAATTACCCAGAGCACCCAAAGGTAAAAAAAGCTGAATATATGATTGAGCTATGTAATGACAAAATTTCCACAATTCATATAGATAGTGCAGTTAGTAAGATTTATAGGGGGGAAAATTTAAAGGCGCTGGAGCATTTACAGAGCGCTTGTGTTTCAAAGAACCCTGAAATTTTGCGACAGGTTGATTCTATTTCCCTGGTAGCAATAAAAAAGTTTGAGAAAGAACTTGATAATTTGCTTGATAGAGGTAATTTTGATGAGGCATCGAAGGGAATTGAATTAGTTTTAAAATCTAAAGTAAAGGGTTCTGCAAAATATACAAGGAAATACATTGGTTATTATTATCTTAAGAGGGGTGAATTACTTGCTAAATATGGAATCTGGGGTAGAGCCACTGAATATTTTGAAAAGGCTGTCCGGTCTGATCCTTCCCTTAAGCCAAAAGTTAACGCCTGGCTGAAAAAGGTAGCTGAAGGGTATCTGTCTGATGCAGAAGCATTAATTTCAGAAAAGAATATTGAGCTTGCTATCGAGTATTTAAAAAAAGCTTCAAAGATAAGTGATGATATAAAACCTGAGATTCAGGATGTTGTGGATCTACTTCAGATTAAAATTGAAAATGAAAGAAATGCTGTTTCGAGGGAACAATTAAATAAATATAGGGCAAAAATTGTAAGTGTGACCAGTATGGAGATGATTGATATAGGGATGACCAATTCGGAAATATTGAAAATTGCTGGAGAACCAATTTTTAAATCTGTAGTTGAGGATAGGGTGAAAAATGAATATTCACTCTGGATATATTATCTATTACCGGAAGGAGAGCTCCATTTATATTTTCAAAACGGTATTTTATTTGCCATTGAGAAATATTAATTAAATAGATTGGTAGTTTTTTATACCCCAGGAAATTTCTGAAATCATTACTTTAACAACGCCGACGAAAGGAACGGCAAAAAGCATTCCTAGGGGACCTGCTAGTTTACTGCCTATAAGGACCGCCGCCACAACAGTAAGGGGATGCATATTAACGCTTTTAGATACAACAAGGGGTGATATTATGGTATTGTCTATCAGCTGAACTAAAATAAATGCTATAACAATCCATATTAGAACCATTAATAGATTTGGTGGATTTGTTATTATCGCAATTACGAGAGCTGGAATGGCTCCAACGACAGGTCCTAAATAGGGAATGAGGTTAGCAAGTCCTGCAAGCATCCCAACAAAAATAAAGTATGGAACTGGATTATTCAGGAATATATTGACAATAAATAGACCTATAGTTGAAAGAATACCAACGAGCAATGCATCGATAGCCTGCCCACGAAGATAGCTTGATACCTGATCCCCAATTTTATGCATTACGTTCAGGCTCAATTCAAAATATTTATTGGGTATCTGAGATATTAATGCCTTTTTAAATTTTCTTGAATCTTTCATTAAGAAAAAAGTTACAAATGGTATTATTACGGCCGTTGCTATAAGGGAACCGATATTTTTTAAAGCACTTAGGGAAGATGATAAAAGCTGGACAGAGTAATTATTCACCTTGGATATAATTTCATCGGCCATCTCTGGTTTGTTAAAATAGCGAGTGAAAAATTCTTCTAACTTTATTCTAAAAATAGAAATGGTATTTCCCTGCAACTTTCCAATAATAGCTTCTATTGATTTTATAATAACCGGTATTAAAAAACTTAGTGAGAAAGCTGTAGCAGCTATTATAAACAAGATGACTATTATTGAACCAGCTGTTCTTGATATACTGATGCTTTCAAAATAATCAACAATTGGACCGAATAACAAGCTCAATAACCATGAAATAATAAGTATTACTATGAAAGTTTTTGTATATGGAAATATTAAATAAATAGCTACGAAAGTAAGAACTACGATTATTATTCTTGTTAAAAATTGATAAAATTTTTCAGTTGGATTTCCATTGTTCATCAAATTTTCCCAGATTTTTTTCTTTCCTCAATTAAAAGTTGATTGGTTTTTTTTAATCGTTCCCCTATGATATTAGCAAGATTAAGTAATATTTTATTACCGAGTTTAGGCTTTCTTTTTAATAGATCAAGAAAATCAGGGCGGAAAAATCCCAATATTGCCGATTCTTCACTGGAGATTGCGGATGCACTTCTTGGTTCTTCCGCAAGGAGTGAAAGTTCACCAAAAAAATCTCCTTTATTTAAAATTGCTATAATGTTTTTGCCTGTTTCAGCTTTTTCATCGATAATTTTTACCATTCCTTTTACGATTATGTACATTCCAAGTCCTGGGTCTCCTTGATGAAAGATATGCTCATTTTCTCTGAAATGGCGGTAGTACATAATCTTTTCAACTTCCTTTAATTCTTTGTTCGATAGATTGTTAAAAAGTGGAATTTTTTTGAGGATCGAAAGGGAGTCTTCTTCATTTGATTTTTCAGTTTTTAAAATTGATTCCCAGATTGTTTCCATGATAAAGCACCCATTTGTCTATTTTATTAATATAATAAAATTATTAAAAAAATTTTATAACTTATTGGTGTTGATATAAAGAAATGATATTGAAATGAAAAACAAAGTTGTAATGGTTGCATTACTATTAATCTCGAGTCTGGAGGTTTTTGCTCAATTAACTGATAAAGAAATAAGAGCGATTGATAACCAGATAAAGGTACGAGAGCAGGAGCTTGAGAGAGTGAAAAAAGAGCTTAAGCAGTTCAGGAAGAAACTTGAATCTGAAAGACTAAAAGAAAGAGATTTGTTGTCTAAATTAGCGGATACTGAAAAAGAGATAATGATCATACAAAAGGTTCTGCGTGAGCTAAGGGAAGGACAAAAAAGGTGCGAAATTGAAATTCAAAGGTCGAGGTTGGTAATTAATGAGCTGAAGTATAAGCTTGATAAGCTAAAGGAGAATTTTGCGAAAAGGGTGGTTTATCTATATAAGAATGGCAGGACTCACGACTTGAGTTTAATCTTAAGTTCTAATTCGATAAATCAGGCTATTTATCGTTATAAATATCTCAATATACTTGCTGAAATTGATAGAAGAAACATAAATGAAATAAAGGATAACATTACCAAATTAGATAAAAGGAAAATTGTTTTAGAAAAGGAGCTTGAGCAGAGGGAAAAAATTATAAAAGAGAAAGAGAGGTATCAGAATAGAATCAGAAAGATTAAAAGGAGCAGAGAGAGACAGCTGGCTCAGGCAAGGAGAAATAAGAAATATTTAGCTTCAAAAGTTAAAGAAAAGGAAAAAGCAATAAAGGAATTACAGAATCTTATAGCTGATCTTGAAAAGGAAAGAGATAAAAGGCAGAAGGAAATTGATCGTCAAAGAGAGATTGCTGGAGTACGAGAGAAAGAGCCTTTCTATAGTATGAAAGGGAGCCTCATTTGGCCTGTTGAAGGTGAAATCATTGGAAGGTTCGGATTACATAAACACCCAAGGTTAAAGACCATAACTGAAAATCCGGGTATTGATATAAGAGCGAGAAAGGGTGCCCCAGTAAGAGCTGTTCTCGATGGTGTTGTAACAACCATTACATATATCAGAGGGTATGGAAATACCATAATAATTGATCATGGATCAGGATTTTACACGGTCTACACTCATGTAGACGAAGTATATGTGGCTGAGGGACAATATATTCGAATAGGTACAGTAATTGCATCTGTTGGTGATACTGGTTCACTCGAAGGTGCGTTATTACACTTTGAGGTATGGAAAAATAAGACGAAGCTAAATCCAGAAGAGTGGTTAGCTAGAAAGACATGAGCCTTTTTAACATTTTGGACAATGAAGAGCTGTTAAATAAATTTAAAATAATAATTTTCAGTAAAAGAATTTCCAATGCATATCTTTTGCATGGGAAAGATATTTCAAACATTGAAGCTATAGCTCTTGAATTTGCAGGGATGCTTTTATGTGAGAATAATGAATCGACACCATGTGGGTTATGTGAATCATGTACAAGGGTAAAGTATTTAGAACACCCAGATCTTGATTTTGTGTATCCCTTACCAAAAAGAGAAGAATCTCCTGGTGATGATCCTTTTAAGGGCGTATCAAATAGGATTTTTGATGAAATAGAGTCAATATTGCGTGAAAAAGCAGTAGATCCTTATAAAAAATTCCAAGTAACAAACGCACGCAGTATACCGATAAGTTTTATAAGAATGATACGTAAACGAGCCTATTTAAAACCGCAGGAATCATCAAGAAGAGTGGTTATTGTTTTTGATGCTCATAATCTAACAGAGCAAGGGAGCAATGCTTTCTTAAAAATACTCGAGGAGCCGCCTCCAGATACAACATTTTTGATTCTAAGTGATCATCCAGAGATGATTTTGCCAACAATAAAGTCGAGATGTCAACATGTTTACATCCCGAGTATCAATCATGAGGTATTGATATCAAAGCTAAGGGATATGGGAATAGAAGAGGCTATGGCAAATATTTTGGCAAGATTTTCAGAATATAATATTACACAGGTATATGAGTTGATTAATTACAATATTACTGATTTAGTTAACTATTCGATAAATCTACTCATTTCTGTAGCGAAATGGGATAAAGTGGAGATTAAAGAGAGAATAAATGAGCTGGTTGATTATTACAAGCGTGATAGAAAAAAGTTTTTTTTAATAATGAAGTGTATTCAATTCTGGTTCCGTGATGCTACTCTTTTATCCAGAGGTATAATGGAAGACATTATTTTGGCAGATAAGATAGATAGGCTGGAGAAATTCGTAAAGAATTATCCCTTTTTTAATGGTGAAGGGCTGTATAAAGCTGTGGATAATTGTATTGATTTACTGAAAAGTAACGTATATATTAACGTGGCGCTGATGAATATGATGTTTGAAATCAAGGAGAAACTTGGTAGGAAAGGAAAATGAAAGAGGAATTAAAACACTATATAAAAGTAAAATTTAAGAGTAGTAATAAGCAATATTATGAAAATCCTCTGGAATTACCAGTAGTTCCAGGGGATATGGTTATCGTGGAAGCGGATAGGGGAGAGGATATTGGTGAGGTATGTGGGATCAAAAGAAATGTAGATGAAGTAGAGGTTCCCAATGGTGAAAATTTCTGCATACTGCGAAAAGCTTATCTTTCGGATATGAAGACCAATGTTGAGAATAGAATAAAGGAAATATATGCTTTTGAATTTTGTAAAAAGAAAATAGAAGAGCTTGACCTACCAATGAAACTTGTTGAGGCTGAATATCGCTTGGATAGAAAAAAACTTACTTTCTATTTTACTGCCGATGATAGAATCGACTTCCGTGAGCTCGTAAAAATTTTAGCAGCGGAATTTAAAACAAGGATTGAAATGAGGCAGATCAGTTCCAGAGAGGAAATAAGGAAAGCTGGAGGATTTGGTCCGTGTGGATTCCCAATTTGTTGTAGGCAGTGGATAACAAAATTTGAACCTGTGATGACAAAGCACGTAAAAGACCAAAATTTACCTATGAATCCAGTTAAGATATCAGGGGCTTGTGGTAAACTGAAGTGTTGTTTTCGGTATGAGTATGATATGTATGCTGAAGTATTGAAAAACTATCCTTCATATGGATCAAAAGTAGAAATTGATGGAAAGCAAGGTTATATAGAAAAGATAGAGATTTTTCAAAAATTGGTTACCATTAGATTTGATGACGAGAATTTTGAAGATTATCCACTGGATGAATTAGGGAAATCGATAAAGGTGTTAGAAATTTATAAAGAGGAAGAAACAAATGAGGCAGAATAAATTCTATGTTACGACTCCAATATACTATGTAAATGATAAGCCTCATATAGGTCATGCATACACTACTATATTAGCTGATGTATTGTCACGATTTTACAGAATGATGGGTTATAAAACCTTCTTTCTAACTGGTACGGATGAGCATGGTCAGAAGGTACAGGAAGCAGCGAAAGAAGGTGGCATTAGTCCTCAGATCCATTGCGATAGGATGGTGATTCATTTCCAGGAAGCATGGAAAAAGCTCAACATTCAGTATGATTTTTTTATAAGGACTACAATTGATTTTCATAAAAAAGTTGTACAGGATGTGTTGCAGGAATTATATGATAAAGGGGAGATATATCAGGGTGAGTATGGGGGATATTATTGCGTCGGGTGTGAGAGATTTTATACCAATAAAGAGCTTGTAGACGGATTATGCCCTCAACATTTAGTAGCTCCTGAGTATATTAAAGAGAAAAACTACTTTTTTAAAATGAGTAAGTATCAAAAATGGCTTATTGATTATATAAAAGCCAACCCACAGTTTATTCAGCCTGAGACAAGGAGAAATGAAGTTTTAGGATTTTTAAAGAATCCTCTGGAGGATTTATGTATTTCTCGTCCAAAGAAGAGGCTGGAATGGGGTATAGAATTACCATTTGATAAAGATTATGTCACTTATGTATGGTTTGACGCTTTACTAAATTATATATCTGCGATAGGTTATAAGATTGATAATGAAAAATTCAATAAATGGTGGCCCGCTGATTATCACCTTATAGGGAAGGATATTGTTACGACACATTGTGTATATTGGCCAACTATTTTGAAAGCTATAGGTCTCCCAATGCCTCGCACGATCTTTGCTCATGGATGGTGGCTTATTGATGAGACTAAAATGTCCAAATCACTGAAAAATATAGTTAAACCTCTCGATATAGCAGATAAATACGGTGTTGATGCCCTTAGATATTTTCTAATAAGAGAAATGGTTTTGGGGCAGGATGCGAATTTTAGTGAAGAACTTTTCATCTCAAGATATAATTCTGACCTCGCGAATGATCTTGGAAATCTTGTTAATAGAATTTTTACATTGATATCAAGACACTATGAAGGTAAAGTTCCGGATGACTCATATGTGACAGATGAAGAACAGCTTTTAAAGGAAAAGTGTATAGAAATGACTAGTGCGGTTTTTCATAAAATAAAAGAATTAAAGTTGAATGAAGCGGTAGATATTATTATGACATATATAAGATATATAAACAAGTATCTTGAAATTCGAAGCCCATGGCATCTTGTTAAAATTAATCTTGATGAGGCAGGGACAGTTCTATATTATGCACTGGAGGGATTAAGAATTTCAGCGGAAATGTTATCCCCTGTTATGCCTGAAAAAATGAAGAAGTTATTAGATACTATTCCTACACGTTCAGGTTCCAATGCTACAGATTGGGGAAGATTGGCAGTAGGTGATAGACTTGATAAGGTGGGACAACTATTCCCGAGAATAGTTGAAGAAGTTAAAGAGGAACAGAAAAGCGGTGAAAAAGGGACTGAAATGGAATACATCACAATAGACGATTTTAAAAAAGTTAAATTAGTTACTGCACAAGTTTTGGAAGCGGAAAAAGTGAAGGATACAGACAAGCTTTTGAAACTTAAAATCGATACTGGTAACCAGGTGAAGCTAATAGTTGCTGGAATTGCAAAATATTATACCCCTGATTCACTAGTTGGTAAAAATGTTGTGATAGTCGATAATTTAAAGCCGGTAAAAATTAGAGGAATAGAGAGTCAGGGAATGTTGCTTGCTGCCAGCAGAGATGATAAGCTGACTATCTTGACTACTCTTGAGGATATAGATCCTGGAACGGAAATTAGTTGATATATGTTAATAGACACGCACTGTCATCTAAATTTACCGCCCTTGATTGAAGATATAGACGAGGTTATAAGTAGGGCTATAGATAGTGGTGTACAGAAGATTATTTGTCCTGGTATTGATATGCAGACTTCTGTTAAAGCATTGGATTTATCAGAAAGGTATGATATTGTTTATCCTGCCTGTGGTATTCATCCTCATGACTCGGGAAGGTTGAAGTCCGGTTGGGAAAAGGAGCTTGAGCAGTTAGCCGGTGATGATAGATTTGTTGCAATCGGTGAAACAGGTCTTGATTTTTATAGAAATTATTCTACTGTTAAAGACCAGAAGAAAGCTTTCATGTTTCAATTAGAGCTGGCAAGGGAATTTGGTAAACCAGTTATAGTTCATAATAGAAAAGCTGATGCGGAGATTGAAAAAATTGTGAAAGAGGTTGGCTATTTTAAACTTGTTTTTCACTGCTATTCTTCGGATTTATACTTTACTAAAAAGTTTCTGGAATATGATGTATTTTTTTCTTTTACGGGTAGTATTACCTACGGTAGAAAGAAGACAATGGAAGTGTTAGATTTATTACCAATTGATCGTATTATGGTAGAGACAGACGCACCATATATAATACCTGCTGGTGTTAAGGTGGAATATAATGAGCCTAAAAATGTGGTTTATGTTGCCAAAAGACTTGCTGAATATAAAGGGATACCTTACGAGGAGGTATGCCATTTTACTACTCAAAATGCAATTGAATTTTTCCACCTAAAATGATAAGACCTAAAAAAAGTCTAGGGCAGCATTTTTTGATTGATAAAAATATCATTAGGAAATGTATACGGGCAATTAATCCAGCTGAAGGTGATATATTTGTTGAAATTGGTCCGGGGAAAGGGTCTCTCACTAATGAATTGGTCGAATATGGAGTTGAGATAATAGCAATTGAAATAGATAGGAATTTATGTGATTTTTTAATTGAAAAATATTCTTGTAATTCAAATATAAAGATAATTAATGAGGATATTCTCAAATTTGATTTTGAAAATATTTTTGAAGATGGGATTAAATTGAGAGTTGTTGGCAATATCCCTTATAACATAACCAGTCCCCTGATCTTTAAGCTTATCGAAAACAGAGAAATTATTAAAGATGTGCATTTAATGGTACAAAAGGATGTTGCTTTGAGATTAATAGCAAAGCCCGGGACAAAGGAATATGGAATTCTATCTGTCATTTTGGGCCTTGTAGCAGATATTGAAAAGTTATTTGACGTTTCGAATAAATGTTTTTATCCTTTTCCGGAAGTGATGTCATCTTTTATAAAAATCGAATTTAAAGACATGAAAATTGAAGGAAATTTTTACAATGACTTTAAAGAAATCGTTAAGATTAGTTTCAATAAAAGAAGGAAGACATTAAAAAATGCATTAAAAGATTTTGTGATAGATGAAAATAAATGTCCAATTGAGCTATCAAGACGGGCGGAAACTTTAACTCCGGAAGAATTTATTTTGCTTACAAAATTTTTAATAAATGGATATTGAAAAATATAAATTTGGTAGTTATATTAAAATAGTTTGTCAGGTGATTTGAGAAAAATTGTTACAAATTATATAAATATAGCTCCTAGGTAAAATAAACGAGTCAAATAGATGGATGTAATTGTTTATATAAAATATTTCATAATTGTTGTTGTAACTCTTGCTGCGTCATTTGTATATACAAGGATAGCAAGGGCAGTTGCTACGAGATACCATATTGGGGATGTACCCGGACCAAGAAAGGTTCATAAAGTTTTTATACCATACCTGGGTGGTGTTGCAATATATCTTTCTTTTCTAACAGGGCTGTTACTACTCTTAGTGTTACTTAGGAATACGATTGGTGGTGTTCCTAAATATTATCCATATTTGCTAATACCGTCCTTCCTTGCTGTTCTTGTAGGATTGTATGATGATTTGAAAAAATTAGGTTTTGCAACAAAATTTTACGCACAGATAATTATTAGTATTATTGTAGTTATAAGCGGTTTTGAGGTTCGCAGTGTATGGTTGCCCCTAATTGGTAATATATCTCTTGGATATTTAAATCCATTTTTTACTGTGTTGTGGATAGTATTCTTTATGAATGCTTTAAATCTGCTGGATGGGCTGGATGGATTAGCATCAGGTGTTTCAACGATAATATTTACATGTTTTGCAGTTATCTCTTTTTACCACGGGAATGATTTTCTGGGGATATTAAATATTATCTTAATTGCATCAAATCTTGGATTTCTAAGATATAATTACCACCCTGCGTCGATATTTATGGGAGACTCAGGTTCGCTGTTTCTGGGATATACAATATCGATAATGTCATTAGAAGTTGGTAAGAGGATTGGGAATAGCATAGATTTAGCATTAATTTTAACAATTATGGCTATTCCTTTTCTTGATACTACAATATCATTTTTCCGTAGAGCGAGTAAAAAGTCACATCCGTTTCTTGCTGATAAAGAGCATATTCACCATAGATTGATGTCTATCGGTTTTTCGCATCTAAATGCTGTTAGAATAATATACTTTTTTAGTATAATGGCGGGTTTAATGGGGATTGCTTATACATTTGTTGATGATAAAGGAGGTATTACTATACTTTTGGTTGGCGGAATCCTTGCCGGTCTTTTGATCAGAAGATTGGGATATGTTGAGATAGAGAAAAATCTAATAACTGTTGAAAATGGGAATGAGAATGGTAAAATAAATAGCCTTCTGAACGGTAATGGCGGAAGCACAAAGAAAGAACCCCAGTTTTTTGATAAAGACGAATTTGTACAGACGCTAATATTTATTGTAAGTGATATCTTTTTTATTGTGCTTTCATTTTTACTGGTCTATTATTTATGGTTTTTGAGAATGTATCCTGTAGAAAAAATGTCTGATTATGAAACGACGCTCTGGTGCGTTTGGTTTGTTATTTTCTGGGTTTCTTTGATTGGTCTGAATGATTTGTATAAAATAGAATGGGATGTAAGCAGGGTAGATATGTTGTATAACGTGCTAAAGATTGTTGCCTTTGGTATTCTATTGTTCTGGTTTCTGGAGTATAGCATAGAGTTTCCGTTTGGTAAATCAAAAAGAGCATTATTGCTTTATGGATTTGTTCTTTTTTCAGGGATAGGTTTTGGAAGATTATTGATAATAACAGTTTTAAAGAATAGAGAGATACTTGGATTTAAAAGAAGACCAACATTGGTAGTTGGTGGTGGCAGGCGAGTTAAGAGATTAATTGATGAAATTAAAAGTATACCAGAGTTAAAATTTGATATCGTTGGTATAATTGATGAAAAAAATAGTCCCAGAATTGGAGAAAAAATTAATGGCGTAGAGATAATCGGGGGTTATAATGAAATACCTGAAATTGTCGCAAGAAATAAGATAAAAGAAGTGATTATTGCCCTTGATGATCCTGGCGGTGAGGATATAATAGATTTGATTGCTTTATTTAATAAGTACAAAGTTTCAATAAAGCTGGTACCGGATTTTTATAATCTTTTGTCGGGGTTTAAAACAAGCCATATTTATGGCATATCTTTAATACGTTTCTTTGAATCCAATATGAAAACGTGGGAATGGTTATTCAAAAGATTGATAGATATATTAATCTCATTATTTGTATTAGTAGCTTTTCTTCCGATATGGGTGATTATCGCAATTGTTATTGTTATTGATTCGCCTGGCCCGATTTTTTACAAACAGAAGAGAGTTGGGAAAAACAAAAAAGAGTTTAATATGATAAAATTCCGCTCAATGGTAAAAGATGCGGAAGAGTTAACTGGTCCAAAATGGGCAGAAAGAGATGATCCAAGGATAACCAGGGTGGGCAGGATTTTGAGGAAATTTGGGCTTGATGAGGTGCCGCAGTTTTTTAATGTTCTGATGGGTGACATGAGTATAGTTGGCCCAAGACCTGAGAGACCGTATTTTGTAAATGAATTGGAAAAGAAGGTAAGATTTTATTCTCGTCGATTGATTGTAAAGCCCGGTATAACTGGCTGGGCACAGATTAAACATAAATATGATGAAACGATTGATGATGTAAAGGAAAAGCTACGATATGACCTTTATTACATAGGAAATATGTCGGTTTTGCTTGATTTAAAAATAATTGTCCAGACAATTTTAATGGCACTTAGAAGAAAATATCACCACAGAAGAATATAATCAAAGCACATCTTAAATAATTTTATTATCTGGAAAGAAATAAAAAAATTGATAACTTTTAACGTGTTAATTTAAAGAGAGGAATATAGTATGCTGGATTTAAAAAAAATAAGGCAGAATCCAGAAAAATACATTGAGGGATTGAAGAAAAAGGGTGTTGAAGGAGAGATTGAAAAAATATTAAATAAGGATGTTAGAAGGAGAGACATTATAAGGGAGATTGATGAATTAAGATATATGAGAAATAAAGTGTCAAGAGAAATTGCGGAGATAAAAAAAACAGGAGAAGATGCTACAGATAAAATAAGGCAGATGCGTGAAGTTGGTGAAAAAATAAAAAAGTTGGAAGGGGAACTCAAAGAAATAAGCGACCAAATTGAGGATACACTATCAAATATTCCTAACATTCCCCATCCATCTGTTAAAGTAGGCTCAGGACCAGATGAGAATATTGTAATAAGGCAACATGGTTCAAAACCAGAATTTGATTTTGAAATTAAGGACCATCTTGAATTAGGAGAGTCGCTTGGAATACTCGAATTTAAAAGGGCATCAAAAATTTCAGGGACTGGGTTTCCCATGTTTATAGGAAAAGGAGCAAGGCTTGAACGAGCTCTAATAAATTTTATGCTTGATTATCATATTGAAAATCATGGCTACAAGGAAGTTTTCCCTCCGTATCTGGTGACAAGGGAATCTACCTTCGGGACGGGACAATTACCAAAGCTGGAAGAAGATATGTATAGGATAAGTGAAGACGATTTATTTCTGATTCCAACAGCAGAAGTGCCTGTTACAAATATTCATAGAGATGAGATAATTCCTGAGAAGAAGCTTCCAATTAAATATGTCTCATACTCAGCATGTTTTAGAAGGGAAGCTGGGTCTTATGGTAAAGAGACGAGGGGGCTTATTCGTGTACATCAGTTTAATAAAGTAGAGCTTGTCCATTTTACGACACCAGATGCCTCTTATCATCACCTTGAGTTGATATTGTCTGATGCCGAGGAAATATTGCAGCTATTGGGATTACATTACAGGATTGTAGAACTATGTACCGGGGACTTGAGTTTTGCGGCGGCTAAATGTTATGATATAGAAGTCTGGGCACCAGCTACTGGAAAATACCTGGAAGTATCGAGTGTAAGTAATTTTGAGGATTTTCAGGCAAGGAGAGCAAATATACGATACAGAAGATCGAGCGACAATAGAGTTGATTATGTACACACTCTAAATGGTTCTGGAGTAGCCACACCAAGGCTAATGGTTGCATTACTGGAAACCTATCAGACGGATGAGGGGACAGTATTTATTCCTGAGGTATTGCAAAAATATGCAGGATTTTCGATAATAAAAAAAGGGGAGTAAAATAATGTCAGCTTATAGTAAGAATGAGTTGGAGCTCAGAAAAAAGATATGTGAGGTGGGCCAGAAATTATATAAGTATAGATATATCGTGGCCAGTGATGGTAATATAAGTGTTCGACTTGATGATAAATATTTTTTGATTACTCCATCTGGCATGTGTAAAGGAGAATTAAGTATTGATGAAATAATAAAAATGGATTTTGAAGGAAATGTTGTAAATCAGACAGATTTAAAGCCGTCCATTGAATACAGACTTCATCTTTTTTCGTTGAAAGAGAATAATAAAATAAATTGTATTATCCATGCTCACCCGCCCTATTCAACCATTTGCGCTGTCTCCGGTATTTCTCTTGATGGATATATTTTGCCTGAAACCTTTGAATTCGGAAATGTTCCACTTGTAGGATTCAGTCCACCAGGTTCACTTGAACTCGCTAAAAATGTCTGTGATAAGTTGAAGCTAACAAACGCAGTGTTATTAGCCAACCACGGACTTGTGGTGGCAGGATGTAATATAAAGGAAGCATATTACAATCTTGAGAGGGCGGAGTTTTCATTTATGGTTTTATACTTTGCCAAACTATATGGGCGGGTAAATTATATCAGTGATCATGAAATTATGCAATTAAATAAGTAGGAGGATTAAATCTAAGGTATTTAAGAAGTGATTAGGGTAATATTAATTTTATTTGTTATGACCATACTTTTAATCATTCCTGGTCTTATTGTAATAATTGTAGACATTTTTGATAGAAAGGGCTGGTTTCATAGTGTAATGATGCGAATGTGGGCTCGAGCTATTTTGAAGACTGGAGGTATAAGAGTGGAAATAAAGGGTTTGGAAAAAATAGACAGGACTAAGAGTTATGTAATAGTTTCAAATCATGAAAGTGCGCTTGACATCTTGGTAATAGCTGCATATATACCGTTAAATTTCAGATTCCTTGCCAAAAAAGAGTTATTTCGTATACCTTTACTTGGATGGATATTAATGTCTGGAAGACACATATCAATTGACAGAGAGAATCCAAGGAAGTCTGTGGATGAGATAAATAAAAAAGTGGGTAAAATGTTTAAGAAAGGTGTATCCACCATTGTATTCCCTGAAGGAACAAGAAGCGTGACTGGAGAGCTTCTTCCTTTTAAAAAGGGTGCTTTTGTATTGAGTTATAAATTTGGTGTTCCTATCTTACCCATTGCTTTAATAGGTACTGGAAAAATAACTCCGAAGAGAAAAATTGATATTAAACCTGGTAAGGTTGTTATTAGAGTATTGGAGCCACGGTGTGTAAAATCGGAAGAGGAGATAGAATCCGTAAAAGAAGAAATAAGAAGAGAAATTGAGCAAAACAAAAAATTAATCATATAATGATACCTGAAAGAGAACTATGCTCGCTATGGGAGGAGTATTCTAAGAGTTTTCCAATACTATCTCTAAAAGATGGAAGGAGGATTTGTATAGTTTCCTTAGGATTGAAAAATAAAGGAAAAGGTCCAGATTATAAATCTGCGATTATAATGGTTGGTAATAAAATGTTAAAAGGTGATATTGAAATTCATATAAATTCTGGAGATTGGTATCTTCATAGACATGATATGAATCCCAATTATGAGCATGTTATATTGCACCTAGTTGTTAATGATGAAGGTATACCAATTAAGAATAGAAAAAATAAAAATGTACTTACTGTTCAATTACCAAGGGAATTGATCACGGAAAATCAGCAGATAGGGAAGTGCAGGGAGAAAGTTATAGATTACAGTAAAATAAAAAATTATATGAAGAATTTGGGTTTAGGGAGAGTCAAAAAAAAGAGTATCAAATTTACCGAAGCAATTAATAATAGAGTCCCAAATCAGGTATTATATGAATATATACTTGAAGCTTTTGGTTATAGCCAGAATCGGGAGGGATTTTACCTTCTTGCAAAGATAGTTCCTATAAATATATTATATTCAAATATAGCTTATTTCAAAAATAAATATAGAGAGATCGTTATAATTGAATCACTGTTACTCGGTGCAAGCGGGATGCTATCGAAGTGTACGGAAATAAATCATGAGTACACAATTGTCTTAAGGAAAATATGGAATAGTGCAAGAAGAAATTTTAATCTAAAGGTTGTTGATTTTAACAACTGGGATTTTACATCGATTCGTCCTTATAATAGCCCATTTATACGAATACTTGCTCTATCACAAATTATTTCAAAGATATATCCAAAATCCTTTATAGATGTTTTAGTTGCGAATTTTTGTAGCAAACGAGAAGTAGATGAAAAAATAGAATGGTTTTTTAATTTGTTTCAAAATCCTGTGTATTTCTGGCGTAATCATCCATTACTGGGAGGTATGGGTTTAAGAAAATTAATGGGCAAAAGTAGAGTTAACGATATATTAATAAATGTAATTCTGCCATATCTTCTTGCCTTGGTTAATATTAATGACAAAATTGATTGCAGAAATAATATTTTTCAGTTAATGGAGAATGTGAAAGTGGGAGAAATTCCCAATAAGATACTCAAAATGATTAAGAGCCTTAATATTAAGAAGAATGACATTAGCTCGAATCTTGAACTACAGGGACTGATAGATTTTAATTTTTTGTATTGTGATAAAGATTTGTGTAGATTATGTCCATTGGAGGATTTATGAATAGCTCAATTCTTCTATCCGAAGATGATGTGGTGAACTTACGTGAAAAGTATAAAAGGGAAGGTAAAAAATTAGTATTTACCAATGGCTGTTTTGATATAATTCATGTTGGACATATAAAACTACTAAAGAAATCAAAGCAAATTGGCGATATATTAATTGTGGGGTTGAATAGTGATGATTCTGTAAGAAGATTGAAGGGAAAAGGGAGACCAATAAATAAAATAAAAGATAGAATAGAAGTGCTTTCGGCAATTAGATATGTGGATCATATAATAGTTTTTGATGAGGATACTCCATATAATTTAATAAATAGGTTGAGGCCCGATGTTTTAGTTAAAGGCGGAGATTATAAACCGGATGATGTGATTGGTAGAGATATTGTTGAGGGAAATGGTGGTGAAGTGGTAATACTTCCATTAGTTAAAGGTCAAAGTACCACAAAAATACTAGATAGAATACAAAAATATTTATGAAATCTTGACAATTAAGTATTTACGGGATAATTTTAATATGATTATTTAAATGTTTTCGTAAATGAGGTGATTATGAAAAAAATATGGCTAATAATAATTTTAATTTCGGCATCGCTATATGGTTTAAAAAAGAGTGATTCTTACGTAAATGATAATATTTCTGGAAATACTGAATCTGAAAATGCGGAGATTTCAGTAAAACTATTTGACCTATTGATAACAGAGGCGAAGACGTACTATGCGGATGCATTGATTTCTCAGTTCTATGCTGATTCACTCGGTATGAATTTTTATGTTGAGAAAGTATTATCTGTCATAACGGAAATTGGAGAGCTTGATACCTTAACAAAGGTTCAAAAGAACGAGTTTGATAGGTTCTATCAAAAGTTTACAAGTGATTTTCAAGATATCATAAACTCAATGAACGGGGATACAAGTTTTGTCGATGTGAATATGGTAAAAGACGAGATATCAAGAGAGTTTGTAGATACAGTCGATGTTGGGAATGATACTTTAATTGTACTTGAAGATGAGCCAGGACATTTGCCTGTAGTTTTAAATAATAAAATAAAAAGGATAATAAAATTTTATTCAACAAGAGAAAAGAAAAATTTTCAAAAGTGGTTAAATAGGGCAGGTCGATATAGAGGCATAATAATGCCAATTTTACGGGAATATGGTCTTCCACCTGAGTTATTTTATCTTGCTATGGTAGAAAGTGGATTTAGTCCCTTTGCATATTCGAATGCACACGCTGTAGGTCCATGGCAATTTGTAGCAGGAACGGCTGCTCGTTATGGATTGAGAAGGAATTGGTGGATAGATGAGAGGCGTGATGTTATTAAATCAACACATGCAGCAGCACGATATTTGAGAGATCTTTACGAGGAATTTAATGATTGGTTTCTTGCTATTGCGGCTTATAACTGTGGAGAAATGAATGTACTAAGGGCTATTAGAAGGGAAGGTACAAGAGATTATTGGAAGTTAAGGACAATTCCGTTACAAACGAGGAACTATATACCGAGCATGATGGCTGCTATTATTATTGCTAAGGATCCAGAAAAATATGGATTTGAAAATGATCCAATGCCACCTTTTAAATGGGATGAGGTGGTTCTTGATAAAAGCTATGATCTGGAATCAATTGCAAGAGTTACAGGTATTTCCGCAAAGACCTTGAGAGAGTATAATCCAGAACTGAGAAGGTGGATGACGCCACCTAATGTAAAAGAATATGTACTTAGGGTTCCAAAAGGGAAGGGTAAGCTTATTGCAGAGAAGATTAAGAAGATTCCATCTATAAAAACCGGAACAGAATGGGTTGTTCATAGAGTTGGTAGAGGACAAACTCTCTGGCATATAGCAAGACGATATGGAACTTCTGTATCAGCTATAGTAGCTGCCAATAAAATACGTAATGAAAACCAGATAAGAATCGGGCAGAAACTTCTAATTCCAGTTGGTAAGAGGAATTATGATTATGCTGGCAGACGGAGAGTCGTGCATATAGTGAAAAGAGGTGAGTCTTTATACTTAATCGCTAGAAAATATAAGGTTACAATTAATCAATTGAAATCGTGGAATAATCTATATGGTTCGAGATACATATATCCAGGTCAGAGACTATACATTTATAAGTCCTATGGGAGTTGATACATAAGTGACAAAGACCGATAAAATTATTTCTATCATAATATTGTCGTTCCTAATTGTTATCATAATAGGATTGATCATATCGTTAAATAAGCCAGGTGAAATGGATACAAGCATTTCAGCATTAGGGAGAGGTAACAAGGGCAATATTGGTGTTGTCGAGATCGGAGGTATGATATTAAAATCTGATAGAATTGTTGATGAGTTGGAAAAGTTCAGAAAAAGTGAAAGGATAAAAGGCATCATATTAAAGATTAACTCACCAGGTGGAGGTGCTGCAGCGTGCTGGGAGATATATAATAAGGTTTCTGAAATAAGTAAAAAATCTAAACCAGTTGTTTCATACTTGGGTCCAATGGGTGCTTCTGGGGCATATTATATTTCCGTTGCATGTGATAAAATAATAGCGAATCCTTCAGGTATTACAGGTAGCATTGGTGTGATAGCTGATATTCCTGTATTTTATAAGCTGATGGAAAAAATAGGTGTAGAAGTGAATATAGTAAAAAGTGGGGAATTGAAGGATATTGGTTCTCCGTATGATGAATTTACTGAGGAAGAGAAAAAGATATTACATAGTGTTGTAATGGACTTATATAGGCAGTTTTTTGACGCTGTTGCGGATAATAGAGGCCTTGATAAAAATTACTTGAATAAATTGGCAGATGGGCGTATTTTTACTGGCTTACAGGCCTTTGATTATGGGCTTGTTGACACTGTTGGGGATTTTGAAACGGCTGTTAAGATAACTGCACAGTTATCAGGAATAGAAGGAGAGCCAAAGTTGGTTTATATAAAGAAGAAAAAGCTTACGCTTCTTGATCTGCTTTTTTCAGATATTGAGGATATTTATTCAAAGTTAAGAATATATCCATCTTTGAGTTATACATTAAAATTAGGAGGAGGTAGAAAGTGACAAAGGCGGACATTGTTAATATCGTTTCCAATGCGACAGGATTAACTAAGGTTGATACTGAAGCGGTTATAAATGGTTTTATTCAGGTAGTAAAGGATGCTTTGCAGAGGGGTGACAGAGTTGATTTAAGAGGATTTGGTAGTTTTAATGTGGTCATTAGAAAGCCTAAAAAAGCAAGAAGACCAGGGACTGATATTGAGATTGTTTTGCCTGAACGAGTAGTACCAATTTTTAAACCATCGAAATTATTAAAGGAAAGTATTAAACTAACTCCTAATGATTTAAAGTAATAAGAGATTTCGGAGGTATAAGCGGGAATGCCATGCGGTAAAAAGAGGAAAAGAAGAAAAATTCGGACTCACAAAAGAAAGAAGCGTCTGAGAAGAGACCGTCATAAGAAAAAGAAAAGGTAAGATTTTTATGGTGGTTTGATTTAACCACCATAATTTATGAATAACCAGCATATATATACTGTTACAGAGTTATCAATTATTGTAAAGGATTTAATTGAGGGAAATATACCTCCAGTGTGGGTTAAGGGTGAGATTTCAAACCTATCCCAGAGTAGAAAGGGGCATATTTATTTTTCACTCAAGGACAAAGAAAGCTTAATAAATTGCGTGCTTTGGAGAGATGTTTCTTATAATATTCCATTTAATATAGAAAATGGGATGAGCGTAATTATTTTTGGTGAAGTTGTTGTTTATACACCTCAATCTCAGTACCAGATTAAAGTATATGATTTAAAGCCAGCCGGTATTGGCAATCTTTATCTAGAGTTTTTAAGGTTAAAGGAGAAATTAGCAGCTGAAGGTTTATTTGACGAATCGAAAAAAAAATCCATACCTTTTATGCCACGATTAGTAGGAGTTATAACAAGCTCCTCAGGCGCTGCGATACGTGATATTTTAAATATATCAAGGAGAAGAAATCCTGCTATAAGAATAATAATTTTTCCTGCTCTTGTTCAGGGGGAGGAAGCGGCAGATACTATAGTAGAAGGTATAAAATATTTCAATAAAGAAAAAAACGTTGATCTGATAATAATCAGTAGGGGTGGTGGTTCACTGGAAGATTTATGGGCATTTAATGAAGAGAAGGTGGTAAGAGCCATTAATGAATCAGAAATACCAATTATCAGTGCCGTTGGGCATGAGATAGATTTTACTTTGTCTGATTTTGCCGCAGACTTGAGGGCTCCTACGCCATCTGCTGCAGCCGAGATTGTTTTCCCCGACAGGAAAGAAATTTTCAACAAAATTGAGTATTTGTTAAAAAGAATTGAAAGAGACCTTAATAATCTGTTGTCCAGATATATGGAAAGGTCGTCAGATCTTAAATCTCGTCTTTATAGATTTAAGCCTGAGAATATGATCATGGATAAAGTCCAGCGATTAGATGAGCTTGAAATAAGACTTTATAATGCTATTAAAAAACATATTGACACCTGTGGATTTAAATTGAAGGAAATAATTGGGAAATTGAATGCCTTAAACCCGAAATCAGTTCTGAATCGTGGTTATTCAATTGTATATAAAATGCCTGAGAATAAAATTGTAAAAAGATGCGGCGATGTAAAGAAAGACGACTCATTGAGTATTGAGGTTTCTGATGGTAATTTTGGAGCGGTTGTAAATTGAATGTATTTAGGTTTTTTAAATGGAGAGAATAGATGTCAAAGGATAAATTTAACTTAGAAGAAGCTATAAAAAGATTAGAACAAATTGTTTCTGAACTTGAAACTGGGGGTAAGACCCTTGAAGACGCTATTGAACTCTTTGAAGAAGGGATGAAATTGTCAAATATGTGTTCGGAACATTTATCAGCTCTTGAAAAAAGGGTGCAAATTCTTATGAAAAAAGATAATGGTGAATATGAGTTAAAAGATTTTGAGGAATAGTATCATGGTTATAGGATTATTTGTAAATCCAAAAATAGAAAATATAGCATTTTTAAATGATATAGTATCATTTTTAAATAAGAAAAATCACAAGGTTTTGGTCTCTAAGGAACTTGGAATTAAAGATGATATAGAAATTCTTGAAAATGAGGATATTATAAAGCAGGCAGAGATAATTATAAGTGTTGGTGGAGATGGGACATTCTTAAAAACAGCTCGTATTATTGGTGAAAGTGAAAAACCAATAGTTGGTGTTCATCTTGGAGGTCTTGGTTTTTTAGCGGAAATTTCACCGGGAAATTACAGGGAAAAACTTGAATTTATATTTAATAATCAATATAAGATTGAGAAGCGTAGTGTTCTAAGGGCCGATGTAAAAAAAGAAAATAGTAAAAGTTTAAGCTTATATGCATACAATGATTTTGTGGTTGATAAAGGCGACAGTATAAGTATGATAAAGATAAAGATTTATATAAATGATGAATTTCTTAATACTTATAGGGCTGATGGTTTGATAATTTCTACACCAACAGGTTCCACGGCTTATAACCTCTCGGCTGGTGGCCCTATTATTTATCCCTGTCTTGAAGCAATAGTGGTAAATCCAATATGTCCCCACACACTTACAGCAAGACCGCTTGTTATTACCGATAGGCAGAAGATTACTATTAAAGTGGAAAATTTGGGAAGTACACCTTTTTTATCAACAGATGGACAAATTAAAACACCATTGAGCCGTGGTATGGAAGTTGTAATTTATAAGGCAGATTTTCATTTGAATATAATAAGGCTACCAGGAGAAACATTCTTCAAGACGATAAGGGCAAAGTTAAACTGGGGTAAGGACGTTCGAGGCAATTAAAACGAATGGAGGTAATTTTTAATGGAGTTTAGAAATGTTGGTGAAAGTGGATTAAAAGTTAGTATTTTTGGACTTGGTGGGTGGACTACTTTTGGTGATCTTGTAAAAGATAAGAAGGTTGTACGTGATATTATTTATAAAGCACATGATTATGCTGTGAATTATTATGATATGGCTGATGTATACGCTTTTGGGCAAGCGGAGAAATTAATGGGTGAGGTTTTGAAGGATTTCCCCAGGCATACACTTGTCCTGGCTACAAAGGTATTCTGGCCTATGAGTGAGGACGTTAACGATAAAGGATTATCTAGGAAACACATAATTGAATCAATAGATAGAAGTTTGAAACGAATAGGTACAGATTATGTAGATATTTATTATTGTCATAGATATGATCCAGAAGTACCAATTGAAGAAGTATTAAGGGCTATGGATGATTTGGTTCATCAGGGTAAGATTTTATACTGGGGTACAAGTATGTGGGAATTTAAGCAAATACAGGAAGCCTTTTTACTATGTGAAAGATACGGATTATATAAACCTATCGTAGAACAACCAATTTATAATTTGATCATACAGGATCATTTTGAAAAGGAAGTGAAGCCAGCGATAAATAAATATAAAATTGGGGCAATTGTATTTAGCCCTCTTCTTTCAGGTGTGTTGACGGGTAAATATGATGATGGTATACCGAAAGGATCAAGACTTGAGAAATACGAAGAGGTTAGACAGCGACATTATAAAGAAGAAGTTATAGAAAAAGTAAAAAAATTTAAAAAGATAGCTGATAAGGTTGGGTGTACAAGAGCTCAACTTGCTCTTGCCTGGTTGAAGAAAAGAGAGGGTGTTACAAGCATTATCCTTGGAGCGACAAAGGTATCTCAGCTTGAGGAAAATTTGAAAGCATATAGCATAGAGTTGGATGACTCAGTAATGAAGAAAATAGATAATTTATTCAGCGCTTAATCTTTTTTCTTTTATTGTTATAACAATTATTACAGATAATATAGTCAATAGAATTGATAGTGAGAACGGATAAATAAGCCCGAATTTATCCCATAAAAAGCCCGCTATCATTGATGCAGGTAGTGCACATAGTCCGATAATCATTTGATATAAGCCAATGGCGCTGGCTTTGTATTTTTCAGGTGCTAACTCAGACACAAATGCTTTCTGGACAGGCTCTAATATTCCTTTGTGCATGCCATAGAGAATAAAAAGGATTATTATACCAATTCCTCTCGGAAAATAGATTGAAGCTAAACAGACCAGTATCCATACAATATATCCAATGAAAATTACAAATTTCCTTCCCACTTTGTCTGAAAGTGATCCGGATGGGAGAGCAAATAGAGTGGCAGCTATTGTAAAAATTAAATAGAAAATGGGCATATTGATAGTCGCGTATCCTTTTTCTCTGGAAAGAATTAATAGAAATGAATAGCTGAAAGCGCCAAGGGAAAAGATGGCAGAGGATATAAGGAATAAAAAATAATCTTTTGAAAGATATTTCACCTTGAAATCTGTTTTGACTTTAATAAAATCTTTTTTTGTTTCTTTAATACCAAATATGACCAGTAAAACGGCTATGAATGTTGGAATGGCAGCGATTAGAAATAATTTGCGATACCCCAAATATTTAAATAGTAAAAGACTTAGAAGAATACCGACTACAGCTCCTAAGTGATCCATAGCACGAAGTAGTCCGAAGTTTTTTGCTCTGTTTGTATCAACCGATACTTCTGCTACAAGTGCATCCCTTGGAGCACTTCTTATTTTTCCAGATCTATCAAGTACTTTAAACGGAATTAACCAAATCCAGCTTTTCGATAAAGCATATCCAATTCTCGATAATAATCCCATCAGATAACCTGTCCATATAAAAACTTTCCTTTTTCTAATTTTATCAGAAAGAAGCCCTGAAAGTGATTTCGAAATAGAAACAAGTGCCTCACCGAGTCCATCAATAAATCCCAGGATTGTAAGATTTGCACCAAGAAATTGAGTAACAAAAGCAGGCCATATAGGGTATATCATATCTGAACCCATGTCATTCAGGAATGAGGAAGCAGCAAAGATTTTTACGATTTTATTGCTTTTGTTGTGGCTTTTTTCTTCCAAATTTTATCTCCCGCACATGGAGCAGGTGCGTGTAGAACAGGCTGAGCAGCTTGAAGATGAACTGCTATTTGTACTTGATAATGATGTTCCCCTTGGTGATGAAAAAGTTGAGATAAGAGTTTTTAATGATTTGCTATTACACCTTGGACACTTTATTGAGGATACATCATCAGATTTAAATACAAGTTCCTCAAATTTATGATTACAATTTATACATAAAAACTCCCTAATAGGCATGGATTCTTTATTTTGATAAGTATCTGTTAAATAGAAAACAAAAATTATTATTCGGCTTTCTTTTTTTCTTTTTCTTCTTTTACTTTACATGTGTTAATATTAAACAAAGCGTACAGTGGGCATTTTGCAAGGATACCTGTAATAAGTCCTATGAAGCCCAGTATTATGAGTACTTTTGCAAACCATCCGCCAGTGAAGAAAAGCCCGAGAAGAAGTAAAACTATACCTATTACAATTCTCAATACTTGATCAAGTTTGCCAACATTTTTTTCCATGTTATTTCCCTCCAGTTTTATTTAGTCATGTAAGTTTTTTAATTCACATTTGACATCTTCAGCATGTCCATCTACTTTCACATTTTCCCATATCTTTTCGATTTTCCCTGTTGGACTAATTAAGAATGTTGTCCTTACAATGCCCCATGATTCTCTTCCACATCTTTTTTTAAGTTGCCATACCCCATATTGTTCAGCAACTTTATGGTCCTGATCGCTTAATAGCAATACCTTTAATTCATGTTTTTCAGCAAAGTTTTTATGACTTTTTGGTGAATCGGGACTTATTCCGATAATGACACTATTAAGATTAATAAATTCATCTATTAATGATGTGAATTCCTTAGCCTCTTTGGTACATCCACTACTATTATCTTTGTGGTAGAAATATAATACCACCCACTTCCCCCGAAAATCTTTTAGACAGACTTTGTTATCATTTTGATCTGGTAGGCAAAAGTCAGATGCTATGTCACCTACTTTGACCATTTTTTATCTCCTTTTGTAAATTTGCGTAAAAAAGTTACGAAAATTTTAAATAATCAAAAATATAATCTTGGAATAATTTATGGAACTAATTTAAAGTAAATATCAAAAAGAAATTTTCCTCTAAGAATTGCTATTTTGGAATATAATACTGATAAAATGATTTAAATGACTTATATTGTAGGGACTAATATTTGAGATACCATTGGTATTTAGAAATCAGAAGACAAATAGAAACATTGCCTATATATTTATTGTTTTTGATGTTGTTATGGGTTTCAAGAAGTATAATTTTTATTTTTAGGAAAGGATGTTAATTGAATATTTTATGTGTTCCGAAATTATTCACATTTTTAGAATATATTACTAAAGTTCTTCTAAATTAGCGTTTTGTGCTGGATGGAAGAATTACGATGGCATATTCAAGTGAACGTTTATTTTAATATAAATAGGAACTATTTGATAAAAAAGATGATGAAACGAAAAAAGGTAGTGATGATTTAGGGGAGGATAAAATGAAAAAAGTGATCAGAATGTTGATTGTAATTATAATTTATCTAATAGTTTCCAGGAGCTATCCGAATGAATATTCAATATCTTCGCCAAACGGAACGGTTAAACTTAATTTTATCCTTAAAGATGGAATCCCCTACTATCAGGTCTATCGTTCTAATGAACCTGTTATTATCTTATCAAGATTGGGTTTAAAAATAAAAGAGAAAATTTCCTTCGAAGATCATTTCATAGTGAGGAGAATTAAAAAAGATTCCTTAGATGAAGTCTGGACTCAAGTATGGGGTGAGGAAAGTAAGATAAGAAATAACTATAATGAACTTACAATTCAGTTAGATGGTTCAAGAAGAAATACTGGGAAATTGGTAATAATATTTCGAGTTTATGATGATGGCATAGGATTTAGATATTTCATTCCAGAACAGAGGAGATTAAAAAAAATTGAAATTTTAGATGAGCTTACGGAGTTTAATTTTCCCGGTGATTATGAGATTTGGTGGATACCGGCATATAAGCCCGAAAGATATGAATATCTATATAGAAAGACAAAGATCAGCCAGATAGATACAATTCACACACCTGCTACAATTGAGACTAATAATGGTTTATATCTAGCTATACATGAGGCTGCTTTAGAAAAGTATTCGTCAATGACACTGGCAAGAAAAGGGAAAACTAAATTAGAGGTTGATCTTGTCCCCTGGTCAGATGGGATCAAGGTAAAGGGTAGTTTGCCTTTAAAATCTCCCTGGAGGACTATCCAAATTGCTGATACTCCAGGTGGTTTAATAACTTCTTATCTAATATTAAATCTAAATGAGCCTTGTAAGTTAACAGATGTGAGCTGGATAAGAACTGGTAAATATGTAGGTATCTGGTGGGAGATGCATGTAGGTAAGACGACCTGGTCATCTGGTCAAAAACATGGAGCAACGACAGAGAATACTATAAAATATATAGATTTCGCTTCAAAATACGGTTTTCAAGGGGTTTTAGTTGAAGGTTGGAATGTAGGATGGGATAGTGATTGGGCAGGTGCATATCCAAGCCCGATGAATTTTTTAAAACCATATCCAGATTTTGATATAAAGAGGTTGTCAGAGTATGCGAAATCGAAGGGAGTGTTCGTCATTGGACATCATGAGACGGGTGCAGATATATTGAATTACGAAAGACAGATGAAGGAAGCTTTTAAGTTTTATGAAGAGTTAGGTATTCCCGTTGTAAAGACCGGGTACGTTGGTTGGGGGAAAGACTTGCCAAGGATTAATGAGGAAGGGAAACTTGTAAGAGAATGGCATCATAGCCAGTATATGGTAGAACATTTCAGAAAGGTTATAGAGGTAGCAGCAAAACATCATATAATGATAATAGCACATGAGCCGATAAAAGATACTGGTGAGAGGAGGACATGGCCTAATATGATGTCGAGGGAAGGTGCAAGAGGGCAGGAATATAATGCTTGGTCGCCTGATGGTGGTAATCCGCCTGAACACACAACGATTTTACCATTTACAAGGCTATTATCAGGACCTATGGATTTTACACCCGGGATATTTGATCTTACCTTTGATAAATACAGACCAAATAATAAAGTAAATACGACACTTGCCAAGCAACTTGCATTGTATGTAGTGATATATTCACCATTTCAGATGGCGGCGGACTTACCAGAGAATTATGAGAAAAAACTGGATGCATTTAAGTTTATAATGGATGTACCAACTGACTGGGATAGAACGATTGTATTAAATGGAAAAATAGGAGATTATGTGACAATTGTGAGAAAGGATAGAAATTCTGATGAGTGGTATTTAGGCAGTATTACCGATGAGGAGTGTAGGAACTTTGAGATAAAACTTGACTTTTTGACTCCCGGGATAAAATATGTAGCAGAAATATATAGAGATGGGGATAAGGCAGACTGGAGAACAAATCCTTATGATATAAAAATTGAGAAAAAATTAGTAAAAAACGTTGATTGGATTAATATAAACCTTGCGCCAGGAGGTGGGACTGCTATAAGGTTTGTCCCAACAGAAAAATAAAGTTTATTTACTTAATATAAATAAGCTAATAGGATCTACAGTTATTAAATTATCAATTATTTTTTGTGTGTTTGTGTTACCCATAGGATTATTGATAGGTATAAGGCTCCATTCTCCATCAGGCAGTATAAATTCTTTTTCTGATCTATTCGGATTTATTAGTACAATAATTTCTTCCCAACTGTCACCGGCTTTTTTACCATTCATCCAGTAGGCAATGCAATTTTCCGGTACCTGCAAACCAATATCTTCAAAAAATTCGAGGTTTTGCAATATATCTTCTTTTGTTTTCATTCGGAATGCCGGGTGTTCTTTTCTGATTTTTATTAAACCTTTTACATAATTGAAAACATCGTAATACTTTTCTTTATTTGACCAGCGGATTTTGTTTATCTCATCGGGTAGATTATAGCTATTATGCTCGCCGAATTTTGTTCTTAAAAATTCATCTCCTGCATGTATAAATGGAATACCCTGTGATGTGAGGATAATTGCAATGGCAAGCTTATGCATTGCTACTTTTTGCTCAAATGTAGCAGATGGTTCATTTTGTGTTGTGACCTGGATTCTGTCCCAGAGAGTTCTACCATCATGACAGGCAACATAATTTATTGTTTCAAGGGGAGAATCGGTAAAATCTGTTATACTTCCTATTATTCCTTTTTTTATTTTATCAATATATATTGCCTGTTGAATGTAGCCCGGCTCGGTGTTGTACCATGGTCCTTTTATTGCATCTCTGAAGTTATCGTTGAATACAGCAATACCAGTACTTTTCTGATCTCCTTTAAGTGTTGGTTTGATTGGAGTTTCTCCAACTATCCATGGCTCACCGTAGATAAAAATATCAGGTCTTATTTTCTTCAATTCTTTTACGGCTAATTTTAATGTCTCAAGGTCTATTAACCCCATTAGGTCTAATCTAAAACCATCAATATTGTATTCTTTTACCCAGTATATCATTGAATCAATTATAAACTTTCTAACCATTGGATTTTCTGATCTAACTTCATTTCCACATCCTGATCCGTTCCAGTATGTCCCATCTGGTTTTTCCCTGTAGTAAAAGTGTGGTACAATCCCGTTGAAGTTGTATCTAACCTCAGGACTACCTTCAGCTGTATGATTATAAACCATGTCAAGAATTACTTTAATCCCGTTTTTATGAAGGGAATTGATTAGTTTTTTTAACTCGATAACCCTGGATTCGTCTTCAGGATTTGTGGCATACCACCCGTCGGGGCTATTAAAATTTACGGGCATATATCCCCAATTATAGTTATCACTGAATTCATCATTGTCGAAATCTGAAACTGGAAGTAAATGGACAGCATTTATTCCCAGTTCTTTAAGGTGGTCAATGCCGGTTGAAATATCTTGCCCTTGTAAATTAGTTCCTTCTTCGCAAAATCCAAGGAATTTCCCCTTTGCCTTAATTCCTGAATCATCTGAGATAGAAAAGTCACGAACATGAACTTCATATATAATTAATTCATCAATTTCAGTGTCTGGTGGATAAATCATTTTTGTGTTGTCAAAATAAATTTTGCTTCGCGAATGCGGTGCTGTAACGCAGGCGGAGTAAGGGTCAGTTAGTTCAAGAGTTGGATCATGATGAGGATCCAATCCAGCTACACTATAGGTATAGTATTCCCCAATATATCTATCAGGAAGTTTTATTTCCCAGACACCATTATCTCTTTTCTCAAGAGATATTTGTTCGAGTCTTTTTCCTCTTGCACTTTCATAAATATTTAATTTTACCTCTGTTGCTGATGGTGCAAAAAGCCTAAAAATTAAAGAGTCATTTTCTTTTAAAAGCCCTAATTTGCCGTCGAAATAGAATTTTTCATTTACCAGATAATCACGTATATGGACAACACAACAGGGAAGGTCTTTATAATAAATGTTTGCAGGAAAGTCATCAATGGTAATTGTTGAGTTGAATTTTAATGTTAAGATGTTCGATAATGAATCGGTGGGATTTAGATAATCTACTTTGGATGGTTTGATTTTTTTGTTTTTTAATATAAGCGAAAAAAGAGAAGGTTTTATATCATTTTTTATCAACGGGTGTGTGAAAGTAGCGGTTATGTAATTTTCACCATCCAGAAATGCATTTAATATTTTCAGTGATAAATCAGGTGTAGTTTGATATATGTTTTTATCCGATTGGATAAGCCAAATCTCATAGCCAGCTTTGTTGGTCCAGAATCTTTCGGGAGTATCTTTATTCTCCCAGTTTTTATATTTTGGCAAGAGTCCGATTATATCTGGATAGTTGAAATCTGTAATATCAATTTCAAATACCAAGCCGTAGTTGTCGGTTCGTACCGGCTTTATTTCTTTTCTAATTGAGTCGGTCCAGCTCCAGAGCGTCCATCCTTCGTAATCCTGCATATATCTGTGATAGTGAACTGTTAATTTTTTCATATCTTGCTCTACCCCTGTGTTTTGGTTGATAACAGTTGTCAATAAAATAAATAAAATGGTGTATAGATATTTTATCATGCTAATTCTTATTATAGATATCAAAATTAATATAATTATAATTGTGGGAATAAAAGAAAGTTTATTTTAGAAATAGCATCTTTCCTACTTTTGATTTGTTTCTGTATTCAATCCTATATAAATAAACTCCTGATGGTATTATTTCACCGTTTGAATTTTTACCATTCCATTTAAAACTATAATACCCTGATTTTGTACAGTAATGAGTATTTTTATAGATAAATTTTCCTGAAATATCATAAACAAACAATTTTACTACACCTCTATCAGGGATAAAGAATTTTATAGTTGTTTGAGAATTGAATGGGTTTGGGTAGTTATATAACAGCTTGAATTCACAAATATTATGTTTATTTGTTTTTTCTATATCTGTGTAGACACTGTTATATGTTCCTGGAGTACCATGATTTTCTGAAGCTGCCCAGCTTTCAGGTAGCGAGTTATCAAGATCGGGATCCTTAAGCTCTAGGGTAGGACCATGACCGTCAGGTTCTTCAGGCCATGGATTTTGATCATCGTATTCTACGGAATCTATCAAATTCCAATTTTCATCAAATAGCCTGATCACTTCTCCACCAGCGGAAAAACCAAAGCCAGTTTCTCCCACTATATTTTCTACAGATGGAAATAAACTTTTAAATCTATATAAATCTTCTGCTATTACAAGAAAGCCACCTTTTTCAAGTATAGTATTTTCTGGTATTGAAAATACATGGGAGCTATCTGAATCCATCAATTTCCAGTTACTGATGTCAATAGTATAGTCAGTGTTGTTATAAATTTCTATCCAATCACCGGTGTCGAAAGAATTTTCCGGATGGTAGTTTATTTCATTAATTACTACTGCATTATCTGGTAACTCAGCTGGTTTAAAATTTGCCGTAATTTCTAAGCTTGATGATGCTGATTCTATTGTAATTACAGGTTCCTGTGATTCTATGTTACCTGTCCATTTGTCAAAAACATAGCCATTTTTTGATATGGCCTGGACTGTGACTGGAATTTCTTTATAATATCTCCCGATAAAGTCTTTTTTACTTACTATGATCGAATTTATCTTTATTTTACCTGTTGCTGGGGGATTAATGTGAATTTTTAGTAGATAACTGGTATTCAGACCAAAGCGTTGTTGCATAAAGTTGTGGAAATAAGATGGTCTGTAGGTGGCAAATTCTTTTATTTTTCCGATATCCTTTAGCCAGTTATCGTAATTTCCAGCCTGTGGCCACCTCTGAGTATGCCGGACCATTTCATCTGATATTAAATTTTTCAGTGAATCAACTGTTTTTTTAATGTAGTCGGAAGATAAATAGGTATTTATCAGGTCGCATGCTGTATTAATGAATTTATTTCTAAATTCTTTATTTTGGATCAATTTTCTAAAAATAAGTGTTGACCAGGGTGGATTTGGCCAATTCTTCTTGGAATTTGGTTCAAGGGCAAATTCAAGAGTGTTAAATTTATATCTTTCATTCCCGTAAATACCAAATCCAAAGTCCGTATCGAATAATATCCATCGGAACTTTATACCGTCGGAGTTCCAGTATTTTAAATTATTACCTGGCCAATCTCCATTGTCTATATAAATTTCTGTAACCATATAGTTTATATATTCGTCAATATCCATTTTTTGCTTTACGTATTCATAGTTGGGTTTTAAAGACAGGTCGTTATTTTTAATGAAATTGTATAATTCATTATAATCTTTACCTGAGCCATGTAGAACTGTATTGTACATTTCCAGCAGATTAATTTTATCCTTGTCTAAATGATGATGAGATGAAATATAATGTTCATTTACTTTTTCTCTAATGTTATGAATTCCCCAATATTCTCCATTTATAAACACCACAGAGGGTCTGAATGCAAGTGCGTCTATATCCAGATTTTTTGTGAGACAATACACCAGTCCATCTCTAAACATTGTAAAATACCAATCATTTCCTGAATTCCTGAGTACAAAGGATTCAAATTCATCTATATCCAGCCAGGGGAATAACCTATATCTTATTACACCTGTTCCATATTTCCTCCGAGCAAAAATTGCAAGAGACTTTTGAGGATGGGCGCGGCTCCAAGCTCCATAAATTTTTATCCCTACATTTGCTGAAAACTGGTATCCTTCATCGGGTTCAAAAAATTCAATATATGCTGGTTTTTCCCAATCCTGCCAGTAGTTTGCTCCAAAGTGGGGTTGTTCTTGATCTGCATTTGGTCCCTCTACATATATTCCAGTCTCCCAGTCCCATAGATTAGGAGGATCGGTTACCAGTGAAATAATTGGAAGGTTTGTTTCAAAGTTGACAATATAAGTGGCAGTGGAGACTTCACCTGGAAGCTTACCCTGTTCTATTGCCCTTGCCCTAATTACTGTGGGTTCTGAGATTTTTATGGGAGCTGTATATCTCATCGATGAGGTTGTTGGTATTGAACCATCAGTTGTGTAAAATATTTCTGCTTGATTAGTATCGTTAGGTGTGTAAATGGAAACGCTAATTGTATTATCGTAGATTCCAGGTGGTAAGCTAAATTGTATTTCCGGAGAGATGGAGGTATAGCCTTCTGCAGGATTATCATAACCAGGAGTGGGATTATCAAAAAGAAACCAGTTATTAATGTCTGTGCTACTTCGCCCATATGAGAAATCTTCTGGAATGTAGTTGTAAATGACTGAATCAACAAAGGTTCCATTTAGATCAAATAAATATACCGATTCACCATCAGAATTCAATTTAAAATTTGTGTGAGGTCGGAGATCAGGCAAATTAATGTATGGGTCGAGACCCCTTGAGTTCTCTATACTATCTTCTATTGCTATTGTTAAGAATGGGATAGCACTTAGATCTGATGACTCACTGGAAATATTATGAACCTGAATTGCCAGCACATTTGCACCATCATTAAAAAATGACAATGAATCTATTATAAACATTTCAGGTAAACCATCCTGATAGATTCTTGCTTCGTGATCTGTTGTTGCTGTCTCGTTCGGGTCTGGTTCTGTACCAATTGTTCCAATATTTGAGCGTGCTATTTCTCTTCCATTCAGATAGGCGACAAATGCATCATCATAATCCATATGCAGTATTGCATATCTTATGCTTTCTGAATTTTCTATAATAAAAGTTTTTCTGATATAAATTGAAATTGTACCCTGTGGGACTTGTGTGCTGTCGTCGTAATCTCCGTATCCTATTCCTGACACGCCTATTAACCATTCTGAATCATCAAAATCGGGAACTTTCCAATTTGCTCCTGGATAGTTTGAGCCAAGAATATATTTTAATGTGTCTCCAATATGTATTACGGTTTCCCATTGAACACCACCTGAATTTCTGTCTTTGCCCGATGCAAAGATTAAAAAATGAGAGTTTGGAGCCAAAACTTCATCTGGTAGTCTCCATTTAAATGTATCTGCTGGATTGTCAGTGATAAAGTAGTCACTCAAATTAATTGAAATATTGCTTTTATTTTTTAATTCGATCCAGTCAGGGAAATCGCCATTTTCGTCGGAGATTGTGCTGACATTATTTGGCATTAGTTCATTAATGATCAAGCCTTGCCCAAGACTTTGCAATCGAAGTATTATGAATGTAGCCAATATAATTTGGAAAGCGGATTTTATGTTCACAATAAACTGCCCCATTTATAATTATCCTTAAAATATAGTTAAAATTCGTTAAAATTTTTATCTAAAACTATTTAATGGATGATCTTATGAATCAATGAAAGTAATTGGAGAGTGGTATATGGTTTTTGAATAAAATCCCATCCTCTTCGTTTTATTTCATTTAATATCTCTTCTTTATCAAACTAACCACTTGTCATTAAAACTTTTAAATCATATTTGTTTTTAAGTATTTTTTTCAATTATCAAAATCTACTCAGTGTGGTAAAATTGCATTGGAACTAATTATTACAAAGAATTCATTTTTAGATAGATCAAAATCCTAATTACCACCTTTTGCAGATGATCAGGCTCAATAAGTAATAATTTTTTAATATTTTTCTCTGTTTTTTATTATAACCAATTACGAATATTTAATTTAAATTAATTTGATATTGATAGGATTAAGTATGAAGATTTTACATACTGCAGATCTACATTTAAAGGATATTGGTAACGAAAGATGGGATGCATTAAAAAATATTATTCGTATTGCAAATGACAATGATTGTCAGGTTATTACTATTAGTGGTGACCTTTTTGATACAGGTATGGATGCTGAAAAGATACGAGCTGAATTGCGGGGTCTATTTTCAAAAACAGGGGCAAGAATTTTGATAATTCCTGGAAACCATGATAAAAATGTTTATAAAGAGGGATATCACTTTGGTGATAATGTGGAAGTTATAAGAAGAGGCGATCCTGTCAGGATAGACAGATGCGTTTTCTGGGGATTGCCCTTTGAAAATTATAATCAGAATGAGGTTTTGGAAAATCTGTATGCGCTAAAAAGAAAAATTGATGAAATGAAGGATAAGGATGAGATACATTTTCTACTAATACATGGTGAATTAATTGATTCTTTATTTTCTATTAGTGATTTTGGAGAAGAAGGATATGATAGATATATGCCATTTAGATTATCATACTTTGATGAGATGGGGGTTGATTTTGTACTAGCAGGACATTTCCATACCAATTGCACTGTCAGGCAGTTTCATGGGGGTTTTTTTATCTATCCTGGTTCACCAGTATCCATAACACGCAGAGAGACTGGTAAAAGAAAAGTAGTGATAGTAGACACTGAGAATAGTAATATTGAGGAGATTGTTACGGATGGTTTCTACTATGAGTTGAAAGAAATATATCTCGATCCCTTTGAACGAAAGAATCCATTAGATATTGTCAAAAAAGCTTTGTCTGATATAAATGAGAATGCTAGTTTAATTTTAAAAGTTAGTGGATATATTAATAAATCACTTCACGGGCTTGATGAGGTAGCCTTTCACAGGGGACTAATTGAGCATCTTGATAATTTAAATTTAAGATATCCACCTCAGTGTGAAGAAAATTATAGGGACATAAGTACTATTCTTGAAGATGAGTTGTTTAAGGAGTTTGAAAAAAGGCTTGAGAACAACAATTTTGAAAAAGAAAAGTTAGACAGATTAAAAGAACTTTTTATAAAAGCGATGATTAAGTCTATACAGGGATGAGAATTAAAGAATTTAGAATAGATAGATATGGACATATCGGATACCATGATAAGTTTGGTCTAAAAAATTTTACTTTATTTTGGGGTAAGAATGAAGCTGGCAAAACTCTGACTCTTGAAGCAATTATTAAATTTATGCTCGGAAAGTATTCTAAGGCATTCCCTAATATTAATAGAGTTAATGAAAGCCCATCCGGATATCTGGTGATTGAGTTATCGAATGGGGATGTCAAATTACCTGAGAATGGTTCACTTGTGGATATTATTGGCATTGATACGTCAATTTTCAGAAATATTTTTATAATAAGAAATAGCGATCTAACAATAGAAAATGAGGCAGGATTCTATAACGATATAGCTGATCGATTGACAGGGCTGAATTTACAAAAAATAAAGGATGTAAAAGAGAAAATTTTCTCAATCGGTCATTTAACGGAAAAATTTAACATAAAAGATGATCAAAACTCGAGGAAGTTGGCAACAAGGATAAGCCAAGCTACGAAGCTAATCGATGAGATTGGGGATTTTCTTGAAAAAGCATATGCAAAAGGCTATGACGAGGTAGAGAAGCTAATTGTATCTATGGAAAATGAGAGAGAAAAGCTACAGGAGACTATTTCAATTTATCGAGAGGCTGAAAAACGAAGAAAATATGAGATAGGAGTAGAAATAAAAAATAATTATGAAAAAAAGTTAGAAGCGCTGAAAAACCTATCATTTATAAATAAGGAAGCAGAGAAAGAATTAAATCAAGCTAATATAAGTATAAAGCATCACCAAGAAAGTATCAATGAGAAAAAAGAAACTCTGGAGAATTTGCGAAAAGATGTAAACCGGTTAAAGCAGGAGCTTTTTGATCTTGAAGTTGATTATGAACTTCTGAAGAAGAGGAAGTTGCAGATTGAAAATGTTATTCCGAAGATAGGTAAATACAAAGAAGAGTCTGAGAATCTTGCTGGTAAAAGATTTGGTAAAGTACTATATATTTATTCGTTTGTCATTTCTTTTGTAGTCCTCCTTGCTTCACTTGGATTTGCACTGTTTGGTATGAAAATAGCTTCTAATATATTTGCGTTCATTAGTCTAGTAGCTCTTCTGTCCGGAACAGTAAATGTCGTTTGGCTTAAGAGAAAAGAAGGTAGGCTCGTGCACATTCTTGAAAATATAAAGAATGAACTTGCACCATTAGGCCTAGGAAGTGAGAATATTTCTGATATACATAAAAACATACAGAGATTTATGGATGAGGTTGAAAGATTTGAAATAAAGATTAATAAAAAGAAAAATACAATAGAAAATTGCGAAAATCAGATATCAATACTTGATAAAGAGATTGAGGAGTTATATAGTAAGATTAAAAGTTTAGAGAATAATATTAAAAATATTTTAATTAATGCTAAGGTTGAAAATATTGAAGACTATTCAAAGAAAGTTGAAGAAAAAGACAAACTGGAAGCTGAATTATCCAGTTTAGTATCAGAATTTTATAGGGTTTTTGGTCTGGATAAAGCTGTGGAATTTGACAGATGGGATGAAGTTTTAAAAGAATATGAATCTTTTAAGGAAAGTGCTCTTAATATTGAATATATTCCGGGTAAGATTGATGAATATCAATCAAGACTCGATAAGATAGAGGAAAAGCTGGAAAATTTGAAGAAAGCAAAAGAGGAATATACACGGAAGTTTCATCAGTTTGAAGAAAGGTCGAATGAGATTCTGCTTTTAGATGAGCCGGTTAGGATTGATTCATTATCCCAAATTGAGAAATTGAAGGATAAATTAATAGAGTTTTTGTCTCATCATCAACAAATGTTCGATGATTGTAAAATTGCTATTCAAATATTGGAGGAAATTGAGAATGAAAAAAAACAGAGTATAAAGGAATTATTCGACAAAAAGTCAAAGGCTGTGGAATATTTTAAAAATTTTAGTGAGAACAGGTATAAAGCTATATCATATGATTTGGAAAAGAATCGTTTACATTTAATTGGTAAAGATGATATTGAGATTCCAGTAGAGAATCTCTCTGCTGGTGCATATGATCAACTGTACCTTGCTGTGAGGCTATCCCTTGCTGAGAGTATTCTGGAAAATGAGGCTGGATTTTTCTTAATGGATGATCCTTTTATAAAATCTGATCCCGACAGACTTGAAAAAGAAATTGAAATATTACTAAAGCTGGCTCTGGAAGGATGGCAGATTGTTTATTTTTCTGCAAAAGAAGAAATTCTTGAGAGAGTGAAAAAGCTGCAAGGGGTGGAAAAATCTCTTGTAGAGGTATTTGTACTTGATGATATAAATAAGACGAATTCGCACATAGAAAATACTCCATCACTATTCTAATTGGGTATTTAATACATAATTTTAAATAATAAAAATTTATACCCCGTTAAAATAAAATTAATTAAGTTATAGGCGTTGAATTTTTGAGAATTGTTGTGGAAAAGTTGATTGGTAGGAAAGGCTTTGGTGCACTGTGTGTAATCGCAGCAGCCGTTATGTGGGCGCTTGAGCCAATCGTGGCAAGGTATTCTTACGTAAATGCAAACTTTATCCAGACTACAACTATAAGAGCGATTGTCACAACTGTCATGGCATTTGTATATATTGTCTCAACAAGTGGTATTGAATCTTTGAAAGTGAAGAGGTCCCATCTTATTAAAATAGCGTTTATAGGGATCATTGGGACTACCATTGCTGATTTGCTCTATTTTTATTCTTTCAATCATATTCCAGTTATTAATGCAGTATTAATCGGTCATATGCAACCTATTTTCATAATTATTCTTGGGTTATTTATATTTAGTGAAGAAAAGCATACGGGCTTTGATTATATTTTTATTATCTCAATGATAATAGCCAGTCTTTTGATTACTACAAAATCTACAGAGAATTTGAAGTCACTTAAACTTGGCACCTATGGTGATTTGTTGGTATTAATTTCGACTATTTTGTGGGCACTATCAGGCATAATAGCCAAAAAGTATTTATCAGGACTATATACAGGGGCACTCGTTTTCTATAGATTTCTGACAGCTTCGGTTATTCTATCTATAATAACTTCTATTTACGTTGGGCTTGCAATTTCAAATTATTATCAGATCATTAGTGGGATAATTGTGTTCGTAGGATATATGCTTTATTATGAAGGACTAAAAAGGTTGAAGACAGCTGTGACATCTTCTCTTGAGTTAACTGCACCATTTTTTGCATCACTTTTTGGGTATGCTTTCTTTGGTGAGACAATTACGTTTTTGCAAGGGCTCGGACTGGGATTGATTATTATTGCACTCGTTTTCTTTCGCCATTCTGAATAAAAATAGAAGTCTTCTGTAAGTTTAAAAAATCTGTTAACTGATAGATGAAAAAGTGTTTATAAAAGTACATAAATAGCGATATAGTTCATTATAAAACTTTTCTTACTTTTTTGAAAGCATTGAGTATGGAAATTCTGTTTTTCACTCTTACCTTGTTCGATATGTTCTTGATTATATGGAAGATACATCTTTGATTTTTTGATTTAGAAAAATTATTAATCAAATCTTCTACAAGCTTGTCTTATTTGCATATCCTTTGCTTTAAATAAGAATCTTACTGCTAAGTTTCCCTTGTCTTGTGTTTAGAACATCTAACTCTTTTACCTCATCTAATATCGTTTTCAAATTCTTCATGTAATATACCATTGCCTTTTGTATCTCATCCACCTTCTAAATAATTATTCCTCTCCACTCTAAGCATATCTTCCAATACTTCTTTGATTATCTCTCTTAATGAGTTTAAAATTATATAGTTTCTCATGATAATCTCCTGCATTTTTGTTTTCTCTTTTAAATTTCAATATACACAGGAGGTTATCTCCTTATTTTTCCCTATTCAGAATTCAGAAACAATTAAATTTATACTAAAAAAGTTTTATTGAAAATTTAAATAATTCTCAGTATATATAGTTTGCACTTGAATTTGAAATAGTGAATTATAAAAATTTTTTGATTTTACCGTTTACTCAAAAAACATACCGCTTAAATAAAAGATAATTTCCTATTAATCGAATAGTTTATATATTACAAGGCAGTGAGGTGGTAATGAGATTAGTTTAGTAAGATATATTAAAAAAGATAGAGCCTTTTGCTATTTGATAGAAAATATGTGAATAATGTGTGTTAAAAAAAGGAGGAGAAGTATGAAGAGGAAAATGTTACCAATGAAATTTGTTTTCATTTTGAGTTTGGTTGTTGCTTTTGTAATGTTTAGTGACCATTCATATGGTCAAAAGAAGTGTGTGCTGATTACCGGAAATGAGAGTTCAGATCAAGTATTTAAAGATTCACTGACAAATTGGGGATACCAAGTTGAGATAACGCTGGGTTCTGAAGTACAGTATATGTATGAAGAGGAATTCAAACAATATGATTTTGCTTTTGTATCAGAAACCATTGGGTCAGGTGATTTAGGTAAACATCCAGATGATGATAAAGGTTTTAGAAATATACCTATTCCGCTTGTAACCACTGAAGGATGGTTAGCCAAGCCCGGGGCAATGGATTGGATGGCAAATAGGGCTGTCAATAATTATGCACCTGAAGCCGTTAAAATAGTGGATCAAACCGGGCATGCGTTATCTGCAGGACATAATGTAAATGATCAGGTTACATTGGTCACTGATCAGCAAAATGGGCTTATTGTTGCTGGTGAGCTTGATATCCCTGTTATTGAGATTGGTGCTTTAAGTTCTCTTGATTCAATGCTGGTTATTTATGGAATAGAACCTGGTGTTAAGTCATTTGCGGGTGATTCCATAGAAAATAGAGTAGCTGTTATTGGTATTCATGAAGTTGGATATCCTACTATGACAAAGGATGCATGGGAATTTATTAAGGCTGGAATTGACTGGGTTACTGAAGAATCAAACGCTTTTGTAAATATGGGTAATAGAGTACCGATTGGATTTAGCCTCGCGCAGAACTACCCAAATCCATTTAACCCAACAACAAATATTGAATATTCTGTCGGAAAAGATTCATGGGTTAAAATAAGTATTTATGATATACTCGGACGTAAAATAGCTACTCTGGTAAATGACTACAGAGAAGCCGGGATTTACAACATTACGTGGGATGCGTCCAATTTCAGTGCTGGTGAGTATATCTATAAAATTGAAGCTGGTAATTTCATTGATTCTAAGAAAATGATTCTTGTTAAATAAAAGATGCGGTTACAAATTTTTAAGAGAAACATTTTTACGTTTAGCTGGGAGAGCAGCTTGCTTTTCTCGCTAAGTAAATTATTTAATTCAAAAAAAATGGAGGTTTTGTTATGAAGAGATTAGCAGGATGTTTATTAACCTTGTTTTTAATTGGTACATTTGTTTTTGCAAATGGCGAGTGGCCAATAATATGGGATTTTGAAAATGGGAATACTCATGGATTTGAATTTTTTAGTAGATATCCAGCAATTACTCCTCCCTCAGAAGATGATCCTACTACTGCCGGAGATGAGAGGTTAACGGGTGGCTGGGATACAGAAAACGATGGTAATTTGCCTCAGGCAGGGATAGCGTGGACAGTTGGGTCATTATTATCGTTTAACGGCTTGAAGCCTGGTGCTGATCCAGATCATGCTCGTGTTGATGATAATGGTCTATTACAGTTTATCCTTAGCAAACCGCGTATTGGCTGGATAACTGAGGGTAGCTTAAACACATTCTTACTGAATATGCACGGAGACTATGTCCATAGTGAAACAAATGATCAGGTAGCTCGTTCTCCAGTTGTTGAACTTCCAGCAGAAGGTCCAATAATTTTGAGTGTAATATCCTCTGGTGGTGGTGGTGATATAGCTCCTGAGTTAGATGATAATACTGCAGAACTTTATAAAACAGAATCATCTGGTATAGCTGTATGGGTTATTGATGGGACTGATACTACATTTGCAAGATCACTTCATCTGCACAATAAGGGTTCCCTTGGATTAGATACTCTTGATCTTTCAGCGTATGCAGGTAAAAAGATATTTATAGAAGTTGTAGATGCATTTCAAGGAGGTTGGGGTTGGCTTGCTGTACAGCACATTCAAATAGGGTCAGAGGTAATGGAAATGCCGGAATTGAAATCAGGTAAAACTGCACTTATTTGTAAAGATGCTACTATTCCAGATGAGTTATCATCTGGAGATTCAGTACTTTATATTTGGATTGGTAAGCAGGGATATACTGGAATAGAAACACCTGGTGGTCAATACCCGGATATTATTCCAAGTAGCAGTTTAAGTGATCCTGATGTAATAGAAGACTTGAAGAAATATGATTTTATAATCATTTCAGAAAGTATTGGTTCCGGTGATGTTAAATATATAAAAGATATACCAGTACCAACCGTATGTCTTGAAGGATGGGCAGCAAAACCCGGTGTGTTTGATTTTATGGTGGATAAGGTTGTTGCAAATATTGATGTAAAACCTGTTAAAATAGTTGATAATTCAGGACATCCACTTGCAGCAGGGTTTAATGAAGGAGATATGGTAAGCTTAGCGGGTTCTGGTTTAATCGTTGGATCAATACCGCAAATTCCTGTTATACCGATTGCTGAGGCTGGTGAAGATACACTAGTTATATATGGAGTGGAACAGGGTACAAGAAATGCTAACGATATTTCGATGAAACATCGAATTGCAGTAATTGGCATACATGAGTTAGCATATACTTCAATGACAGATACTGCATATAAATTCATTGATGCTGCAATAGATTGGGTAAGAGAAAGTTTCAAAGTTGGTATTGTAGCTCATTGGCCGATGGATGAGGGTTCAGGAAATATAATTAACGATAAAGTGAATGGAATAGATGGTAAATTAATAGGACTTAACACTTCCGAGTGCTGGTTACCAGATGGTGGGGTACGTTTTGATAATATAGATGGACATCATATTCTAGTTCCACATAAAGATACGCTTGATTTTGATGATAGAAGTTTTACAATATCAATGTTTGTACGTTATGTAACAAGACCAACTGATACTGACCGCTGGTTAGTTAAAGGAACCCATGATGGTAGCATATTTACAGGAAAACGTTACGAGCTTTTCCATACTAGTGGTCCCACTGTCCGTTTTACCATTGATGATAATGTTACAAAAACAAAACTTGAAGTACCTGATGATGCTTTTGTAACGGGTGATTGGGTACATGTAGTTGCGATTCGTGATGCAGTATACGATTCATTAATGATATTTGCTGATGGAGCTTTTATCGGTGGTTGCAAAGATGAAACCGGTGATATATCAAATGGCGAACCATTATGTATAGGTGAATCGACTGATGAATCTGAAACTGCTATGTCTGGAGATATAAAGGATATTAGATTATATAATTATGTACTTACCCCTGATGAAATTGCTGAAATAGGTAGTAAGTTAGGTATGGCAAAAATTGCTCACTGGAAACTTGATGAAACCTCAGGAACTACGGCTGAGGAAATAGTAAATGGGCTGGATGGAACACTGGAAGGTTTTGAAGGTGATGAATGGGTGACGATTTTTTCAGGTGGTGGTCTGGATTTTTCTGCTGCTTCTGATACTGCACTTATTAGAGTTCCTGATAATAGTTTGATTAGACTTAGCGAGGAGTCATTCTCAGTAGCATATTTGATTAAGACTGATATTACACAGAATCAAACAATATTCTATAAAGGTACTTTTGCATTTGCTCCACATAGTGAAGATAGTTGTGCAAGATGGTTACAATCAGAAATTAAAAATGGTGAGTTACGTTTTGCAATTGATGACAATGGCAATCAGGATACAGTTAAGTTTTCTGATACAGATACTACTGGTAAAACACAACTCGAATATGATTTACCAGAAGATTTGAATGATCAATGGATGCACGTAGTTTGTGTACGTGATAGAATACAGGATTCCTTGTTTATATATATAAATGGTGAAAAAGTAGCTTCGATTTGGGATAAAACTGAAGGGCCTATTGGAACTGAGCATGACTTAATTTTGGGGAATTATTACAAAGGAACAAATAAGTTTAAAGGTATTTTAGCTGATTTCAGAATTTACGGACGTGCATTGTCCGATGAAGAGGTAAAAGGTATGTATATTGCTGGTCCAGAGGTAGCTATTCACGATGTTGCCGAAGCGGGTCCAAAAGAATTCAAGCTAATGCAGAATTATCCGAACCCATTTAACCCGAGTACGAATATAAAATTTCAATTACCTACGGATTGTTATGTAACACTGAGTATATACAATATTCTTGGACAGAGAGTTGAAACTCTTGTTAATAAATACATGAATAAGGGGTATCATCAGGTTAGGTTTGACGCAAAGAATTTACCGTCGGGTGTTTATTTCTACAGAATTAAGGCAGGTAAGTACACTGAAATAAAGAAAATGATGTTGCTTAAGTAAACCCACCTGTGATAGTTATAGTGGTTTGGCACAGTTCAATTATTGAATCTGTGCCAAACCACTTGTTTTTAGAGTATAAAAAAAGTTATTACAGTTCTTTAAATAGATGCTAACATTGATTATTTTACATAACTAAATTGCACCTATAAATAGTTGGGGGAGGTGCTAAATGAAAAATTTAAAGCTATTATGTGTTTTGTTTGTAATATTTTTATTGAATACTGTTTTATGGTCGCAGGGAAAGATAATTGGTCATGTTGAGGATAAGGAAACAGGTCAGCCACTTCCTGGAGCAAATGTAATTGTTTCTGGAACATATCTTGGTGCTGCTACAAATCAAAATGGGGATTATGTTATAGTGAATGTCCCGGTAGGAGTTTATATAATCGAAGTAAGTTATGTGGGTTATACTAAGACAAAGAAGACAGGTGTAATTGTATCTCAGGGACGGATTACAAAGGTAAATTTTCAATTAGAGAGAGCAGTGATAGAGGGTGCTACAGTTACGGTTGTTGCTGAGCGTGATATATTACATAAAGAGGTAACGGGGAGCCAGAATGTTATTATGGCAGATAGGATAGTAGAGACAGCTGGAGTAACGACGTTACATGATTTTTTGGCAAAGCAGGCAGGAATTACGGATGAGAGGTTTTTAGAAATACGTGGTGGGAATCCACAGGAAACAGGAACTATAATAAATGGATTTGCTTTTGTAAATACAAGAGTAGGTAAGACAGGGTCATTTATTCCAACGAGTTCAATTGAGCAGGTATCTGTACAGTCAAGCGGTATGAGTGCGGAGTATGGAGAGTTCCGCTCAGGTATTATAGAGGTAACGACAAAGACAGGTTATAGTGATAGATATCATGGTACTTTTTCATTTAAAAGAAATCAACCTCATATGAAGCGTTTCGGTAGATCCTTATATGATCCAATGAATAATGCTTTGCGTCCGCATTTGGATCCTGATATTGCATTCATAGGTGTTGATGAAGCTATAAAACAAGGGATAATTACTGAATATGAAGCCCAACAATTTGTTAAATATAATAGTTTCAGAGGTTTCCCATTTTATACAGGTAGGCGTTTACCATCGACATGGAAGACTAGTTTGGTTAATATGGGGCTTGATTTTTCCGCTATTACTGCTGTTGATTTATACCTTTATGATGCATGGATGCACCAGGTGTTCCCTGATTTTGATAAATTGAACAGAAAAATTGAAGAGCTTGATTCGATGGGTATATATGTTGGAGAAAAGGTAACGGATCCTAAGTTGATAGAGCTATTTAGAAAACATGCAAATAAAGAGGGGAGAACATGGGATTATGTTTTTGATGGTGGATTTGGTGGTCCTGTACCGATTATAGGAAAGAATTTAGGAAATATGACTTTCTATTTATCTAATATTACCGCAAGAACTGCATATGTTCAACCAAAGGAATTGGACTCAGATTATAAAACAACTACTATATTAGTGCTTAAATCAAATATTAGTAAGAAATCTAATTTGAAAATAACATCTTTGTATAATTATCATAAAGGAATGTCTCCGACACATGGTGGTGAAAGTGAAATGCCGAACTTAAGTTTCGCGCAGGGTTTGGAGTTTTCATCTGGAACATGGACCCCACGCGGGCTTGATCGTGGTGATTTTATGCCTGAAGACAATATTCTTCTATTCAGTGGTCAGGGATGGGGTGGTAATTATGGACCAAGATTATGGTGGTATGTTTCTGATCTTCAAATCTGGAAACAATATAATTTTATGCTTGGATTAAAATATACCCATACAATAAACGTAAAGTCATTTTTTGACGTACAAGCAAGTTATATGAGAATAAAAGATCATATACATCCAAAGGAGACTCGTGATGAAACAGTTTTATATCGTTTAGGTGGGGTAATACCTTTAACTGAGGCACCATATGGTAGGAGGATTTTACCTCTTAATACTGATAGTGATACGGTTGATGGGTTTATATTTGACCAGTTTCACAGTGTTCCTGGATTAGAAGATAGATTTGATAGTAAAGGTGGTTTGCTTTTTGACCGTTCATTAACCCAGCAATTTCGCTTTAAGATAAACTATGGTAATCAGATAAATATGATGCATTTTATAAAGACAGGTGCAGAGGTATTTGTAATGGATTTAGATCATGATCGTTTTGGCTATTGGCATGATCCAGGTAGTGCTTATGAATATATGTTCAAGGTTAGACCAGTATTTGCGGGTGCATACATTCAAGATCAAATATCTTATGAAGAGATGATACTTAATTTTGGTATAAGAGCGGATTATTTCGGTGAGGCAAGTGGATTAAAATGGCCAACTGGTAGATTATTCGAGGAAAAAGCCTTTGGTATAAATTATGCAGAGACACCGACTGATTGGTTAGAAATGTTACATGCAGGGAAATCGGTAGTTTGGTGGAAATGGGATACTCTTGATAATTATTATAGAAGGATAGGCGAAAAACCGTTATATCAACCAGTAAAATCACATTTAGTATTTAGTCCACGTTTGGGTGTTTCATTCCCTCTTACAAGTAGAACCAAATTTTATTTTAATTATGGACATTTTAGAATGTTACCGCCATACAGTGAAATGTATATGTATGTTTATAGGCATGGTACAGCGAAAGGTGGTTTATATCATCTTGGAAATCCAAATCTTGAACCTGTTCGAACTATCCAATACGAATTGGGAGTTGATTACAACCTGATGGATATGTATTTGATTCATGTCGCGGGTTATTATAAAGATGTTACAGGTGAAGTACGACCAATTATATATATTCCAAATTATGGTAATGGATTTTCATTTAGAACGAATCAGGCATATAAGGGTGTTCAAGGAGCGGAAATACAAATTACAAAGCAGTTTGGTGAAATACTAACAGGATGGGCAAAATTGCAATATATTTACGTAACAGTTGGGTATAGTGGTCGTGAATATGTATATGAAGATCCAGATTTTAATAATGATCCAGATAAGATTAATTACTATAGAGATCCAAAAAGACCATATCCAGTTCCACAATTTTCAGCGAATATAACATTGAGAAGTCCAAGTAAGTGGGGTTATATATTTGGAGACTGGAGATTTAGCTTTTTGCCTGAATGGAAACGAGGTGAAATTTTTAGATATAATCCAAGAGGTCTAGATGTAAATAATGAATTTCGCTGGCCTGATATTTTTCTAGCAAATATGGCTATTAGTAAAACATTTGATTTAAAAGGTGCTAAAGCAACTTTAACCGTTGATATTTTAAATTTATTTAACACCAAAATATTTACTTATAAATATGCATTTGCCAAGGGTATTGGTTCGGAAACAGGTCCATCTCAGGACTTCAAAAATTATATGGCATCACTGCATTTGAAAGATTATAAAGACTCATATTATGATCCTATTAGGGATGAGGAAAAAGGTGAATATCTTTATCCGGGATATGTATATACGAAAGATATAACGGATCCAGAAACTGGTGAAATTATTCATCACAAAGGAGAAGTAGTGAGTGGAGAGGATCATATAGGTGATGTAAGGTCGAGTGAAAAGCCGCATATAAATAATCCTAATCTTGATATTTTTACTTTTGGCAATGAGCCACGCTCTATTTGGATTGGATTAAGAATTGATTTCTAATATGGAATTATTTTTGAGAGGTAAAGATGGAGAGGAAGAAAAATTTTTCAAATTTTATAAGGATAATATCTATTGTAGTAATTTTTTCAACATTTTTTATATTAAACCTTTATAGTCAAAATTTTTGTTATCTTCGTTTAAATAAATATTGGGGTTCTGTAAATTCAATTGGAACTAATACCGGTACTTCTTTTTCAGCAAGTAATTTGTATCTATTTGCAGATCAAGATGCTGTAGGATGTCGTTTAAATGGTGAAGAATCTTGTTTTGGTGGGTATGTAACACTCGCCTGTACAAATTGGAAGAATCCAGTAACTGGTGAGATAATAGAAAAAGCTATTTTCCCGCCTGTAAATGAACTTCAACCGAATGGATTAGAAGTCATAGAAGATCTCGCTAATTATATACGGTATGAACCTCCTGTTGATAGCATATATTATCAAGATACGGAATTACAGTTACCACAACCTGATTTTGGAATGGTAGTTGACGTGAATCCAGAAAAATGCATAGGAACATCTGATCAAACAGTTATGGTAAAGAATAAATATGTAAATGGAGTTATTTTAACAAAACGTGTTCTTTCATGGGGAAATAATAAGCATGATAATTATGTAATAGTGGATATTACTTTAGATAATCCGGCAGATAATGATACCTTACACAATTTTTATGTTTTTTTCCAGGAGGGTTGGTATTACTTCATTATGGCAGATGGACATAATCCTGGTATTGCATCTGTGGATGACTGGTTTAATGGTGACCCTCGCATGTGGTTTCACTATTATGGTGCACTTAAGGATGATAGTTTGAGGATATTTTACCAATATCCATCTGATGATCCTGAAAAAAATGGAGATAATATGGGTCAGCCGTTAACAGAGCAGAATGGTAGATTATTCAGTAAAAATTTCTATTTTGCTGCAACACTTCATGCATCTAAAGAGCCTTATGTTCCAAATAAATCAGTGCAATTTCCAGCGATAGATCCAAATGATAAAGATGATATGAATCAGCCAACTGTTACAACATTTGCGAATATTCAACAGGGAATAAATCTTGGGTTATTCAGTCAGAGTACACCTGTAGATTATCCACGTTATTATGATTTTATATCGGGTCAAGTGACAGCAGGTGAGGATATGCAAGGGAACAATGTTAGACCAGGTCATCATCGCAAGAATTTGGATGAATTAGGTAAGAGTGCACCTGGTGGAGATTTTGGATGTGGTCCTTTGGTAAATTCATTTGAAAGCATGGTATACTGCTATGGACCGTATGAATTTGCACCCGGTACAAGGATAAGAATAGTCAAGGCATCAGGTTTTGCTGGAATTAGCAGAGAGCAAGCTGTAGAAGTTGGTAGGAAATGGATGAATGGAACTCTTGATGATCCATTGTACTCGGACCTACCCCCTTGGTTGTTAGATGGATATAATCCAGAAACAGGATTTTTACCTGAGAATTTTGTTTTTCCGGAAGATGCTACTGAAATTGATAAAATTAAAGATCGTTGGTTAAGTTTGGGTATCAAGTTGGTACATAAAACAGTGAGCCTTGCTAAGAGGAATTTTCTTAGTGGTTATAATGCAGAGATGACTCCTCCACCGCCTCCAAAGTCTGTTGTAAGACCAACCAATGAAGGTATTAAAATAAGCTGGGAACCTTCTCCAGCTGAGAACTGGCCAGGGTTTATTGGATACAAATTGGAAAGAAAAGTTTCTACATATGATACAGTATTTTATAAAGTAGTGTATACTGGAAAGGACAATGAGTATATTGATGTCCATGTTCGACCATCTCCAAAGTACTTTTACAGGATATATGCAGGAGTAGAAACATCTGATGGTGATACAATATGGAGTAGCCCATTCTGGAGATATAATGTTTTGGGTACGAGTGCAAATCAGCCACCAAGTACCGGAGGATTGGATGAAATTGTTATGGTACCAAATCCATTTAATTATAATGATAAAATGTTAGCCAAATATTTATTTGAAAAACCAAAGAATCTTACTTTAACATTTTTCAATTTGCCAAAAGATGTTACTATTTCGATATATACTGAATATGGTGATCTTGTTAGGAAAGTTAAAACTACAGGCACGGGTGATTACAAAATGAAATTAGTTAATGAAGATGGTCAGCCAATAGCAAGTGGTGTATATATAGTAGTTTTTACCAATTCCAATGGTGATATGGCATATAAAAAGCTTATAGTGGTACGTTAAAAATGTTGGATGTTTAACAAAAAATGAAGGGGATGGGATATATGAAGAGAGTTTATTGTTTAAGAATATTTATGATTATTGGAGTAATTTTTGGCATAATTATAGCCCAGGAAGATATGAATTCAATTGGTCAAGGTAGTAAGATCAGTAAATCTGGAACAACGTCGATGAATTTTTTGCAGGTAGGTGTATCACCAAATATAGCTGGACGTGGAAATACTTATACAGCCGTTTGTAGAGGGGTGGAAAGTGTTTTTGGAAATCCTGCAGGATTAACAGAGCTATCAACACCTATTGAATTGTTTTTTTCATCTACGAAATGGATAGCAGACATAAATTATTTAGCCAGTGCATTAGCGATAAAAGCAGGTAATTTAGGAGTATTTGGATTACATTTTTTGACAGTAGATTATGGTTATATACAGGCAACAGCACTTACTCATCCGGAAGTAGGAGAAGAAAATTATAGAATAATTGGAGAGGCTAAAAATGTAGGTGCTTATTCGATTGGTTTATCATATGTTAGACAAATTAATATAAAGTTTTCGATGGGTGGTACAGTAAAATATGTTTCACAATCGTTAGGACAGTTAATAGATTGGGATACTGGTGAAGCTACTGACAATGATCGTGGTAAGGTAGCATTTGATCTTGGACTTAGGTATTATTTTGGATGGAAGTCGTTGAGTTTATCTATGGCGATGAGAAATTTTTCGACTTATGTATTATATCAGAGGACGAGTTTTTCACTTCCTTTGGTGTATTCAATTGGTTTAAGTATGGATCTTATAGAAGTGATAAAACCGGAGTTGAGGAAATTACATAGCCTACTTTTAATTACAGAGTTATCACATCCTAATAATTATTATCAACGTATAAATGCTGGAGTAGAATATAATTATAAGAGCTTATTTTCCCTTAGGGCTGGGTATGAATCAAATCACGACTTGTTATCTTGGAGTATTGGGGCTGGTACTTATTTAAGTGTTGGTAAGAGGCGATTAGAGGTTAATTATTCATATTCCGATGTTAAGTTGTTTAATGGTGTAAGTAGGTTATCGCTGACGATCGGTTTATGAAGATAAGGTTGCGTTGCCCTGTGACCTTGTGATAGGGTCACAGGGTTTTTTCCCATCTTTGTTTATTAAATGATATATTATAAGAACCAAAAAAGCGTGGGAAAAGAAAAGGTTTAATTACAATTCCTTAGTATAAACATCTTATAATTTAATGTTTTTAAATATTGTCTGATATTCAGTATTCTTAGCTGAAAAGATCAAGTATTGTGGGTTAAATATAATTAATTTTGTATCTATTATCTGTCTCATTATTCTTTATAAATGTGTCAAAATTTGTTTGTTTATATTATACTTGTTCTAACACTATTCTATACAACATCTTCTTGCTTTTTTTCCTGTTCTCGCTCTTCTTGTTCTTGTTCTTCTTTCAATTTCTTAATTCTTTCCCACTCTATTCTTTCTTCTTCAGGTTCGATTACCATAAGATTTCTGTACTTTCTTAAGCCTGTGCCAGCGGGGATCAGTCTGCCGACAATAACGTTTTCCTTTAAACCCCTTAAGTAATCGGTAGCACATTCTACAGAAGCATCTGTTAGAACTCTAGTTGTCTCCTGAAATGAAGCAGCAGAAATAAAGGAATCAGTATTCAATGAAGCTTTCGTAATACCTAACAACACTTCACTAAATTTGGCAGGTCTTGCCTGTCTGGCTCTGGCAGGCTGTTTATTTTCTTCTCTCAATTGTCTGTTTACTCTTAAGAAATCTCTCTTATGAACAATTTCACCCTCTAACCACTCTGAATCACCAGGATTTGTTATTACAACATAATTTACTATTCTCTCATTTTCTCGTATTAAATCTGATTTATTGACTCTATCTCCTTCAAGTAATCTAGTATCACCAGAATCTTCAACTTTTACTTTTTGCATCATCTGTCTTACAATAACCTCGATGTGCTTGTCATTAATTCTCACACCCTGCAACCTATAGACTTCCTGAATCTCATTTACGAGATATTCTTGTACACGCCTTGGATCCTGAACTTTTAAAATATCCTGTGGAGCTATCGGCCCATCGCATAGCCTGTCACCTGCTTTAACTTCATCTCCCTGATTAACGAGAACGTATTTACCGTATGGTATTTTATATTTTTTCTGTTGTCCATTTGGTGCAGTAACAATTATTTCTCTTATTCCTTTAACTGTTGGACCAAACGATACCTTACCATCTATTTCACTTATTATAGCTGGATCCGCAGGCCTTCTTGCCTCAAATAACTCCGCAACACGTGGTAAACCACCTGTAATATCCTTAGTCATTCCAATCTCTTTTGGCATTTTGGCAATTACATCGCCAGCAACGACTTCATCTCCATCTTTAACCACGAGTATTGCCCTGACGGGTAGTATAAATCCAGGATGAACTATTTCTCGACCATCTTTTTTCTCTACTATATCAATTCTTGGTTGTAAATTTTTATCTTTTGATTCAATAATTATTCTCGATTTATGACCAAATTCATCAGTTTCAACGTTATATGTTACATTTTCAATTAGATCGACGAATTTGACTCTTCCTGAATGCAATGACAATATCCAATCTGTATATGGATCCCATCTAAATAATAGGTCTCCTCTTTCCACCTTATCACCTTCTTTGACAAAAACGTGGGAACCATATGGAATATTGTAAGTTGATGTTATTCTATCATTTTCATCCACGATACTTAATGTGGAATTTCTGGATAATGCTACATAATAATCACCTTTTTCGTATTTAACGCATTTATAATTAATAGAGAACACAACCTTTCCTGCAGTTTTTGCAATAGTATCAGACTCCTCTACAACTCTCGCCGCAGTACCTCCGTAATGAAAAGTCCTTAGTGTTAATTGCGTCCCTGGCTCACCAATAGCCTGAGCAGCCATTATGCCGACGGCCTCACCGACATTAACCATCTGACCTGTAGCCAAATTCCTACCGTAGCATTTTGCACATACACCATGATCTGCTTCACATGTTAAAACTGACCTTATCCTTACTTTTACAATACCCAGATCCTGAATTTTCATAGCAGTATCTTCATCAATTTCTTCACCTGCTTCAACGATTATTTCGTTTTCATTCTCAGGATTGAAAATATCTTCTTGAGCTACTCTACCGACTATACGATCCGCCAATCCCTCTATAATACTTTCTTCTTTTTTCAAAGCAGTAACCTCAATACCATTGATAGTACCGCAGTCCTCCATTGTAACAACCACATCCTGAGCAACATCGACAAGCCTTCTGGTCAGGTAACCGGCATCAGCAGTTTTTAAGGCCGTATCGGCAAGTCCTTTACGTGCACCATGAGTTGAGATAAAATACTCCAGTACCGTCAGCCCTTCTTTAAAGTTAGATGTAATAGGCGTTTCAATAATCTCACCTACCTGTCCGGTCAATGTTTTTTGAGGTTTTGCCATCAAACCTCTCATACCAGCAAGCTGCTTTATCTGTTCACGACTTCCCCTTGCTCCAGAATCAGCCATCATAAATACAGGATTGAATCCCTGCCTATCCTTAGATAAATGTTCGAATAAAATATCTGTAATTTTATTTGTAGTGTGTGTCCATTCATCAATTACCTTATTATATCTTTCTCCCTCAGTTAGGATACCTTTTTGAAATTTTCTCTGGATATCATCAACACGTTTAAATGTATCATCGATTATCCTTTGCTTTTCTTGTGGTATTAGAATATCCGCAATTGATATTGTTGCTCCAGCTTTAGTAGCATAGGCAAACCCAAGATCTTTCAATCTATCAAGAAATTTAACGGTTTCATAGTTACCAACTTTTCTAAAAGCATATCCTACTATCTTTTCAAGCCTTGACTTAGTAATAAGCTCATTTATATAATTCATTCCTGGTGGTAATATGCTATTAAAAATAGCACGACCAGGCGTTGTATCAATTAATTTACCGTCAATTTTAATTTTTACTTTCGCATGTAAATCAACCTCTCCTACTTCATACGCATATATTGCTTCGTCAATGGAGCTAAATATAGTATTCTCTCCCTTGGCTCCATCTTTTTTCTTTGTGATATAATAAATGCCAAGAACCATATCCTGAGAGGGAATTGCAATTGGATTCCCATGAGCAGGATGAAGGATATTATGACTTGATAGCATCAATATCCTAGCTTCCATCTGTGCTTCAAAGGAGAGGGGTACGTGGACCGCCATTTGGTCACCATCGAAATCTGCATTGAAAGCAGCACAAACGAGAGGATGGATTTGAATCGCAAGCTCATCTGTTAAAACTGGTTGAAATGCCTGTATACCTAGCCTATGTAATGTAGGTGCACGGTTTAACAACACTGGATGATCTTTCACAACATACTCAAGAACTTTATATACATCTGGCTCTTTATTATCAATCATTAACTTTGCTGCTTTAGGAGATTTAGCAATACCTCTTTTGAGTAATTCATGCATTATATGGGGCTTAAATAGCTCAATAGCCATCTCCTTCGGTAGACCACATTCATTCAATTTTAGCTCTGGACCAACAACAATTACTGATCTCCCACTATAATCAACTCTCTTACCAAGTAGATTTTGTCTAAATCTACCCTCTTTGCCTCTGAGCATATCGCTAAGACTTTTTAAAGGTCTTCTTGTACTTCCTCTTACCTCGGTTGTACGTTTGCTATTATCAAATAGAGAATCAACCGCCTCCTGAAGCATTCTTTTTTCATTTCTCAAAATTACATCAGGTGCCTTTATCTCCATTAACTGTTTTAACCTATTATTTCTTATAATAACTCTTCTATATAGGTCATTCAAATCGCTTGCAGCAAATCTTCCACCTTCTAGAGGAACAAGAGGTCTTAAATCAGGAGGTATCACAGGTAGAATTGTAATAACCATCCACTCAGGTTTATTGACAGGTCTACCTTCTTTAGGCAAAAATGCCTGAACCACCTTTAATCTTTTTAAAATTTCACTCTTTTGGGTTTCTGATCTTGAGTTTTTCAAATCATTTTTTAGTTTTGTCACTAAAGTTTCAATGTCAACTTGTCTCAAAAGGTCTCTTATTGCTTCACCACCAGTCTTGGCTATGAAATATTCCTGTACTTCTTCTTCATCCAACAATTCAGTCTTGGGTCCATATTCCATTAGATTTTCGAAATACTCTTCTTCTGTAATCACAGCCTTATAAGGTAAATTTGACTTCCCTGGATTAATTACCACATATTTTTCATAGTATGTTATTTCCTCCAACTCCCTAGAAGGAATATCAAGCAAATAGTAAAGCTTACTAGGAATTGATTTTAGATACCATATATGTACCACAGGAACAGCTAAAGTTATATGACCCATCCTTTCACGACGAACACGCTTTGGCGCAACTTCCACTCCACATCTATCACATATTATACCTTTATAGCGAATCCTCTTATATTTTCCACAATGACATTCATAATCTTTGACAGGACCAAAAATTTTTTCACAAAATAAACCATCTTTTTCTGGTTTGTATGTTCTGTAATTTATTGTTTCAGGTCTTAATACCTCTCCCCTCGATCTCTTCAAGACAGTCTCAGGGGAGGAAAGGTGTATTGTAATGTTTGTAAATTCCTTCCTGTGATTCGTTGGTTTTACACCATTCATTTTATTTTACTCCTCTTCATCTGTGTAATTTAAATCTAATTCTATGCATAATCCTTGTAATTCTTTAACAAGAACATTAAAAGATTCTGGCATTCCGAAATCCGAGAAATTCTCGCCATTAACAATTGCATTATACATCTTAGTTCTTCCATCTACGTCGTCTGATTTTACTGTAAGCATTTCTTGTAAAGTATAAGCGGCACCATATGCTTCAAGTGCCCAGACTTCCATTTCACCCAGTCTCTGACCTCCAAACTGTGCTTTTCCACCAAGTGGTTGCTGTGTAATTAATGAATAAGGACCTGTTGCACGAGCATGCACCTTATCCTCAACAAGGTGCAATAATTTCATCATATAAATGTAACCAACCATCACCTTATTTTCATAAGGCTCTCCAGTCTTACCATCATATAACGTTACTTTACAGTCCTCAGGCAAACCAGCTTTTTTAAGTTCCGCAATTACCTCATCATGTGTCGCACCGTTGAAAACAGGAGTTTCGTAATGTATACCAAGTTTCTTACCTGCCCACCCAAGCATTGTTTCGTATAATTGACCAAGATTCATACGTGATGGAACACCGAGAGGATTCAATATCATATCTACTCTGGTACCATCTTCTAAGAATGGCATATCTTCTTCTGGCACTACAATAGAAACAACACCTTTATTTCCATGACGTCCTGCAACCTTGTCTCCCACACGAATTTTACGCTTTGTCGCAACATAAACCTTTGCTAACTGTAGAACACCTGGTTGCAAGTCATCTCCAACTTTGATTTTGTATATTTCCTTCTCAATATCATCATCAATTTTTTGGGATACTTTAAAATAATTGTCGAATAACGTCTTTATTTTTTTGTTAGTCTCTTCATCCTTTGTCCAATCGACATTTAAGGCAAGCTTATCAAAATCCAAATTTTTCAATAGTTCGTCATCGAACACAGTACCATCCTTGACTACAACATTCCTATTTGTTATATCCTTAATTTCATTGGCAATCTTACCTTTAAGAATTTCAATTAGTTTTGCATTTCTTCTTTTCTTGAGTTCTGCTTGTCTTAATAAACCACTGTTGGTTATTTCTTCAATCTTTTTCCTGTCTTTAATTCTACTTTCTTTTCCTTTTCTACTGAATAACTTTGTATTTATTACAACTCCCCAAACACCAGGGTCAGCCTTCTTGGATGCATCTTTAACATCAGCTGCCTTTTCACCAAATATCGCACGTAGGAGTTTTTCCTCAGGTGTTGGATCTGTTTCGCCTTTTGGCACCACCTTACCAATCAGTATATCACCAGGCTGAACCTCAGCCCCTACTCTGATTATACCGTTAGGATCAAGATTAGCTGTTTTTTCTTCACTTATATTGGGAATTTCCCTTGTAAGCTCTTCTGGACCTCTCTTTGTGTCTCTAACTTCTAGTTCAAACTCTTTAATATGAACACTTGTAAAAACATCATCTTTTAGCAATCTCTCACTTATTACAATAGCATCCTCAAAGTTATATCCCCTCCAGGGCATAAAGGCAACAAGCACATTCCTACCTAAAGCCAGCTCTCCTTTATCTGTAGAACAACCATCTGCAATCACATCTCCCTTTTTAACTTTTTGTCCTGGTTTTACTAGTGGCCTCTGATTTATAGTTGTATCCTGATTTGTTCTCTGGAACTTCACCAGGTCAATACGTATTCTCTCCTTCGTTTCATCCAAATTTAATTCATCTTTAAACTCTTCATTACGTATAATGATGTAATTAGCGCTTACCTTCTCCACAACACCATCAATAGGAGAGGTTACCACAGCCTTCGAATCTACCGCGACTTTCTTTTCCATTCCAGTTCCAACGATAGGTCTTTCAGGTATTAGAAGCGGGACAGACTGACGCTGCATATTTGAACCCATAAGAGCTCTATTTGCATCATCATGCTCCAGGAATGGAATTAGTGAAGCCGATACAGAAACAATTTGCTGCGGGGACACATCCATATATTTAACTTCTTTTGGATCAACAATCGGAAATTCACCTTTAATCCTTGCCCTAACTCTTGATGCCTTAAAGTATCCTTTTTCATCAACTGGTGCGTTTGCCTGTGCAATTAATTCCCTATCTTCATCATCAGCTGATAAATACTCTATTTCATTTGTAACCCTTGCTTTACCATTTTCGATAAACACTTTTCTGTAGGGTGTCTCAATAAATCCAAGTTCATTCACATAAGCATATGTTGCTAAAGAGGATATAAGACCGATATTGGGCCCTTCAGGAGTCTCTATTGGACACAATCTGCCATAATGTGTATAATGTACATCTCTCACCTCGAATCCAGCTCTCTCCCTGCTTAAACCACCTGGACCTAGAGCAGAAACCCTACGTTTATGGGTTGTTTCCGCAAGCGGATTAGTCTGATCCATAAACTGTGATAATTGGTTAGTTCCGAAAAATGAATTTATAGCAGACGTAATTATTCTGGAGTTTACAAGGTCCTGGGGTGTCAAGTTTTCCGATTCCCTCAGGTTCATTCTCTCTCTTACGGTTCTAGCCATCCTTGTCAATGCTAGGGTAAATTGATTTGTAAGCTGCTCTCCAACTGTTCGAACTCTCCTGTTACCAAGATGATCAATATCATCAACCCCGATCTCACCTCGCTTCATTTTTACCAGATAACGCATTATCTCAACAAGATCCTGCTTCGTTAATACAGTTTCCTCAATTGGAATTTTTAGATTAAATTTCTTGTTAATCCTATATCTTCCAACCATCCCAAGATCATATCTTTTGGGACTGAAAAATAGTCTCTCAACAAATTTTCTGGCAACATCCAGATTTGGTGGTTCTCCAGTTCTAAGATTTCTATATAGAAAATATACTGCCTCCTCCTCATCGTTAAATATTGGATCTTTTATAAATGTATTAAGGAAGACATTTATAATAGTTTCATCATCAGTGGCAAACACAAGTAAAGATTCAATATTGTGGTTTTTACATATCTTTATAACCTCTTCGTCAACTTTCACCCTGTTCTTTATATCAATTATAACTTCACCTGTCTCTGGATCAACAATATTCTCAGCTAGAAATTTACCATTAGCTTCCTTTTCAGCATTCTTGATATTAACCCTTTTACCCATATCAAAAAGCGCTAATATATCTTCATTTTTGGGATATCCAAAAGCTCTAAGTAATATAGTTGCTGGAAATTTTCTTCTTTTATCAATAATAGCATGCATTATATCATTATGATCGATCACAAAATCAACCCAGCTACCTCTAAAAGGTATAACACGTGATATATATATCTTATTTCCGCTTGAATGATCCTGCTGGTCAAAAAATACACCAGGAGACCTTTGAAGTTGAGATACTATAACTCTTTCTGCACCATTTATTACAAAAGTACCTCGATCAGTCATATAAGGAATATTCCCGAAGAAAATATCCTGCTCAATTCCAGCAGTATATTTACCGCTACCACCTTCTTCACTGATGTGCAGTACTAACCTTACTTTTAGTGGTACAGCATATGTTACCCCTCTCTCAATACTTTCCCAGACTGTGTATGGAGGGTCTCCTACCGTATAATATTTGTATTCCAGAAGATAATTACCATGATTGTCCTCAATTGGAAACACTGTTCTGAAAGCTTCTTCTAGTCCCTGAATCTTCCTTTTATCAGGAGGAACATCCTTTTGTAAAAAATCCTCAAATGACTTGATCTGTATATCAAGCAAGTCAGGTACTTTCATTACTGGCTTCGATTTAGCAAAGGATTTACGTTCATCAACAAAATTTTGAATGGTTCTCAAATTCTCCCTCCTTTTATGAAATTTTTATGGTTTTAATAGTTTAACCCTCTATATATATTATAGAGTAAAAACTCTTGCATTTCTCTCAGAGAAACTTTTGTAAATTCATAGATATTGGGATTAGCAATTATTTTAATTCTACCTTTGCTCCGGCTTCTTCAAGTTGCTTTTTAATATTTTCTGCTTCTTCTTTCGAGATACCTTCCTTTACCGTACCCGGAGCATTATCAACAAGATCCTTTGCTTCTTTTAATCCCAAATTGGTAACTGCTCTTACAACTTTGATTACATTTATTTTTTGTGGACCTACTTCCTTCAGCACTACATCGAACTCAGTCTTTTCTTCTTCTTTAGCTTCAGAGGGCGCTGCCCCTGGTGCGGCAGCTACTGCTACCGGAGCGGCTGCCTTTACTCCAAATTTCTCCTCGATATCCTTAATCAGTTCTGAAATTTCAAGCATATTTGCTTTTTCAAGATATTCTAATACATCCGCTCTTGTTATTTCTGCCATGTCTTTTTATCCTCCTTTTCTACAATACATTTTCATTCTTTCTTTTCTTTCAAAGCGTTTAAAACACCAATCAACTGTGTGAATGGCGAACTCAAAGTTGCTACTAAATTAGAAAGTGGTGTCTGAATTGTTGCTATAAATTTGGCCAATAATTCATCTTTAGTTGGTAACTTAGCAATATTTTCAACTTCATTTTCATAATAAATTTCATTTTCAAACAGACATCCTTTAATCCTTAAATGTTCAATTTTATTCTTTTTAATAAAATCGGTCAGTACTTTTGCAGGAATAGTTGGATCATCATATGAAAACGCTACTGCTGTCGGACCAGTAAAAAATTTCTTAACATTCTCATTTAAACCCGATTTATCAGCAGCTAGTCTTAAAAGCGTATTTTTCAAAACTCGGTAATCGATGTTCGCGTTTCTCATTTCTTTACGCAAACTATTCACCTGTTCAACATTCATTCCTAAAAAATCAACAAAATACATCCCTTTAGATTTTTTAAACTTCTCTGTTATTTGCTCCACTATTTCAACTTTTTTTGGATTTGGCATAATCTCTCCCGACAACTATTTTCATTATGAAACAACAGACTCTCTTTTAACAGTAACACCTGGACCCATTGTAGATGCTAATGTTATTTTTTTAAGATATGCTCCTTTTGCTGCAGGAGGCTTCATTTTAATCAGAGATGAAACTAATGACCTAATATTTTCCTCTAGTTGTTCATCGGTAAACGAACGCTTCCCAACAGGTGCATGAATAATACCATATTTATCAACTCTGACTTCTATCCTACCCGCTTTTAATTCATTAACAGCTTTAGCAACATCGTTTGTTACCGTTCCACTTTTTGGATTTGGCATGAGCCCTCTTGGACCGAGAATTCTACCCAGTTTACCAACTTCACTCATGACATCGGGAGTAGCAATAACCGCATCAAATTCGAGCCAACCGTTCTTTATCTTCTCTATATATTCCTCAAATCCAAAATAATCAGCTCCAGCCTCCTTAGCTTCCTCGATCTTACTCTTTGTCAACACAAGTACTCTTATCTTTTTACCGGTTCCATTAGGAAGATAAACTGTACCTCTAACATTCTGATCTGCATGTCTTGGATCAACTCCTAAATTTACATGAGCTTCAATAGTCTCATCGAACTTAGGAGGATCTGTTTTTTTTATGAGTGCAATAGCTTCTTTTAAATCATACTCCCTAGTTTTATCAACCAAACTTTTATTTTTCAGAACTCTTTTGGATACTTTCATAATTCGATCTACTCCTCGACAATTAATCCCATTGATCTGGCCGTTCCTTTTATCATTTCCATTGCCTTTTCTACTGTATGTGCATTAAGATCTTGCATTTTTAACTCGGCAATTTTTTTAATATCATCAAGGGTTACTTTCCCGACCTTATTTTTATTAGGCTCACCACTTCCTTTCTCAATTTTTGCTGCCTTTTTCAATAATACAGCCGCAGGTGGAGTTTTTGTAATAAACGTAAAAGACCTATCTGAATAAACAGTTATTATCACCGGGATAATCATTCCAGCTTGATCCTGAGTTTTAGCATTAAATGCTTTACAAAACTCCATAATATTAACACCATGTTGTCCCAGAGCTGGACCTACTGGCGGTGATGGATTAGCCTTTCCAGCTTCTATTTGTATTTTAATTTTTGCGACTACCTTCTTAGCCATTTTTCACCTACTTCTCTAATTCAACCTGCATAAAATCCAACTCAACAGGCGTTGGCCTTCCAAAAATACTTACCATTACCTTTAACTTTTTCTTATCCTCATTTACTTCCTGAACCACACCATGAAAATCAACAAAAGGACCATCTACAACCTTAACCGGATCGCCCTCCTTAAACGGAACAGCAAGAACTTCTTTCCCGTCTTTTGTTTCAACCTCACCAAGAATTCTTTTCACCTCATCTTCATGTAGAGGTAGTGGTTGACCCTTCGGTCCCACAAAACTAATAACACCGGGAATATTCTCAATCAAATATCTTGTCTTTTTATTCATTTCCATTTCTATAATTATATACCCCGGGAAAAATACTTTATCTTTAACACGTTTTTTACCTTCTCGCATCTCCATAACTTTTTCTGATGGAACTAAAACCTTACCAATCTGATCCTGAATTCCAGATAATTCTGCTTCATGTATTATAGCGTCTTTTATTTTCTTCTCCCTACCTGAATAAACTTTTAAAACATACCAGTTCATTTTTATCCTAAAGTATTACATGTACTATTCTCGCCAATAATGTATCTACTAAAAAAAGAAATAATGATAAGATCAGAGATAAAACCAGTACTATAATTGTTGATCCTTTAAGTTCATTAAAACTTGGCCAGGACACTTTTTTCATTTCAAAAGTTACACCATTAATAAAATCTCTAATCTTCTTAAACATTAAATCTCCTTGATAAAAATCACTTTTTAAAGAGCAGGTGAGGCAGGACTCGAACCCGCAACCACTGGTTTTGGAGACCAGTGCTCTACCAATTGAGCTACTCACCTGTCTTTATTTCAATTACCTAGTTTCTTTATGAAGTGTATGTTTATTACACCATCTACAATATTTTTTATACTCAACCCTTTCTGGATGTTTTCTTTTATTTTTTGTTGTTGTATAATTTCTACGCTTGCATACTGTACATTCTAATGTTATAATCTCTCTCATATTCTTACCTACTACTCAATAATCTGAGTTACGACACCGGCACCAACTGTTCTACCGCCTTCCCTAATAG